>CAIYXP010000455.1 GCA_903930145.1 uncultured Methylococcaceae bacterium
AATGCAATGCTACATTGACCTCGATGCAATGCTGCATAGACCCCAATGCAATGCTGCATAGACCCCAATGCAATGCTGCATAGACCCCTATGCAATGCTGCATAGACCTCGATGCAATGCTGCATTGACCTCAATGTGATATTGCATTGACCTCGGTGCAATGCTGCATTGACCTCTAGTTCGTCATGATTTTGCACTGATGTTACGCACGGATGAAAAAGTTGCTTATTTCCAAGTGTAAAGGGAGCGTCAGCGCCTGTCCTGAGCGAAGCCGAAGGGCTTGCTTTGACAAGAGACGTGCAAATGCCAGCCAGCCTCGCCTGTCAAAGCAAGCTTTGACGCTCCAATCCAAGCAACAAATCCATCAATTTTGGGTAATATTCACACTTGTTTTCCGTTGAAAAAGAGGCATAGAATATTCCCGTCATCAATGAATGGTTTAACCGACTTCTTTAGTCAACAATAACAATGGGAGAATCATCATGCAATCCAAACTGATCGTCACTTTCGAACGTCTTAGCGAAGCCGATTTTCAAGCCAAGGTCGGCTTCATCATCGCCTCCCTCAGCAACAACCCAAACTTTCCCGTACCCTGGCCGGACATCGCCCCTTCGTTGGCACAGATCAACGAGGCTTTTGCGGTCTATAAGGATTACTATCATGCCAGCCTGACCGGGGACTCGGTAAAGATTGGATTGCGCAAAAACGCCCGCGATCACCTGACCGACCTGCTCAAACGCCTGACCGCTTATTTGGAATTCGTGGCGCAGCAAGACCCCGCCAAGCTGGCATCCACCGGCTACGATCAACGCAAAGAAACCGCACGCCCCAGCCATGCTACGACCCTACCCGCCCCAGCCGATTTAAGGGTTGCACATGGAACCGGCAGCGGCATCTTAGTCATTCATGTCGCCCGCTTGGAAGGCGCCAAAAGCTATGAAGTGGACATCGCCCACGGCGACCCTTCGGTGGAAGCTAATTGGAAACATGCCACCACCTCGGCCACCAGTTCGCATATTCTGCTCGAAGGGCTAACCCCCGGATCATCGGTGTGGATACGGGTGCGCGGCATAAGCAGCGACGGCAAGGGGGCTTGGACTGCTCTGGTCAATGTGATTGTCACTTGAAGTGTTATCATTAAAATCCTGTATATTGACTACAATAAGATTAAAATGACTACGATTGGCGCTAGTGTTTCCCGCCAAGCAATACAATAGCTGGACTGACATGGGCAAGAAAGACATCGTTTCCAAGCGCATCCTCAAGATTCTGGTAAGGGATTTTGCCACCTACTTATTCGGTTTTTCCGTTGTCGAGGTAACGCTACTGGATACGCAAACGCAGCGGGTGGAGGAGCGTCGCGCCGACCTGCTGGCGCAAATCACGCTGCCCGGTGGCGAATCCTTCTTGCTCCATATCGAAATTCAGAACGACAATCAAGCCCATATGCCGGGGCGGATGATGCGCTATTTAAGCGACATCGTACTGGACTATCCCGGCCAGCCAGTACGGCAGTATCTGGTCTATATCGGCAAGGACAATCTGACCATGGCGGACGGCTTGGACATGCCGGATTTCCGCTACCGTTACCGCATGGTCGATATGCACCAAGTGGATTGCGAGGATTTCCTGCGGCAAGACTCCCCGGACGCTTGGGTTTTGGCGATACTCTGCGATTTCAAAGACAAATTGCCGCGTGAAATCATCCACGCCATATTAACCCGGCTCACCCGGCATTTCGGCGAAAACCCGCCGCGCTTGCGGGAGTATGTGGACATGCTGGACATACTGGCAAGCAACCGCGACTTTAACATCGACATATTTGAGGAATTGAAAATGCTAACCATCGACGTGGAAAAGCTGGCGACTTATCGTTTAGGCATGGAGAAGGGCATGGAGAAGGGCATGGAAAAAGGTGTTGAAAAAGGCATCGAAAAAGGCGCCCACATTCAAGCCTTGGAGATTGCCAAAAACATGCTGGAAGCTGGTTTCAATCCTAGCCAAGTGGCAAACCTTACGGGCTTGACATCGGAAGAAGTTGAACTGTTGAAAAGCGAAAGCCCTAAATTAAATGGGTGAGGTTGTGGGAGTTTCAAGATATGTATTCATTTAACTATTAGGAGCTATCCATGCAAGCAATCTATGCTGAATCCGTGGTTTCCATGGATGAGTTTACCCGCAATCCTGCCTTGGTGCTGGAACAATCTGAAGGTGAGCCAGTGGCTATTTTTAAACACGACCATGCTACCGCTTACTTGATTTCCGCTGATTATTACGAAGCCTTGCTTGATGCGCTAGACGATGCCGTGCTTGCCGATCTGGTTAAGCAACGCCAAGGGCAGGAAAGGATAAGAGTGGATATAAATGAGTTATAAGCTTGAGTTTTTCAGTGATGCTTGGAAAGAATGGGAAAAACTCGATGCCACTTTGAAAGCCCAATTCAAGAAAAAGCTGCTTGAACGGCTAGAAAACCCTCATGTGGAATCTGCCCGGTTAAGCAATATGGTTGTGCTATAAAATTAAGTTACGCCGTTCCGGTTATCGCTTGGTATATCAGGTCGAAGAGGAGAGCTTGATTGTCCTCGTCATAGCGATAGGCAAACGGAATCACAATAAAGTGTATGATGCGGCGGCTAAGCGTTTGACATAAGATTTTATGGATAAAGATGCGGAAGAAGTTTCCAAGTTTATCGAGGAAACCGTCCATTGGCGGATGGTGGATAATGATGTACAGACCATCAAAGATCGCAATCAAGACATGACTGCCGAGGAACTTCAAGCAATTATTGACAACAGCGTAAAAGAAGAACGAAAGGCGATGAATGGTAAACGCCATTCGGCATCTTGCGATGACTTGCAATCCATTTCCATTGGTTGAGCTTTCACCAGACCCGGATGACGATTGGCTGCTTGCCATTGCGCAAGTGGCTAGGGCTGACTATTTAATCACGGGTGACAAAAGTGATTTGTTGGTTCTGCGGCACTTTGAGGTTACGAGAATTATCACTGCCAGATAGTTTTTGGATAAGTTAATTTGATTGACATCATATTTGGCGGCAGAGATTGTGCAAAGATTTACATTCGGCGCATTATGCTAAATCGCTAATGCGCCCTACGGCCCTGGTGGCGCACCAGTTCGATCTTGAAGGAATGGCGCTTGTCCAGCACGGTGTCGTCGAAGATCAGGCAGGCGTTTGCGCTGCGGCGGATAATGTCGCGCACGGTCGGCCAGATGGTATTAGGGGATACGTCGTCCTCCATGAGATACCGGTTTATGGCATCATGCGAGAAAATCGGCTGGTGCTCGGCCATATAGGTTTGAGTATAGTTGATGAATGTCGAAAGGATGAATTGACAATAGTCCCGACGTGTTGGCTTTAAACCGGAGTATTTTCTTTGGCTCATGGTCAGCTATTATACTCCATTAAGCCGAGTATTTATATACCTAACAATATATATTTTGCGTAAGTCCTAATATTGCTGAAACAGGCCGAAGCATAGCCGAAACCAAAGCCGAGTTAATCCGCTGGGTGGGGATGGGTATTTTGCAACTGACCATCATCACGGCTTTGATGCTCAAGTTGGCGAATCAGATATAAACGCGAGGTAGGATGCGATGATGAACGAACCGCATGAATCACGTAAACACAGAGAAGCTGAGCTTCCAAGACCGCGTTCCCAAGCAGGAGCTTGGGAACGAGAAAAACATATAAATAGGAAATAAATTTTTAGATGAAAAAACCTTTACCAAGCTTTGGTTTTGTTCTGTTTGTAGGGTTTGTATTATTTTTATTAATTCACCCTGAAGTGTTAAAAGTACTCCCATTTGCTATAGGTTGTATATTTCTTATAGGATTCTTTGATTCTAAAACAAAATTAAAACCTTTAAAACCAGAACAAAATACCCAACCTTCTAATGGTGGAAATCTAGGTAAGCAAAGCAATATATATTCATACTCAATAGATTCGGTTGACAATTCCGTTTCAAAGAAAAAAACAATAAGACAATTTGCTCAGATTTTGCAGATTCCATTGGAACAAATGCTAAAAGATTTTAATCTATTAGGATATTCATGC
>CAIYXP010000456.1 GCA_903930145.1 uncultured Methylococcaceae bacterium
CGTTGACGAATATCTCCAGCCCCAACAGCAAGAATTCTGATTGCGAGCGATAATTGTTGGTTTGCATAATTTGCAGGCCCGTGAAAATTCTTGTTTCTTGACAAAATGGCTATGCTACGATAATAGTGATTTCGAAATACGTATCTTAAACAGGCTCGCTTTCTTCATACAAAGTCTCCGGCGCTATATCCGCTCCATTAGGCCAAGATATTGACCAACCATCCACAAAAAATCGCTGAAAATAGTTCAAGTCTTTCAGTGGTTCAAATATCTTGCCGTTTAGCCATTTCCGGCAATCGGCGATTTTTTCTTCTCATTAGACTTTATCGGAAACCTTCAACTGTTGGAGCAATGCCAAGACCGCTTAGTTCGGTTTCCGATAAAGTCTATATCATAGACGCACATTCACAAACTCACTGGACGAATGTGGCAGAGGCAAAATCAAGCCGTTCTCTTTCATGCTTTCAAAGTGAAATTCGATAGCTTCTTGGATAAGCCGCAATACTTCTTCGCGAGTATCCCCAACGGCTTATGCAGCCAGGAAGGTCAGGGACGTAAGCACCAAAATTGCTTGATCCTTCCTCGATAACGACTAGATATTGCATAATATAATACCTCTTTAATTTTTCAAACCAGCTTGTTTGAGAACACTGTTTAACGTTGCTGGCGGAACATCGCCACTGGGTTTACCCGAGATTGTCACTGTACCGGGTTTAGCGACATGGTTGAATTGTCTGTGGCTACCCTTTTCCGCACCTGAAACTAGCCGTGCGATTCAATTAATGCAATCAATATATGCTTTACTTTGTCGAGTGTCTCAATTGCATTAATTTGGCCTGAGTACTTTCTAAAATAAAATCCCGCAGGAATATACTGGCCTTCAATATTTCAACCCCGATCAATTCGCCGTCAGCATTCAATTCTGCTGTAATATTGGGGCTTAATTCAAGACTTTCCATTTCCTCCTCGTTGGTAATCGCAAGATGAATTACATCTTGTTCGGGAAAATACTGCATGGTTGGACTATTCATACTTAAATCTGCCTGTGTTAAGTCTAAACTTGATTTGTTGTCGCGTAGTTGCATGGATAGTGATTGCTATTATCTCAGTTTCATTTTGCTCATAAGGGATCATCACTAATTTACTGTAGTGTTCGCCAATAACAATACTGCGTTGGGTTTCCACATCAAAATACCGTTCATCAGAATAGCGGAGAATTTCCTCAATCTTTTTCAAATCAAAACCCCGGAGTGTTGCCCTGAATTTGAGGTAATCTGTAAAAAAGCAAGATTTGCCAGACATGATGCATTAATAGGGGAGTGCTTACAACTCAGCCAGTCATACCCTTACCCCCCGGTCCTCCTCGCCCTCAGCACGTTATGAATCTCGCCAATTTTATCCAAAGCTTGGCTGAGCTGGCCTAGGTCTTGGATTTCAATGGTAATGTCCATCGACACCGACTGATTCTTGGTGTTGGTGTGGGTGTTAGTGCTGAGGATGTTGATATGCTCCTGCGATAAGACATGGGCTACATCTTTCAACAAGCCTTTGCGGTCTATGGCAATCACCTCGATTTCCACCGGGAACGATTCTTGATCTTCCCCCCAATCCACATCAATCAAACGGCCTAGCTTATGGGAAGGCAGTTGGATGACGTTGGCGCAATCTTGGGCATGAATGGCGACCCCGTGGCCTAGGGTGACATAGCCGACAATCGGGGTCCCCGGCGTGGGATTGCAGCAATGGGCAAAATGCATCATCAAGTTGCGTATGCCTTGCACAGTCACTTTTTCCGGCACGGTTTCGGCGACCGCCGGTTCGGGTTTCGGGGCAGTCGGCACCTGAATTGGCTGGAAACCGGGCACTTTGAGGGTTGATGCCAATTGGGCGGGGGTGATGTCACCACGCCCGATGGCTAAGAACAGATCATCCACCCGTGGCAAATGGAAATGGCGGACCAAATCCTCCATTTCCGCTTCTTTCAGGGCTGGCATTCCTAACTTGTGGCGCTCCCGCTCCAAAGTGGCCTTGCCGGCGCGAAAATGCTTTTCGTGATCCTGTTGCTTAAACCATGCTTTGATCTTGCTACGGGCATGGGAGGTGGCGACATAGCCCATGTGCGGGTCCAGCCAGCCTAGGCTAGGCGTACCTTGCTTGGCGGTCATGATTTCCACCTTCTCGGCGGATTTGAGTTGATAAGTCAACGGCACGATGCGCCCGTTCACTTTGGCTCCCCGGCAACGATGGCCTACCTCGGTGTGGATGGCATAGGCAAAATCCACCGGTGTCGCCCCTTTTTTCAAGCGCACGACTTGGCCCATCGGGGTCAAAACGAAAATCTGGTCGGCGAACAACTCAGAACGGAAATCATCCAGCAATTCCCTATCGTCCTCCTTGCTCTCCAAAATCCGCCGCAAGGAGTTGATGCTACGATCCAAGGCTTCGTCATGCTTGCCGCCTTCCTTGTATCGCCAATGGGCGGCGACACCAAACTCGGCGAAAGCATGCATTTCCTTGGTTCTGATTTGGATTTCCACCGGTTTGCCTTCCGGTCCCACCACGACTGTATGCAATGACTGATAGCCATTGTCCTTGGGGTTGGCAATGTAATCGTCAAATTCTTTAGGGATATGCAGCCACAAGCCATGCACCAAGCCCAGTACGGCGTAACAATCACCGGGCTTTTCCACCATCACCCGCACCGCCAGCAGATCGTACAGATCGTCTAGGCTTAGTTGTTTGCGCTTCATCTTTTTCC
Source organism: uncultured Methylococcaceae bacterium (assembly GCA_903930145.1). Classification (GTDB taxonomy): domain Bacteria; phylum Pseudomonadota; class Gammaproteobacteria; order Methylococcales; family Methylococcaceae; genus Methylumidiphilus. The sequence continues at coordinate 2,759 of CAIYXP010000456.1, forward strand.
AGATGCTGTAAAGATGCTTGGGCCTTCCGTAAACCTTGGCCTGAACGCCATTTTCGCGTAACTCATCCTCAAGTTGCTTGATGAACGCATGGATGTAACTTTCGCGCTCGGCCCGTTTGGCATCCATTGATTTGGCCAGATTTTTGTATTCCGCAGATTCCAAATAGCGGAAAGCCAAATCCTCCAATTCCCATTTGAGTTGACCGATACCCAGACGGTTGGCCAAGGGTGCGAAAATGTCCAAGGTTTCGCGGGCGACTTTATAGCGGTAGGATTCGTCTTCCTGCTTGAGCATCCTGAGGCGCTGCAAGCGGTAAGCCAGTTTGATCAGCACCGCTCGAACATCGTCCACCACGGCCAGCAACATCCGGCGCAATAATTCCGCTTGCGTAGGTTCCTGAATGTCACGGTAAAAGTCGTTGAAGGTGTTCAGCCAATTGACACCCCGCACCATTTTGAGGACTTCTTCCCCAAAATAGGAGGCAATGACGGCTTCTTTATTATTTTCACGCAGCCACGGGTCACTGAGCAAAGCCGCTTGCAAGGTCGGGGCATCCACTCTGAGCGCATGCAAGGTGTAGGCGACATCAATGCCGCGTGGACGGGACTCTGTATCTTGATCGCGAGCCTCTTCGGCAAACCGCAAGGCGACATCCAAGCGCTCGACCTCCTCTTTATTGAATCCCGTGGAAAATTTTTCCAGCAGATTCTCGTGGGAGTGGGACGAGATGTCGGAATGATAAAGTGAATGTTTCATTTAGTTTGGACTGTCTGGCTTGTAGTCATCAAAAAGCCAAGCTCACTGTCACAGCGATATAAGCAACCAGTGGCTTTGCTGAGTGGGTTACGAGAAATGAACGGCAAAGTTCCTGCCAAAACGGATACACCAAAGCCCTCAATATTCCCATGATGGGGCTTTTAGTCACTGGATTCAAGTGTCAGCTTACAATCACTCATGAAAAAAACGTGTTCATTCGCTCCAAACGCGCCTCAAAATATGGCAGAATCCACGGTAAACTTGGGCAGCTTCAGGAAACCTTCCGACCATGAGCGATGACCAACTCGTAGAAACCACTACCATTAGCGTAGAAACACCCCCTGTGCCGGTGACACCAGACCCTAATCAACGGGGCGATGCGGCAAGCAAAGCTATTTTATTGCGCTTGCTGGATGAGTTGTCAGCTAATGAGTCGGGGGTTTTGCTCAATGAAGACCCGGAATGTTTGCATGACTACCGGATCGCCATTCGGCGAACCCGTTCTGCCCTCGGACAGATCAAAGGCGTGTTCCCAGACCGCGCCGTTCAGCGCTTCGCCCCGCGTTTTGCCTGGCTAGGGCAAATTACCAGCCCGCCTAGGGATTTTGATGTTTATCTGTTAGGTTTCGACCATCTAAAATCAGAACTGGCAGAGCCTTTCCGAGACAGCATTGAACCTTTGCGTCACTATTTGCAAAATCATTGCAACCGTGCCCATCGTGATCTGAATCGGCAAATCTCAACCGCACGCTACCGGAAACTACTGTCCGATTGGCGTAAATTCCTGTTGACACCCTGCCCCAAAAAACCGGTAGCGCCCCATGCATTAAGCCCGATCAAATCCATTGCCGATGCACGGATATGGAAACTGTTTCGCCGCGCCATCAAACAAGGCAGCGCCATCAACAAAGAAACTCCTGCCGAAAATATCCATGAATTGCGTAAAACTTGTAAAAAATTGCGTTATTTGCTGGAATTTTTCCGCCAGCATTACCCGGTCAAAGACATCGAAAAACCCATCAAACAATTGAAGAGACTTCAGAATTACCTAGGGGATTTTCAAGATGTCCATGCCCGCATCGATATGTTGCGGGGCATCAGCGAAGAAATGCGCAAGGATAACAGCGTCCACACCGATGCATTGCTGGCCTTGGGCGGCTTGTTGGCGACGCTGGATGACCGACAAACGCACTTGCGCAAGCGATTCGACAAACATTTCGCCCCATTTGCCAGCACTCGCAACCGGGAGCGGTTTCGGGCATTGTTCAAGCCATTGGCTGATGATGTTGTTTTAGTTCCGAAGGGTACGCAGCCATCCAACATTATGAATGATGGGCCGGCGGTTTAAGACAAGAGGTCGGTATATCGTCATTTCGGCAGGGATGCCGAAAAAATTCAGGCTAGGGAGGGTAAGCTTAAAAATGCCAGCAATTCTCATTTTGCCAATCCAAGTTTATTTTTCGTAAATAAAATGTTCCTAGTCCCGGCTTTAGCCGGTCTTCTGCGGTATTTTTCCGCCTGAAGGCGGTGCTACAAACATAACGTGTTGGCTTCAAAATCTAAAGCGGCTCGCTCCGCTTCGCGCCGACCTTGCCCCGGCCCGCGCTTGGCTTGCCGCCTTAACTCACGACCAGAACTCGGGCGCAACGGAAACCAGTGTCGTTGCTCTGGAGGCCAGGCCGGGCGTTGCTACGGTACGCAGAACGGCAGCCCCTCGCGCTGTAGTACCAAGAACCGCCACGCAGCACACGTGCCGCGACAGTGTCGGCAGACTCCCAAGCACTACCGTCGGTGGGAGCGCCTTGGTAATCCTTATGCCATACATCCTGCACCCATTCCCATACATTGCCGTGCATTTCATACAAACCCCAAGCATTCGGCGGCAGTGATTGAACCGGAACCGTTTGTTTCCGATACAAGCCTTTGTTGCCTCCGGCATAGGGATGATTGCCATCATAGTTGACCTGCTCCGGCGTAATGTTGTCGCCAAAGCTGAGCGGGGTTTGTGTCCCGGCTCTACAGGCATATTCCCATTCGGACTCACTCGGCAAGCGATAGCCGTAACCAGTTTGTTGGCTCAACCAAGTGCAATACGCTTGCGCATCGCGCCAAGACACGTTGATGACTGGGCGGGTCTCACGACCCCAACCTCTGTCAGCGGGCAATTTTCGTTTAGTGTATCGGCAAAATAATTCGTAATCGGCAAAGGTCACTGCACAGACGCCTAGCGCTAATGATTTTTGAATGATGACTTCATGATGCGGACACTCTCTGTCAAGCCGTTCCGGCTCATCGGGTGGCGAACCCATCATAAACCGGCCCGGAGGAATCACCACCATCAATGGGCCTTCGCCGCCATCCTTAAGCGGGTCGCGTAAGGTTTGACCGGGGATGAATAGCTGTAGGCCGGAATAAGGTCGTTCAGCGACCGTTTCCGGCATTTGGCCCGCTGTTTCGCCGGAAACGCCGCCAAGCGGCTTATTCCGGCCTACTTGCTGCCGCGTGTCCTCAGCATTGAGCTTAGGGGAAGGCGTTGATTTAACACCTAAATGCTCCCTCAACGCCTCCAACAATCTCACCAAACCGGGATGATCCGCCTCACCTTTCCACCCGATCATATCCCCTGTTTGGATGCGGCTAAAGCCATAAGGAAACTCCACAGGTTCGATGAAGACAGGAAATAAAATATGATGCCGTCTGCCAAATTCGGCTTCTTCCAATACAAAATCGCTGTTTCTGGACTTTGTCGACCACAACGCCACCACTGCCTTGGCTTCTTGAAGCTTGGCCTGAATGACCTCATGCCAGCGCGACCCGACGCGGGTTTGCACATCCAAATAAACCGACCAACCCTCCGCTTCCAATCGCTCGGTGAGTTGTTTGGCGATGACGCTGTCAGCCCTCGAATAGCAAATGAATATGTCGCTCATGCCCTTATTGTTGCAAAACTTCAATGATGCCGTTTATTTTAGCATTTCCTGACTGTTAAGCATCCCCGCAAGGCAAGCCTTGCACTCCTGAATCACTAGCCTCTTACCCGTTCAACTTCCCATTAACAGCCTAGTGCATTCTCTGAACAGCAAAAAACCGTTAATATAGACGACTGTTACCGACATCCTTCCTGATATGAAATCAAATCCCCATTTTTTCCTTGCCCTATCCATTGTCATAGGGCTTTTCGCCTTTGCGACTAACAGCCTCGCAGTGGGTAATCATGCCCACTCGAATGGTGCAATTTATTTGGCTGCCGCCGATGATGACGAAGAGGATGATGACGAAGCCGAGGCCGTGGACTACCGTGACCGAGTGCGCGAAGTCCAAAGTTGGATGCATAAGCGCAGCGCCCAACGCAGGGGTGATTCTGTGCCTGACTTCAGCCCCTCGTCCGAAAGCCATAGCAGTAATTTTTCCGGCTATCGGCCCTCATACCGGGTCAGATTGCGAGGCATACGCCACCGTTCTCACCGGCATAGTCGTGCTCATCGCCATGCGGCTTGGCATCGGCATGAATATAAACATGGAACCGCCAAACGGCATACCCGCATCGCCAAGACAGGGCATCACCATCACCATGAAAAAGTGGCAAGCCATCGTCATCAGGGTTATCACCATGCTCATGCGAATCATCACAAGTCTGTTTACCGAAAGTCCCGTTTCGCCCGTGTGAACCACCCCAGGCGGCAAGCTCATAGTACACCTGTGGCAAAGCGACATCCGCGCACCCATGCTTCCCGGCATACTCGCACAACTCGTCATCATCTGGTGCGTACCCGTGGACATGCCCATCCTCATGGCTCATACAAAAAGCAGGTTTCCAACAAGGCGAAAACGGTTCAACATAAGCCGAAAGCCCATTCTTCTCACACCACCCATCACCAAGCCAGCCACAAAACGCATAAGGCTTATACGGCTAAGCCTGTCCACACCAAGGCCAGCCACACAACCCACAAAGCGTATTCGGCTAAACCAGCCCATAAACAGACGGGTCACGTAGCGCCCAAAGCGAAGGTGGCGCAATCGAAGCCGAAACAGGCCAAACAGGCTGTTCACAAGACACCTACGACTAAGCATGTAAAGGCTCAGCCGAAAACGACTCCCGTTAAAGCCAAAGCGAAACCAGCCAAAAGCCAGCCAGTGAAAGTGGCCAAGAAAGGTAAAAATAAGCATTAGGCGAACGCTTACGCGGGTTGAGTGGGCTGCAAAGCCTTAAAATCAAGGCGGCAAAGGATTGCCGCCCTTCTACGGCATAGGTATCTACACAACTTGCAAATTATTGTTTTTACTCCCCTCCCTCTCGCAGGGGGAGGGGCTGGGGGAGAGGGTCTTGGGATGGTTGATGAGACGACAAGCCATTTGTAATCAACCCAGCCCCCCTCTCCTTAAATCCCTCCCCCCAAGGGGGGATGGACTTGTGTAGATACCTATGCTTCTACGGTGGGCTAATTTTCAGCCTCAGCAAAATCTCAGCTTCTTCGGCAAGAATCAATTCTGGTAGGTGGCCGACCGCTTCAAAACCTTGTCGCCGGTAAAATTCGCGGGCAGGGAGGTTGAATTCCGAACTGATCGTCCACACATTGCCTTGCCGATGGTGCTGGGCTTGCCCGACCAGCCAGGCAATGATTTCCTTGCCCAAACCAATGCCTTGAAACGCCGGCAATACCCCCAACAATTCCAGCAAAGGTCCACGCAACCAATTGGGACGGACGGTGAGGCAGGCTGCCGGGGTTTCATCGACCAACACCGCCAACGCATGACGGTCAGCCCCCTCAGCCGATAAATATCGAGTTAAAGTCTGCGCCCCATAACCTAAGCGCAACCACGGGTCGATGGCGGCCAAACCCTCACCCAATGGTTCCGCCCAAGCGGGGTTCATCGTCAGTAAGCGAACATTGCGCTGTTCGGCATCTGCCATATTGAGCGAATAGCCTTCCACGGGGGGTGAGGTAAACATTGTTTATTCCTGCGAAGAGTAGACACGGTTTTTCCATTGGCTGCGGATGCCACGCCAATACCGCCAAGCAGAGGTCCACACCATGGCAAGATAAAAAGCGCCTATCATGGGTAATGACAAAGCCCATGCACTGGGTCGGCGATAATAATGCAAGGTCGGCCAATAGGCGACCATCATGGCTAAATACGCCACAAGCGACCACACCCACGCAGAACCCTCGCCCCCAATAATTCCAAGAACAGGCGCGACAAACAGCGCCAGCAACAAGACCGTGCAAAGCCCTAGCAGCCAAATGGAGTAATGCAATTGAGTGAAGGCGCAACGAGCCACCATGTCCCATATCGGTTGCAAACCGTCATACTGGCGGGAACTGACCACGGCATGGGATTGGCCCAGCCAGATGCGATGGCCTTTGCCTTTGATTTTTTTAGCCAAGGTGCAATCATCAATAATGGCACCTCGAATGCTGGCAAATCCGCCAATTTCCGCTATCAAGCGGGTTTCCAGTAGTATGCAGCCTCCAGCCGACGCTGCCACATAGGGAAAATCTGAATTGACCAGACGAAATGGATAAAGCAATTTGAAGAAGTAGATGAAGGCTGGCATCAGCAACTGTTCCCAGAAGGATTCCATGCGCAGACTTGCCATGATGGAGACCAATTGTCGGTTGTCGCTTTTGGCCTTGGCTAGCAAGGCAGCGATGATGCCCGGAGCAAGTGTGATGTCAGCATCCAGCAGCAAAATCCATGGGGTTTTGACGGCACTCGCCCCTTGCTCCAATGCCCATAGTTTCCCGCTCCAACCCTCCGGCAGGCTCTGGCTGGTCATGATGGTGAGATCGATTCCCTCAACTTGTCTGGCAAGGTTTGCCGTACCGTCATCGGAACCATCATCCACCAAAACAATCTTCAATCCACTACCCTGGCTCACCAAACCCTGCAAAGTGGAAACAATCACCTCGGACTCATTACGAGCGGGAATCAGCACTGTCAATTCGCTCAAGTCACAGTCACCCAAGGGTTCGGGTTCCAAAGTTTCGCCGTTCAGCCATGGTCGCCAGGGCAAAACCAACACGATCAACCAAATGATGGATGCAAAAATGGATATAGCAAACAAAAATGTGTTCACTTCGTCATTTGACAAATCAATTCATTAGCGAAATTGGTTTTTCAGGGATAAGGGATATAGCATTTCAATTCTGGAACCACAAACATCATGGAAATCCCCCGGATTAAAACTAATGAATCCATCGATGGGCAGTGATTTGTCTAAAAGCATTGATCGAACGACATGATCCACTAAGCTAAAATGACGACTGTTGTTTTCAAGAACAAACTGCAAAGAGTTCTCCCGATAAGGTGCGTCGTCTACCAACTTAGTTGAAGGTTTTTCAATGAATCGTTTTAATCTTGCAACATTGTGCGGTTTCTTAACTGCTTTTGTGTTTACAGTTTCATAGAGAGTCGGCCAAGGAATTAGCAGTGAGTGAACCTGAATATCGTCTTCAATCTTGAGTGCTTCGGAGCGATATTTATCATTTTCATTGAATAGCGCAAACCAAAATCCAGAATCTACTAAAATCTTCTTCGCCATTTAGCTATCATCCTCGACCTCAGATGCGCCGTAACCCTGCCAAGGAGAAGCTTTACGTTTACCTATAATGAATCGACCTTTGTTCAGGCCTTGTTTGTTTTTCCAAATTACATAGACCCTGTCCCTTGCTCCAAAAGTAACATGTGACTCTAAATCATTTTTCAATGTGTCGGGCAGAGTTTCCTCATCGGGTGTCTCATACTTGAAAACGGCCAGATTGTCTCCGCATTCTGTTGCAGCGTGGTTGTCAAGCCATGCGTAAAGCTTTGGATAGTCTCCTGTCACGCCTAGATCGAAAGAAAGCCATATAGTTTTGGTCATTTTTAGTAGGATGTTTGAATGATTGTAGGACTAGCCTAGAACAACTGCCACCACAAGAACACAAAAAGCCCGCAACCGAGTCAACGGTGGCGGGCTTTAGGCGAGCGGAGAATTAATCCGCCACTTCGATGCGAATAGTCGGACGTGCTTTTACCTTGCCGACTTCCGTAGTTGGGTTGATCCACTCAGGAACGGGTTCGGGAGCCATCGGCCCTTTAGTGCGTGGACCCATTACGCCAGCCCATAAGGCTTTCAACGGATTCGAAATGGAATCTTCAGCGGCAGTGGCTTCAAAACCGCAATGAGCCATGCAATTGGCGCATTTGGGATTTTTTGAATTACCGTATTTATGCCAAGGCGTTTCATCCATCAACGCTTGGAAGCTAGGCGCGTAGCCTTCGTCAACCAACAGGTAGCACGGCTTCTGCCAGCCAAACACATTGCGCGTAGGGTTGCCCCAAGGCGTACAATTATAACTCTGGTTACCGGCCAAGAAATCCAAGTACAACGGCGAATGGTTCAAAAGGCCATTGTTTGTCCTTGCCAATTTTGAACACCTTCCTGAACAGTTCCTTGCTCTCGCGCATTTTGATGAAGATGTTTTGCAATGGCGCATGTTCATAGCTGAAACCGGGCGCAATAGTCACCCCTTCCACGCCCAATGCCTTCACGTAATCTAAAAACTCTGCAATCTCCTCGGCCGACTCGCCTTGGAACAAGGTGCAATTCACGGTGACGCGGAAGCCCTTGTTGATTGCCAGTTTAATCACATCAACGGCACGGTCGAACACACCCGTCTGACAGACAGAGGCATCATGGCGCTCACGGTTGCCATCCAGATGGATGGACAAGGTCAGATAAGGGGATGGCTTGTAATCATCCATCCTTTTCTTCAACAACAGTGCGTTGGTGCACAGATAGACATATTTCTTACGTGCAATAATGCCTTCCACCACTTGCGGTAGCTCTTTATGCAATAATGGCTCACCACCCGCGATGGACACAATCGGTGCGCCGCATTCATCCACGGCGGATAGGCATTCATCGACGCTTAGTCTGCGATTAAGAATTTCATCTGGGTAATCAATCTTGCCACAACCGGCACACGCCAAGTTGCAACGGAACAACGGCTCTAGCATGAGCACCAGGGGATAACGTTTTACGCCCTTTAGCTTTTGCTTGAGCAGATAGCTCGCCACGGTGATTTGTTGACGCAAAGGAACGCCCATTTTCATTTCTCCTGGTAAATAACTGTTGTAACCTGATCCGGCAGGCATGACAGCCTTGCTTCACGGACCCACTCACAGAACTCCACGGACACTAGCTCTGCCACTAAGACAGCACCGTACCGGAAATTCTCTCTGACTATGCTGACATTTTCCTCCATATTGATCAAATTGAGAACATGGCAGTTTGACGTATATGATAATGCAAAAAGCGCCAAATGCGTTGTTTTTTTCTCAAAAATTTTAGCTATTTTGCAACATGACTTGACGAAATTGCAAAAAACGATAGAATTTTCTGACTTTTATGCAACTTTGCAATAAAGCTTTTCAGGCCAAGGGCAAGCATTTACATGCATTATCAGACCAAGGCAACCGATGCATAAGCTTGCAAAATTGCCAAATAATTAACCTAAATGATTGAAAAATGACAAACACATGAACGGAAACCGTTCACAAAACGCAATATCGGAGCTTGACTCCCTGCCAGATGACGCACTTCAGGCTCGCTTGCTGGAAGGCGTTTCCCGCACGTTTGCCCTGACGATTCCGCAATTGCCGGAAGGCTTGGCCAAGCCGGTTTCCAACGCCTACCTATTGTGTAGGATCGTTGACACGATTGAAGACGAAGTTTCGCTGAACTCGTCGCAAAAACGTGAGTTTTGCAGCCAATTCATTGATGTGGTGGCTGGCAAACAAACCCCTGAGGCGCTTTCACAGGCTCTGTCGCCATTGCTTTCCGATCAAACCATTCCGTTGGAACACGAACTCATCCGCCTGATTCCTAGGGTCGTTGCCATTACCCATAGTCTCGAAGCCCCACAAAGGGAGGCATTAAGCCTGTGCGTCGCCATCATGGGCAAAGGCATGGTTGAGTTTCAAGATCGTGACTTGAGCCATGGATTGGTCGATATGAAGGAAATGGATGATTATTGCTACTATGTTGCCGGTGTTGTTGGGGAAATGCTGACCCGGCTGTTTTGCCATTACTCCCCGGAAATCGCGGCCCAACGGGTTTTAATGATGAAACTGGGCGTGTCTTTCGGTCAAGGCTTGCAAATGACCAATATTTTGAAAGACCTGTGGGACGATCATTCACGGGGCGTGTGTTGGTTGCCGCGCAATATTTTCGAAGCTCACGGTTTTGACCTGGCCGAATTGCATCCTGGTCACAACAACCCAAAATTCGCGGCAGGATTCCAACAGTTGATAGGAATTGCCCATGCGCATTTGCGCAACGCCTTGGAATACACTTTGCATATCCCCTCCCATGAGACAGGCATCCGGGAGTTTTGCTTATGGGCATTGGGCATGGCGATGCTGACTTTGCGTAAAATCAATGCCAACCTGTACTTCAGCGACTCCAAGCAAGTCAAAATCACCCGACGCAGCGTGAAAAATGTCATCGTCGGAAGTCGCCTTTCAAGGCGAAGCGATATTTTGTTGAAAACCTTGTTCTACCTAGTTGGCAAAGGTCTTCCTGCGCCAGAAAGCCAAGTTTTGGCCCTTGCGGCTACTTTAACGACGCCCGAGCAGTCGAA
>CAIYXP010000457.1 GCA_903930145.1 uncultured Methylococcaceae bacterium
CCCTTGATCGTTTCAAAATCGCTAACGCCATTCGGTATCAAATCCTGAAGTATTTCTAAAAAGTCCATGGTGACCAAGCGTTTTGCCCTTTTTACCAATATCGGCACAGGACTGGATGGCTCATGGTTCTTATAATACTCGCAAATTAAGTCCAGTGTGCGAACAACATCCTGCCGATTATTGATTCCTCCGATTTGTGCAGCACCCGCATTCTTTGCGCTTCCGCCACTGAGCTGTCCTTGGGAATCGGAATCGACACCTCCCCCGCTGGAAGCAGTACCACCCAGACCCAAATGCTCCATTTGTTCATCTACAAAATGCAAGGCTTCTTTGATGATGTCCCTGAAAGGCCCAAAGCTAGGTGCGTTGCCCACACCAACTTGCTGAGTAATGAAATTTTCAATGCTGTTCATATCACTCAAGCAACTACTCAACGCTTCTTGGGTGGCCTTCACGTTTTCCGTTGGCACTTCGGAGAATGCCCCTTGGATCATTGATAATTGTGGCGCGGTCTGCCCGGCAGGAACTGGCACTTTGCCTGTTGCAAATTGGGCATCCCGCAACGAAAACCGCCCAACCACGCGGGAATCCACCAATGGCGCATTCAATAAGGGTAAAAGGAAACTATCCCTATCGCATAATACCATTAGAATATTAATGCGGTTGGTGGGGTCGTTATCATCCTCTGGGTCAAGTTGAGGGTGGATAGTGTCCCAAAATGTCTCCACGCTTTGTCGCAAGAGTGACAGGCTGCTTTGCAACCCCGTCAGTCCTTCCATATTTAAATCCGTTCGAGCCAATTCGACCAATAGGCGCAAATCATGTGTCCTTTCCAGTAGTTCCAAAACCATCTTCCGCAGTACTTTCCAATTTGGCGGTTGTGCTGGTTCTATGTTTCCACCCACTTGCTTTTCGGGTATACCCTTAGCCTCAATTTCCATGGCCGTGAAAGCAGGATCGTATTCTAAGTTTTCCCCACAAGGTGCATCTTCGGAAACAACTTTTAGCAATGAATCGATGTCTAGCGAAGCCAAGTTAACTCTCCTACTTTTATTCAGTGAATTGTGTTGCTGCAAAAACTTGGAATAATCTTGTCCACTGCAATTTTAGACTAAGTTAGCGAAGGAAGGTAAGTGAAAATTACCCATTGGGAATATCAACCAAGCTTTAACTTCTAAATTTATGGAGAGCTATATCCATCCTACAATTACTCCCCCCTGCCCGGGCAACTTGACTCGGTCACCAAGACCGTGACATTGTCTCTTGCCCCCCGTTTCTCTGCTTGCTCAATCAGGACTTTAGCGATATTTTCCTTGGCAGTTTCCCTAAACAATGCCTCGATTTCATCCCGAGTCAATTCCTTATCCAAGCCATCACTGCACAAAAGGTATAAATCGCCGTCTTGAGCCAGACATTCCCCACGTGACAATTGTAAAGAATCGCTTGCCCCAACTGCGCGGGTGATAATATTACATCGGCCCGATTCAGCCAAATCCGTCGGGCTGATCAAGCCTTCGCGTGCAAAGTCGTCAAACAGGGAGTGGTCTTGCGTCAATTGTTCCAATTTGCCATCGCGAAATCGGTAGAGACGGCTGTCGCCTGCCCATAGATATAAACATTGATTGCCTTGTGCCAGAAGGACAACAACGGTGCTTCCGATGATTTGGTTCTCCTCACCGCTTTCGGCGGCTAACTTGCAAAGCTTAGTATTGACGCCCTGTAATGATTTATCAACATTATTTGCAAATTCTTGAAGATTGATGGAAAGCTCCACTGATGACAGGGCTTCAACAATGGCTTGACTCGCAACATCGCCGGCCTTATGCCCGCCCATGCCGTCGGCGACGGCCCATAAGCCATTCTCTGATTTGTCGATCATGGCATCTTCATTTATTTTGCGCCGCATACCCACGACACTTAATCCCCAAGCTTGCCATCGCCATTCCACCCGGGGTTTGCGTGGGCGCGTAATCACTTCTTGATCAAAAAAAGACAGGACGCTGCCGGATGTGTCTTGCTTGTTGGGTTCAATAGGTTTGGCAACTTGCTGCGAAGAACTGCGGACAGCGCCACATTGTAAAGCCCAACCCCGCTGCACCCATTCACCCGTCAATAAGGCAACAAAAGTATCGATTGGGGGCAATCCGTCGCACACTAACAGTGTAGGGTTGATGCTGTCTGAAACCAGTGGGCTCCAGAAGCTGTGCAAAGGTGCAAATTGACTCAGCAAGGAAGCAGACAATTCCATGAATGCGGAAGGTTCCAAACCGAAGTTTTCGGTGCCAACATGAAATGCTAGTCTCCCTTGTTTTGAACCCAGTGAAGCTGGCGTGTTCACTTTAGGGCAGGTTGGCGAGAAACTAGGGGCTTGGATGGCTTGCAAATGCTGATCGATCATATCCACACTTAAACCATCCAAGCAGGACAGGGCGAGTTTCTCCAACTCGCCAAACCATGCTTCCCCTTCTTTAGTGCCGAATAGATAGGTTAAGTTTTCTGGGTCGGCAAGAGAAAATGCCAATGTTAGTGGAAAATGCCTGTTGACTTTGTCCACACTAGGCATTAAAACCCCTGCCCACGCATTTTCGCCACATAAACCGGGGCTTAGGCCAAAACGCCATATGGGTGAAAACAAGTAGGTGTCTAGCCAGAACTCACCCAGTTGTTCCCTACTGGCGGCAATTGCGCTTTGTAACCAGCCGTCCCAAACCGACACGAAAGACTTAGGCAAGCGACGGGTTACAAAGTCGCCTAAAACAGGCAATTTGCCATAGAATCCCTGCTGCGTCACCGCACTCATTACAATGACTCCGGGCAGCGAAAATTGAATGAATCACCTAGGCTGAAAGGGTTGTTCACGCTGACTGTCCGCAGTTCAAACCGTGCGGATAAGCCTTCGGCTTGAAAAGTCAGATTGAATTGATCCTGCCCCCCCGTGGATATTAAGTTTGAGGTGTCAAACAGGCGAAACATGGCCCAAGGGCCTTCTTTGCTCAGTACGGCTTGGCTTTTGTCAGGTTTTTCAAATACGACACGTGCGCCTGAACCGGATGCTTGCCCCGGCCACTGAATTCTGGTCACTTGCTCGGCACCGTGCCGGTACACAATTTCTTGACCTTCAATGAAAAGGTGGAAACTGTCAGCGTTTGGGTCAAGTTCCAGCGGTTTCAAATCGAACTGGACGACGGGCATTTGGCCTCCGCCGGAGAAAAAAGCATCGCGTATCTTTGCAGCAAGCTGAAATTCGTAGATAGTTGTTGGCGATAGAGTAGGGGTTGGCCCGTTAGAGGGTTTTTGACGCCACTGAGCGCCTGATGTATCGACTAAATCTTTCATTACGGCTTGGAAAAATTGATCCATGATGCCGTTCGGAGAAAAAAATTTGCTGAAATCAGCCAGTGGGGTGTCTTGCTGGCTGCTTTTAACAAAGGGGTAACGCCCTGAGAATGCGGTCTTGCATCGAGATGCCCCACCTCCATCAGACCCTGCCCCCCCGCCGCCGCCCCCACCACCACCTCCTGCAACGCCGAGTTCCTTTAATTTTTTGTTAGCTTCTGCTTGTTTCTTTTGGGCTTCTTCCTGCTTCTTTTGCGCTTCTTCTTTTTTGGCCTTTTCCACTGCCTGCGCAGCTTCCTGTTGCCCTAATTTTAACCCTGAGTCAGTCAATGACATTAGCCAGCTCCTAACTGGTTCAGGCAAACGTGCAAAGTCGAGTTTTGCCTGCCCAACCACATCACTTCCGCCCCCCGCCCCTTTTTGCATTTGCGCTCCGCCGCCCGTCTGCATGAAGTAATCCCTAAGTTCCTTGGCTTTGTTCAAAACGGCATCCAAAGGAACCGGTTTGTCTGCATCCCCGCGAACCAGTAAATTTAAACTTTGAAAGTAATTTTCCAATACCCTGACAGGGTCGGCTGATGAAGTGGCATCAAACCCCGCGACTTGCTTGGCGGCTTCAAGCAATTTACGGGTCTGGTCATCTGGCGGTGTGGCGATTTTCCCGCCTGCTTGGGATAACATTGACGAAACTTTGGTTAAAGAGGTGTTTTTTTCAACCGCCTGCAACAAAGTCCGTAAGGGTGAGTCGGGTCTGGATAAAACATCCAACAGGTTGATGGTTTGGCTCATGTTTTGAGATGGAAGCAACTTGATCCCATCCAGCATTCCTGACCAGTATTTCTGGTAATCGCGTAAATAGAGAAGTTTGATTTTCTCGTGTAACCGGTCGATCTCCCTGGGGTCGGAGGCAGACTCTGGCATTCCCAACACCCAGTTTTGTTCCATGCAAGCTTTCACAAACGGAACACTCGTTTTTAAAAACTCCCCATATCCCCAAGCCGTATATAATCCCGGAATTAATGCATAGCCCTTGTCCTTCCCATCTGGCAAGGCAAATGCTTTTTGACCGTTGGGTTTGAGGGCTTCCAATAAATTAAAATCATGGGAATGGTCGCTGGCCCCCATCTCGGTTTGCAAACTCTTATAGCACTCCTGTTCCGGGGCGACTTGGGTAAGGCTGGCCCGTGCCGACGAAATGAGGTTTTGATCCAATTGAGTTCCATCCAGCTTCAATTGCAACAGGTTATTCAAATGTGCTGTCAGTTTGGCGATGGTGTCCGGTTCTCCGTTGAATGTCACTTCCCAGTCCGCCCTGACAACGGCATCCACCACTTTAGGGTCTAGTTTTTCAGGCTGACCCAGCATAAGGTATGCCTTTAACAACAAACCATCCGGTTTTGCACTGATCCGATCCCCCAAGCGGCTGACGATTGAGGGCAAGAAATAGCCACGTAGCAGTTCCTCGTAAGCATCGTCTGCACCCGCCTCCAACTTGCCCCCTTGGTAAAGGCCAAAGTGAGACAGAAAGCCAGTTTCATCCCAGATGCCTTTGACGGCCAACAAGGCATCCAGTTTTGGCAACAACTGTTTGAAATTGGAGAGTGAATCGGCAGGTGATGCATCGACTGCCTGATACGAGGCGATTTGTTCTTCCGTTTTGGCAATAGCGCTTTTATTCGATTGATAGCTGATGACCCATAGACCAATGACACCCAAGGTCAATATTGCAGCGCTTGCCAAGGCAACAATTTGCACCAACTTCTGCCGCCGTTCAACCCGAGGGTCGGCTCCGGCCAGTTCTGCTTCGGGGAATACCACCTCTTTCAGCAACCGGGTAAGGAAGAAACTCTTGCCTCGTCCGCTATACATAGGGCTAGACTGACGGTCCAGTTTGAATGCACCGGCCAGGATGCCCATGATTCGGTCAATCGGTGTTCCCTCTTGGGTTCCGCTGGTAAAATAAATACCTCTTAGCAAAAATGCTTGCTCAAACCGATTGGGCGAAAATGCCTTTTGTAAAAAGTCGTTCATGCCGGGTTTCAATAACGCCATTTGCTGGGGAAAATCCAGTATTTGGCTACGGCGTTGGAGGTCACGTTCTTCCTGAATGCGAGTGAGCGTCCGACTGTTCAGCCGTTGCAACAATTCGTCGAAGGCAGCGTCGAATTTCTCCAGCCAATTCTGGGGATGGTCGGGATCATCGGCAGGGAAGGTTTCACCCCAAACTTGCTCACGATCATCCTGAGAAAAATCGGCGAAAAAATCGTTGAACCCCGCCACCAAATCAGTTTTGGTGAACATCATGTAGATTGGTAGGCGAACACCCAACAGTTCGTACAATTCTTGGACTCGACGACGTACAGCAGCGGCATGTTGATTGCGCTCCTCCTCAGTTTGCTGGAGCAAGTCCGAGAGACTCAAGGTCACCAAAACGCCATTGAGCGGACGGCGAGGGCGGTATTTTTTGACTAACTGCAGAAAGGATTGCCAAGCGGAGGCATCAACAGCCTGATGGCTATCTTGAGTAGTGTATCGTCCGGCGGTGTCTAACAGAACGGCCTCGTCGGTAAACCACCAGTCGCAATTGCGTGTGCCGCTAACTCCTTTGACGAAGTTTTTGCCCAATCGCTCGGCTAGCGGAAATTTCAGCCCGGAATTGACCAACGCAGTGGTCTTGCCGGACCCGGGAGCGCCAATGATGACATACCAAGGCAACTCATAGAGGTTCTGTTTGCCGCCTTTACCTTGCGCACGAGAATCGCGAAGCACGCCAAGTGCCTCTTCAAATCCATGCTTAAGGGTTTCTGCTTCCTCTTCCGAAGCTTGTTGCTCCACGGATTTGCCTGCTTCCGCGCCGGCAAGTTCGCTCATGAGTTGGCGATCTTTCCGTGCTGCAAGGATATGCGAGACTAGGCGGAAAATCAGCCAAATTAAGAAAATTGCGCCAATGGTGACCATTCGCGCAATTTCCGACTCTAAAGGCGCCTTGCCTGCAATGGCGATGACAGGGCCAGCGAACCAAATTAACAGCGCCAAAGCCAGCACACCGAAAAATTGGACTACCCATACGTTTGTAAAAAAACCGATCAAGCCTTTCACGTTCTTCCCCTACTGGATCAAGATGTCCACGCGCCGATTGAGCGCACGGTGTTCCGGCGTGTCGTTAGGCGCCAAACCTTCTTCATCGGCTTTACCCTTAGACTTTACATTGGCGGCGTTTAGTCCGCCCGAATCCACCAATATATCCGCCACATGCTTGGCAC
This sequence comes from uncultured Methylococcaceae bacterium, assembly GCA_903930145.1. Classification (GTDB taxonomy): domain Bacteria; phylum Pseudomonadota; class Gammaproteobacteria; order Methylococcales; family Methylococcaceae; genus Methylumidiphilus. The sequence continues at coordinate 6,600 of CAIYXP010000457.1, forward strand.
GAGCAACCGACAAATCCCAATTCGATGGAAACCGGACGCTACGGATAGGAACATTGTCGGTGTGACCGGTGACTAGCACCCTGTCTTGCCCACTTGCCAACTCAGCGGCAATCCGTTTGATCATGGGACCGAACTCCGGTTTGACTTGATCGCTTCCAGCCGGAAAGGAGTTGCGGATTCGCAAAGTTCTATCATCTACAACCTCAACCATGTTTTTGGCAATTTCGTCTTTTAATAACACGGTAAAACGTGCTTTCCTGCCGGGTACGGGAGGTTTGATGACAGGTTGCGGCAAAGCTTGTGCAGTCTTGATTTTTTCCCTACCTAAAGCGGCAAGATGGGAGAGGGCTTCGTCGGATGCGCTGCTAATCGAAAACAAAAATGCCAAATAAGCCAATAGCAGAACCGCACCCGCAACCGCAGCCACAACCCACAGCGGTACAAATTTCATAAGCGCATTGCGCACATCCTTAAGCCCCTGCCAACGCGGCGACAACGCACGTTCAAAATCCCCCCGGACTCGTTGAATGTGCCGGTAAAGTTCCAAGCGATATTTTTCCAGTTCGTTGACACCGCCAGTCCTGGCTTGACTGAATTTACCTTGGAACCCCAAGCTTAAGGATAAATAGCAAAGTTCGATCAAATTGATATTTTGAGCAGGGCTGCGCAGGATGTGGTCAATGATTTGAAACACCTTTTCACCACCCCAAGCTTCTTTGTGGAAAAGTATCAGCAAACTTTGTTGCCCCCAGATGCTCTGTGCGCCCCATGGGGTGTTAAGTATGGATTCATCCAGCAAGGAACACATGACATAGCTTGCCATGCGAGTATGCTCCTGCGTCACCCCTTGCTGTAACAAACGATTTTCAAAACCGCGCATTTCACTCACCAGTTGGTGCTGCAAACCGGGAATGTCACGGTGGGATGCCGTATTTCGCAGTCTCGAAGCCAAAGAAAGCAAAGACAAAGCCGCTGCGGTCACCGGATTGCCCGAGACCATTGGTCCAAGCCCCGCTGGTAGATTGACATCCTGAGGGGGCAACGGAGGGGGTGCAGACACTCTTGGTGTGTTGTAAGCTGGGGCATTGGTTGGATCGTCAGCAGGACTGGGTCGCGCGCGCCCCCCCGGCGATGGCCTGCGGATCATAGTCCTGTCGTCATCCCCAAACGGGGTAAAGGGATCGTCTTGGCTCACTGGTTTATCCTTTCTTGATTGCCCAAAATTCAAGTTCGAGGTCGGGGAAGCTGCCTCCGATATGAAGTGCAAACCCACCCGAGTTAGACATTTTCTTCCAAAGTTCGCTCTGTTTGTTCAACTCGAAATAGGAGAAGCCCGCATGATAAGGCAATTGCCTTGGTGCTACCGGCAGCGAATGTATGGAAATGCCCGGCAACGCCGCACGGACTAATTGTTGAATTTCCTCGACTGGCCCAATTTTAACCTGAGGGGGGAAATGAGAACGCAATAATTCGGGTGAAACACTTGCTTTGACTGCAAGCACAAATATAGCGCTATCCAGTAGGTTGACATCAGGCCGCCTAGCCGCAAACACCCCGGGCCTAGGTTGCGTCAATGGAATTTGAATCGCATTTTGCTCCAATATCATGCCTAACAATTGTCGCAATTCATCCATGAGCGGTTCGAAGCAGGCTTGCAAATCATCGTGATTATAAGGCGGAAAATTGGCCGGCCGCTTGCTTGGCTTGTAGAACGTTGCCAATTCCCCTGCAATTTGCAATCCTAATCTGAAAAACTCTTCCGGGTGTAATGCAGCGTTTACGCCTAAATGTTCCAGCATGGGCTGATATCGATTGATTGCTTGGAGCAGCAAAAAGTCGGCAATTTCCGATGCTCCGCCTCGTGCCGATTCGACCACTCTCCCAGCCAACGCCTCCCCTCGTGTATGCAACAAACCATGCAATTCGCGTAGGAAACCGTTTAACACGGTGGATGCCGAGCATTGCAAGATGGCGGGTATGAACTTCTCATCCAGCAACACGGTCTTGTCGGCTCGCAATTCCACAATTTTCGCCACGCTTAGGCAAACGTACCCTGAACGTTCCTGACGTTCGAGCATGAGTCGGCTGCGTAATCCGCCTATTTGGACTGGATAGCGTCCGTCGGCGCCGCTATTGTGGTCGCGCACCTCCCGTTCACGCATGCGGAAACGAGCCAAGCTATCGGCAAATGATTCGCTGTCGATTTCGGAAGAGTCTGGTCTCCGTTGCGGCAGAACCAGATAGACAAGGCTATTCTGCACACCTTCCGGGACTTCTAAAGATAGAGGGATATCATCCTGATCGGGCAAGTCGAATGGAGTGCCATCAGGAAATATGCCACGGCATTCCAACAGGGCTAAACGCCCGATGGCCAATTGCCCATGATCCAGTTTTAGCGATCTAAATCCCCAGTCGAAGCCGCGTAGGCCTTTGCACCGGCCGTTTACCAAATTCTCAAGAAAACGGTCGTGCTGCTGGAAATGCTGTGGCCTGAGAAACATACCCTCGGACCATACTACTCTGCTGTATTCGGACATAAACTCCCCAGCTTTTATGAATGGGTTAACCTGTTTCGCGTTAGTCGCGCAACATCCTCATTTGTTCTTCATAGGCTTTAGCGAAAGTGTCGCCAAATAAATTTTCCATGGCTTCGACCACCAATCCTGGATATGCCTTGCTGTAGGCATCCCAACACTTAGCCTTCTTCTGAAAGACTATGCCTTCATCAAACCGCTTCTCAAAGCCTAAGGGTTCAAACCGTTTGAGTGTTTCCCCTAAAGCAGCTTGGATTCCAGCACGCATCGCCATTTGATGCTTCATGATATCGGTAAATCCTTCCTTGACCGCCACAGTTGCATCAATATAACTTGGATGTTTGCGCATTATCATGATTTTCATGGCATCTTCCGCCAATGGCAGGATCTTCAAAGGATTGTTTTTTTCCCTGTTGATAACTGTGCGGTCTGCGCGGATTTCACTTTTTTCCTTAGTGCGAGCCCTTAAAATCATCATCATGCCTTCTACCATTTCCCGATAGACCTCGCCTAGCGCTCTCATAACATTCGCCTGTTCATCCAAACTCATCTTAGGGAATTCAGTCAGCCCAGAGCCATTTAAAAAACATTGGAACAAATCCACAGTTACTGAATCCTCTGTGGGTTGCGTGACCGGAGTTGACGCTGGTTCTTGAACGATAGAAGCCTTGGCGTTGGCAGATGCAGATGTCACAGCGGAAACTCTCGAAGGTGGAATTTGACGTCCAGGCTTTGGAATGTCAATCACCGTCGGAATGGAAGGCTCGGAAATTGGAGGGGTTGCCACATCCTTCACTTCGACCTCAGGCTCGGTCGGAAATCCGGCAGGCTGGGGTGCGGAGTCGTTGCCAAATAGAGAAGTCTGATCAGTTTGCTTATTACCCCCAAATAATGGACTGGCGCTTCCAGATTCATCGCCTAAATCAAAGGTGAAAGGTGTTGATTCTAGGGCATCGCGACTTCCAGCGGACTCGACTGGCGTTGGATTGAACGATTGAAATTCAGGGAAAACGTCTTCCTGAGTAGCGGACGGCAGATTGGAAATCGTAGGATTTCCAATCATAGGACTAGATCCAGTGTCTTGCTTGACTGGGTCTAAACCCAAATCACCAAACCAATCATCTGGAAAATCCAAGCCATCCGATTTGACAACCGGTGCAGGAGAGGAAACAAGCCCATCCTTTAATATTGCGTCGAACGAAAAGTCGTCTGAAATGGATTGAACATTTGGCGGAGCAAAATTTTCTTGAAAAGGCGGCACATCA
>CAIYXP010000458.1 GCA_903930145.1 uncultured Methylococcaceae bacterium
CTCTCTCAACCTGTTCATTTGCCGATAGATATTGTTTTCTAAGAAACTTCAATTTTATCACTTTGGGCAGGTTATTTCCCCTCCATTGGCACTCGCCGCCGCTAATTCAGCTTGCTTTAATGAATTTTGCAAGTTCCTCACCAGATAAGGAATTTCCGGGCCGCGCAAAATATCAGCATCCAGCACTTGGATGACGCAGGGATGGGGCGCAATCCGCACCAGTGGGTAATACTCCTTCTTCAAGCGTTCCAAGGTGGAATGCCGGTCACTGACAATCAGCTTCACGGCTCGGGCCACATCGCCTAGCGTATCAATCACCTTGTAGACCACGCCAAAGCTGCCCCGCCCCAGCCTCTTTTCGACGATGAATTTATGCGTCAGGCGGTGGCCTGCGGGCAAGTCCAAATAGTCCACCTCGGCCTCATCCTCCGACACTGGCGGTGATTCGAGTCCAACCTTTTGCAAAAGCGGGGTTAGGGGAGATTTCCTAAGCGCGTCCAATTCAGCCAAAGCCGCCGAAGCCGTGGGCCGCTGGGCTTCCTCAAACCGGCACAAGCCTTGCAACCACTCATCCAAGCTGGCGTTCAATTCCGGCCTAAGCTGCGAAGGGTTCAGTGGAAACACGCCATTGTTGTCGAATATCCGGCTCGGATCGCCCGCAAACGGCTGGTCGCCCGTGAACAATTCATAGAGGATCACACCCGCCGAAAACACATCCGAGGCACGGCTGGCGGCTTCCGGCGCACGATAGGCTTCCGGGGCCACATAAGCCTTCTCCACCCAGTCAATGATCGCATCCGCAATGGTCAGGCTGCGGTCAGTGCCCGCCTTGGCGAAATCGAAATCCGTCAGCCGTGCCGTGCCGTCTTGCCCAATCAGGATCGCGCCGGGGCTGAGGTTGCGGTGCAATACGCCATGTTGATGGGCATGGGCCAGTGCGGCAAGCAAATCCTTGGCGACGCGCCATTTTTGGTCCAGCGTCAACGCCAGTTGCGGGCGGGCCAGATGGATTGTGAGCGCCTGCCCCGGCGCATCGTCGAGGACCAACACAAACGACACACCGTCATCGGTGGGGAAAAAATCCCGCGCCGCGACGATGTTGGGGTGCAGCGGCAAGCGCGACAGTGCTTTATAAGCATTTTGGATGCGGTTGGATTCTGCCTTGCGGGCTTCCTCTGGCTGATACGGGTCGGCCTGATATACCCGCAACCTGGCGCTGCCACCGGCAAAGGCATTGGTAGCGCGATATTCGGTGTAACGGTCGGTTGCGCCGAGTTTTTCCGTCACTTCCCAATGGCCGAAACGCAACTTGGCGGCGGCGGGTTTGACTACCTTCAAGGCATGAAGAATCAAGGATTGATAAGCCGAAATGGCTCGGGCAAAACGGCTGGGGATGCGGGTCGCATCTTTGAAAAAGCGCCCAGCGTCCTTGAGGCTGACCACCGCCGGGGCGTCCAAGTCGGCGGGGTCGTTCAGATAAGCATCCGGGGCGGTCAGCAACACGGCGGCATCGACATACAGCCCGTCCAACTCGGCCCGGCCGGGATGGCTTTGGGTGATGATGCCTTTGACCGTCTTGGCATGGCTACGCAGTTTGGCGAGCGGGGAGGGGTACGGCGCACGGCCTTCCGGGTACCACCTAGCCCCATGCACATCAATCACGCCCCGTGTGCCTTTCACGTCGATCAAGTACAGTGCGTGGGGACTCAGCAGCGCGATGTCGATCTCGAAGCGCTCGCCTTGGTGCTCGATTTCAAAGTTGTGCAGCAGCGTGAAACTGTCCGGGAAATGATCCCGCAAATAGGCAATCGCCAGACGCTCGGCATCGTTGGCGGGTTGGCCTATGGGGATTATTTTGGACATTAGGTATTGTCCGATTCAATTGCGTATTCGACGATCCTCTTTGCAGAGTCTTCCATCTCAATCGCCTCCCCCCTTAGCATAGAAACCATTAAGCCTTTATCTCCTAAGCTTTCCCAAAGTGGATGGCTACGGCTCAATACCAAGCAATTACTAATTTGGCGAACATCAAGATGTGGAATCGAAGTCCCAAAAGCCCTCGCTTTTAGCTGCCTTACACCGTATTCAGAGGAGAGGAACACAAACAAAAACCCTGCATCGCTTTCGGTGTGGCAATGAATCCTTATCGCGTCTTCCGAAACCGCACCACCAATTATGCGCCCATAGGGCAAGACGACTTTGCCTATAACTCCAGAAAGTTGGCCAGAACGTGGAATTAGCAATGTTTTTCTTGAGACAATGCATGGCGCAGCGGACTTTGAAGGAATATGGTAAGAAGGTTCTGGATCGTTCCAAAAAATCGCAGACGTTCCAAATAGAGGAGTACCCTCTGAATCATCGTTCAGCACTATTCTTTTGAATCGGTTCGGCTCCTCGATAGATATAACCGCATTTTTGAGTAACCTTATTTCCTCATTGCACCCATCAAGAGCGGCTACAGCTTGCCGATGGTAGGTACTATAAAAAAACGCATCTAACCGTGATTGAACTTCAGAAGAAGAAGCGACAGTTATCGAGAAGGGTGTCGTAGACGGCGCAGGGGATAGAGGTTGAAGTTTTAAAAGGTCTATAAGCTCGGCAATTGCACCCTGTAAAACTCGGTTGGCTTGGTCACGTTTGCCCGCTGCCTTTGTAATGAGTTCATGAACTCTGTTTTCGAGGTAAGCCCCAAATCTGGGTACAGTCACCTTCTCGGCTATATGCTCAGCCTCTATATGTTGAATAATCGCTCCATAGGTTCCAGATACCACCAGCGGCACACCAAACTTGCTGGATAGAAAAGCATAGAGATAACCCGGCGGAATCTTGGCTTCGTCGGGAACGACTTTCAACACATCCTGAGACGACCACATATCCGCCATATCAGGGCGCACATAGGTCATGCGCCCAATCGTGCCTGAGCAAGAAATGAGTGTTGTGCCGGCTTTCAATTTTAAATAGGATAAACGTGAGGATTGCGCATCCTTCTTACGCAGTAACGGCAATGTGGATAAATCAGCCAGCAGCATTGACCCGCTAGTAATAAAAGGCACTCCATATTCTGGTGAATCCACATAATTGCGTCGAAACATTGGCCCGTTATAAATACCGCCATTATGCCCCGCTGTCAGCGACTTCAACGTATCCTTCCGCGCCTTTAGGTTTTTCAGTATGTCCCGCGCCTCCAATGCCCCCGACATATAAGGTCCGCAATCCAGCCGCCGCCCGCCTTCATCCAGCCAACTCGACCGCACGATCCGCGCATTCTTGAAACTCTCGAATTTCATGTTATTCCATTTCGATGTGTGGGCCAGGTAACTTGTGTCTATTCACCGACCGCATGACTTGCAGCAGCAATCACACTGTCGGCGATGAAGTAACCCGCCGCCCGTAATTCTAACAACCTAGGCCGCACGGCGGAAATCAGCCCAAGGCGATAGGCTTCAACCAAAATCCCCGCCGTCCCTTTGACGGGAAGGCCATAAACCTGCTGCGCGATGCGCCGACCCCGGCGCTCGTCGATAATCGCCATGCACGGGGACAAATGCCGGGCCAAGCTGATAACCTCGGCCTCGCCGGCGTCCAATTCCATCACTAATAACGGATCGGGAACCGGCCCCGATCGCACTCGCGCCTGCCAGTCGGCGGCTTGCAGTGAGCTTGCGCCAGGCTTGCCGATGCCAGCCACCGCCACCTCGTTATAAACCGTCTGCGGCACCCAACATTCGGCATACAAAGCCGGTAATAGCTGAAGCTGTCCGAGCAGCGACAAGGCGACCAACGGCCCGGAATTGACCACCGCCCGTTCAATCATTCGCGGCAAACTCCGCGCCTAATTCATCGCCATCCAAATCCACGACCGGCACCCCGGCGCGTCCAGCGGCAAGAAGAAATTCCACCCGCCCCATGCCGCAAAGCCTACCGGCCTTGCCGGAACTCAAGCGGCCCACCTCGAACAACTTCAGCGCCAACATAAACTTAGCCTCCCGTGCCAGTTCTTCCGGCGAGACGCCGGGCAAGGCCAGTGCATCGATAGGCAATTCAAGCATGACGGTATTCATCAACCAGACCTCTGAAAAAATGTGGTTAGTTTTGCATTTTCAAAACGCTTGAATCTCATGTTGCACCCTCCGCTGGGAACCAAATCCTAAGCTGGGCCATTAGGCGTTGAAACTCAGGATCTACACAATGCTTAACTGAAACCTTGCGGGCAATTTCGCCATAGATCGCCGAGGAACGCCTTACTTTGTTCTTGAAGACAACGTCTTTCAAGGTTTCCTTAGGGTTGTTGGGTTTTGGCTCGCCGTCCGGCCATACACCCTGTTGAAGCAAAACTTCGCGCAAACTGGGCGGTGCGCGGTGTTTTAACGCGGCTTCGACATGAACGCTATCCTGCCAAATCCATTGCTCAAGCTCAGGTTCGATAGCAAGGACAATGAAGTCAGCAGCAGACCAGCCGATATTTTGCAACTCTAGGCTCAAGTTCCTCCGTATAACAGTTTGTCTGGGCGACCCGTCAAATTCGCAGTCAAATTCGCAGTCTAAGGCGACGACTAGCTTGTAATGAGTATTTTGATAACCACGCAACAATAGGCTCAACTTATCATCACGGGCTACGCGAATATGCAATCCGTCAGCGATACCCCCTGCATGTCGAATATCTGTCAACGAGTCAAAGACAAAAGGCCCGCACCCTATACTTTTATGAAACTGGCTGCGAGTTAGAAAACCCTTGAAAGTTTCCATCATATTGAGATCAGCAACGAAAAACATGCAATCCCGCTTCATCCCAACACCCCGGCGGCAAACAAGGTTCCCAAGCTAATTTCACCTCGCCAAGCTTGCAAATGCGGATGTTTGTCTCCGGCAATTATTTCCACTCCGCCATTATGGGAAAGCTGGGCGCACAACAACTGCTTGGGCTTGGAGCTGGCTAATACGATAGGCGAATGCGACGATACCCAAACTTGGCTGTCGTACATCGACGAGAGCGATTGCAACACAGTTTCGATGGCATACGGATGGAGTCCGTTCTCCGGTTCCTCCGTGACCAGAATCGAGGGCTGTTTGCTGAGATACGGCAACAGGGTCAGCGTGAGGATGCGCAAAGTGCCGTCCGATAATCCAGACGAGGGTACTTTGAAACCACCGCTATAACTCAATTCAAAATAGGCATGATGGTCGTCTTCCCGTTCGCGCACATCAATATCTTCGACTTGCGGCAACGCGGTTTTGACATGGGCCACCCAGTCCGCATAATCGGGATTCCGATAAGCTGCCTTTTCTGTTTCGCTGGTATCTGCCGGCATGCCTTGATTTTTAAGATCAAGTGCCAGCCAAGGCAGATTGAGCGCCGAGGGGATGATGGTTTTTTCCTGCCCCGGTGGGCTGGCTGCTCTCAGCTTTGACCAATTAGGATTCAGAAACACCGTTTGCGCGGTCAAGAGTTCATACAGCCAGTTTGCTGCCGGGTAATAGTCGGCTTGATAAACTACTGCCGACATGGCCAGCAAGCCGGGCTTGAGGCGGAAACTCGTCATATCGGCTTCCTGACCCCGCGATTCCTTGAGTTCTGGGTAAAAATGGGATAAACCATCAGATTTACGCTCCAAGATGCGATGCCAATAGGTAACGTCGTCGCCATCATCTTGCAAAGTATCTGTATCCAAGCTTTTTGCATCCGATTTAGAGAAAACAAATAAGTTTTCGTCTTTAATCCCAAGTTCGCGCTCGTTGATAAGTGCCAAGCGCAATTCATAACGAATATGGGTGGGCCAGAGATCAGGAGTATTCTTTAGCTTCTCCTGCCAAGGTTGAACTCCTTCGCCACGCCACGAATCAGTACACTTTGAATCGACAAGCTGCTGGCATATTTCGCTAGGCAACCGGGCTTCAACAGCAAACGAAAAATCATAGCCCTGCTGGGCAAATATCAGTTGGCGGAAACTGCTGGCACGGGCGGGTTTGTCGGCGGATTTGACTAGAAAGACATTGCTTATATTTTCCGCTACCAGCAATTCTCCCAACAATACCGGAATATCCAGCAAAGTGGTTTTCCCTGCCCCATTAGCCCCGACAATGATTTGAAACTCGCTTAAATCAATAGCCAGTCGCTCAAAGCAACGGTAACGGGTGGCTTCCAAGCGGGTAATCATGCCCCCGGCTCCTTATGTTTGGCGCGGAATTCAGCATAGGCTTTGGCGATTTCCGGCAAGTCGTCGTCGAGAATCTTGGTTTTGCGGTGCAGGGTGCGGGTTTCCATGTGCCCGCCGATACGCACCTTTTCCTCGAAGGTCGTATCCTCCAAGATTTCTTCGCCATCGGGTTGGCGCTTGTAGAGGATGTTGCCACGCCGGTCAAAACCGACCTTTTCGGCAACAGCCATGAACACCGGATAATCCTGTTTGTTGCCTAGGTCTGCTGCCTGAATCTCTTGCTGGGTTTTCTTCTTTAAGAACAGCAAGCTGGTTAGAATGTTGACATTGGCCTCGACGATGAAGGATTCCACCGGCAAGTCAATACTCGCCAATACCCAACAATGGCGCAGTATCCAATAGCGGATATACTCGTCGCCGGGATTGCCGAGGATGCCATCAGGCAACACGATGCCCATCCGCCCACCCGGTTTGAGCCACTGCACACAGCGTTCAATGAACAACACTTCCGGCGAAACGGCGGGTTTAAGCGTCTGGGTCATGACGAAGCCGCAGCCTTGCCGCTCCCAGCGTCGGGCCAGTTCGTAGTGTTCGAGTATGGTCCGTTCGGTAATCGGAATGTCCGAGCCGAAAGGCGGGTTGGTGGCGATGACATCGACTGTGCCCAAGCCCACGGCATCCTTGGCGGGCTTGACACCGGGCAAATGCCCCACCGGAAATTCCAAGGAGTTCAGGTGGTAAAGATGGCCCAGCGAGTTGCCGGCCATCATGACGTTCATCTGCGCTGCGCGAACCAAGAATGGGTCGAAGTCCGCACCAAATAGCTTTTTGGTGGCAAAGTCGGCGAGGCGGTCACGCAAGGAGATAAATTCCTGGGTGTTTTCATCCCCGGCCTTGAGTTGCTTTTCTTTGCGGAATTCCTTCATCAGATAATTCAAGGTCTCGACCAGAAAACCGCCAGTGCCGCAAGCCGGGTCCAATACCCGTTCCTGTTCCTTCGGCGCGAGCATTTGGATTACCAAGCGGATCGCCCCGCGCGGCGTGAAGTATTGGCCCCGGTCGCCACGCAGGTTAGTGCCGACAATTTCCTGATAGGCCGCGCCCTTGGCATCGACATCGGTGCGGGCGAAGTCGTAGCGTGACAACTCGGAGACGATGAAAGCCAGCGCCCGGTCGGACAGGGTGATTTCTTCGTTGCCTTTGAACAGGTCCGGGTAGGCTTTTTTCACCGCCACAAACAGCGGTTCGATGCGTTTGCGGATGGCCTTCTGCCCATCCGGGCTAAAGGGTTCGTAAGGCCCGGCCCAGAAGTCGCGATGCTCGCCGAGCCTGCGTTCATCGTACATTTTGCAGAAAATCAGATAGAGGAACTGCCAAAAAGCGGCATCCTTTGGCATACCTTCATTGCCGTGTATGTAGTTGTGACAACGGCGGAAGGCGATGCGCAGCATGACCGGATCGGCCCGGCGCATTTTGGCGAGGGAGGCCACTTCGCGGGTGCCGATGGTGTCGTCGCCCATAGGCCAATCGCCAATCGGCTTGAACTTGATGTCGAAGCGGGCCACTTCCTTTTTAAAGAAGAAGAATTCAAGCCCGTTGGTCCACAGGCCATAGTCGCAGCTATCGACTTCGGCCATCACGTTGTACAGTAATTCGAACTCTTTACTTGCCTCGTCAGGGTCGCGCATGCGGTATGCGCCCTTAGTGCCGAACTTCGGCTCTTTTTCCACCACCACCACACGATAAAGGTTCGCCAATTCATGCACACTGCCGGGCTGGAAGATGGCGATGTCGATCTTCCGGATTTTGCCGCCGACCTTCAGCTTATAGTCGGGTTCCATGTCTTCGGCGGCGATGCCATATTCATGGATGATGGCGCGGGCGATGCGCTGGCGGATGCGCTCCTTGTCGGTATCCTTGACCGGGTTGCCGGTGATGTAATCGAAGACCTTGCCGTCTTCAATGCCGCTTTCGGGCGATTGCTCCGTTTCTGCTAGTTCGGCACCGATTTCACTATCTTCTTGTTTGGGGGCTTTCTTAGCCAAGGGTAGGCTCCTTATCGTCTGGGTCATCACTGGAGGCTGCCGAGCCGCCTTCGCGAACCCATGAGTCAACATCATCTTTTTTGAATTTCCAAAACCGACCGACCTTGTGGCCCGGCATCCCCTTGTGGGTCACCCAGTTATAGATGGTGTCTTTGGCAACGCCGAGGTATTCGGCAATTTCATCGACTGATAGCCAGCGGTCTTGCATGGGCGGTGTGCTTGGGTAGGTGGTTGCATCCGATTGGTGGGATTTAACCTAAGTATATTCCCATTGAATAGCAATGAACAAGGATAAAGCGGGTTAGAATGGGTTTAAGCCGTTCAACAAGCATCAATTGCCGAGGCATTCTCTGGAAATGGGGACGCAGGCGTCAATGACGACTCCGAGACGGCAGAACGCTGTTTGCTCCATGTCGCGGCAACCCGTGCCAAACGCCATTTGTGGGTATTGCAACGCCATCGGAGGTGATGAACGGTGCAGCCTGTAGATGGGTAATTGCCATTGATAGCAGCCGTTTCCCGCATTTTCGCCCCCAATGTGCCCATATTTGACATAATTTTAATTATGCGACAAACAAAACAAATGTATGTGTGTACAGGCGTAACACAGACATGTAAGCACTATATGGGGTTTTATTTTGTAAGCGCAAATAACATATACATGACATTGGATTTCTAGGTGGATCCCTGAAATGTCAAGTTTTTACTGTATACACGGTTCAAAATGGTGGTTTATCGCTATTGGTTAATGACAGTGATGAACTGTTTCTACTATGTTGCCTTCTTTTGTTGCCGTTATAGTATGAGTACAAGTCTGCATCTTAGTTGATCGATTTCGTTTACTTTTGTGGATTTTGTTTTTATTATTCTTGATTGTCTTTGTACTTGGTTTTACAGTACTTTCTTGACCTTTGTTCGCATGGCTGCCGGAATGTTGCGCAATATTCGATGTATTATTCATCTGAACCGGCTGTTCGGTTTGTGAATCCGCTAGGCAACTAGATCCAACCAAGATCATTACAAGGGCGATTACACTTGCTCGCATAACATCCTCTTACTATTAGGTTGAAAAATAAATTAAAATTTTAGATTCCAGATTAAAAAAGACTATGTGGACATAAGTAGTCAAACAAAAATAATCAGTCATGCATGTCATTGATTTTTAAATTATTCTTATGCCAAGTTATTTTTGTTTGGCTACTTACATCTTATCACATAAGATAACGTTTCTATCTAAAACAATTGAAATGCGGATTCAGGATGCATTAATTGATAGTCTACAGGTTTTATGAACTATTACCGCTTTCCATCGCCTACAAGCACGAAAGGTGCCCAGTACTTTGGATGGGAAAAAACGTGTTCTTCCATGAGTTTCAATTTTGATTTTTGTACAGATTGGGCTTTACTAAATGCAGAATTATTGGACAATATATTGAAAATGCCGGTTGTTAACTTAATTGTAGACTCATCTTCGACGTACCAGTGCGATACTAGTAACGCTCTACTTCCTGCATAGAAAAATGCTTTAGTCAGTCCCGAGAAACCCTCAGATTCCGGGGCATCCGAGGATGAACTGGCCGTATTGCAGGCCGAAAGAATGACCCAATCAGCATTGAGCTTCAATTGTGTCACCTCGCTGGCGGTTAACCACCCGTCGTCATTTTCACTGCCGTGTGCCGGCTTCGTCAGCACCAACGCCGGATCGGCAATTCCAGCATTCTTTTGGAGTTCGGATGCCTTCAAGGCATGTGTGGCGAATTCGATCACTCGGTAACGGCTCAGATCGATACTTTTGACCGCAGTTTCCGTGGCTGCTTCCCCCAAGTAGACACTGTGTTTGGGAGCACCTAACTTGTCAGCGATTTGCTTTAGTTCCTCAGCGGTTTTTGGCAATTCAACTAAATCAGAATTCTTTGGAATATTTAACGGATTACCAAAACCAACAAAAGGATCTTTGCCTGCTTCTGCTTTTGCGAAAAGACGCAAGGCACGGAACGAGCTTTCCGAAGGCAAGACACTAAAGGCATAATCCCGTACTAACCAAGCCATGTTCCGATATTCGGTTGATTTAGCGGTAGCAGGTTGCTCCGACAGCAAAACATCAAAAGGCAATCTCTGCAAAGAACCGTCTGGAATCAACATGACGTAGGTTACTCCCTGTAAAAATGGCTTGGAGGGAGCAAACAGCTTATTGTAGAGAGCATGCGCGTTTTGCGTAGGGTAATCGCATTCTTTTTTACATTGAGTAGGGTCGAGATAGTAGCGAAGTGCCTGAATTTGCTTATCTAGGTTCAACTTGTCAATCGCGAGAGAAATAAAATGTGCTTCCTTATTACGTATTACCCAGAGGTAACTTGCCTTTTTGCCCACCAGATAACTTATGAGTGCTTCATCTGGGTCGAGTAGGCTTTGGGTTTCTTTGATCGAGATGGGCTTAGGATTGCTAAGTTCGCTATATTTTGGATAACGCTGTTGCAGGTCAGTATCATCTATACCAAGCTGAGTTTCAATCGCTTTGATTTCTTTGCTCAATTGATCCATCCTTTCTGGATTTTGTCTTTCGGTCGGCTCGCTGATTGCCTTTGAGAATTGTCTTCTCCTTACCGTAAGCCTAGTCATTGAGTCCTGGCGTTTGCGAACTAAATCAGCTAATTCGTCATTACCAGCAGCAAAACGCGTAGCCATGTTCGCCAAAGCAAGGGACGTTTCGCTTGTACGGGAAAGCTGCACTGTTTCAAACAACTCATCCTGAAGCGATGCTGTCAGATCTGGTTGGCAAACAATTGCATCTGTCAATATATCGGCCTGAACCTGATATGTTGGTGTTTGACGACGTTGTTCAATAATTACTTCAGTGGGGTCTGCTAAACCTATGAGACTTTGTGTTTGCTTCCGTTTTATCAATACAGCTTGCCGGATGGTATTCAGAGCATCATCAATCCGCCCTTGCCGGTTATATAAAATTGACAACATTTCCAAGACCATAATTTGCTCGTGATGTTTAGCACCCAGAGCTGTGTTGTAGATAGACAAAGTGTGCAAGTAAAGCGACTCCGCCTCAGAGTATTGATGTTTTTCAAAATAAACATTTGCCAGATTAAAAAGACTTTTTGCCACAAACAAAGAATTTTCACCGTAAATTTTTTTCATTATAGCTAAGGCATCATTATAATTTTTCTCTGCATCGGCGTACCGCTTTTGATCCAAATATACTTTAGCTAAATTATCGAGTCCATATGCTATTAGTATAGACTCTCCCTCCATTTTAAAAATATTCAGAGCTTTCAAGAAAATGGTTTCCTGAAATTTCAACAACTCTTCTTGATTATCATCACAGAGAGCTATTTTGCAAAGGATGCCAATGTTGGTAAGGCTTTTCGCTATCTCTGGATGATTTGGTCCATAAACGTTTTTTTTAATAGATAATGCCTTTTCGTAAATTTGGCTCGCATTGGCATACCTACCTTGAATCTGATACATTAATGCCAAACGATCCAAAGTCTCTGCAACTTCCTTATTATCGTGGGCTTTATCATAAATTTTCATGGTGCGATAAAATAGTTGTTCCGCATCTGTATACTGTTTTTCGGCAATTTTCAGCATAGCAATATTGCTTAATTCTTGGGCCACTTTTTGATGATCGGATCCGTAAATTCCTTCAAAAATAGCCAAAGCGCGTAGATGAAGAGGAAGTGCCTCAGAGTAACGAAGTTGATCTTCGTAAAGCATCGCGAGGTCGATTAATATTTTTGTCACACTCTCATGTTTATTCCCGAGTTTATTTTCTCTAATCACTAGGGCGCGTCGAAAAATCGGTTCTGCCTTCTCGTAGTTATCTTGTTGTCGGTAAATTATCGCTAAATTAGTTAGAAAGGTCGAGAGATATACACTATCTAATCCAAATAACTTTTCCCTAATTTCAATAATTTGATTGTAAAGCCTCTCTGCCTGAGAATAATTGTAGTTTTTAAGGTATTCATTTGCCAAATCTTCCCAAATCCCCAAAGCGCGCTGAAACAATAATCTTGATTTTGGAACTCCATGTTCATCCTTGCGATCTTGATTACGATAAAGTATTGCCAAGTGGTATAAGCTTATTGCTAAACGCTCATCTTTAGGATTGAATTTCTCTGCTTCTTCAATTGACGCTTTTAAGTGATTTTCTGCAGAATCAAAATTACCATCTTGGTATGCTGCAGTGGCTGCTTGCATTTGTTGTTTCCAAGTTGTTTCGTCGGAGTACGATATGGATGCAGCCAATCCAACTAACAGCAGAGGCATTATCAGAAACCACCGCTTCACAATATCACCTTTCAACAGTTGTCCGAAAAATCCATTCCGCTGTCAGACGTTTATAAACTTGACAGCGAAATCCTTCTGGCCGTGGATAATAATCTTCATTGGTAACAGGGCAACCTTCTGGACATTCCCTTACACAGTGATATATATTGATACACTGAAAACATTGACTTGGAATTGCTAGTGCGCGTCGACGTATCCCGGCAATACGATCCAGTTCAGGTAAAAAAGAGGTATCATCAGGTTTCAACTTTGTCAGCGAGATAGTCACATCGTTAGCCTTATTGCCATCTGTGCATAGAAAGCATGCGCTTACAACCCCATCCGGGGTCAGTTGAAGCACATCCCTGAGAACATTACAATACGGCCCGTGGATTTCATCTGGACGCACACCCGATAGGCTTAACTCGCACCCAAGTTGTTTAGCTAATCTCTGAGCCGATAAAAAACCCATTACAAAATTTTCAGCATCAGCCGGCAAGAACTTTGATGTTGCTGTGTCCCATGGGTCGAAGACCGGTTCAAAATGGATGGTGTTTGCCCCTAATGTACCGTAAATATAATTGACGATTTCCAATTGGTACTCGGCATTCTCGGGAGTTATGGTTGCACGAACCGCATATGGGGTTCCACTTTGTTTAAGTAGCCGGGCTGTTCGTTCCAACACTTTCGATGTGCCAGCGCCACGTATTGTCGGGCGTTGCACGTCTTGAATCATGGGAGGACCATCACAGGAGAGACCAATCATATCAAAATGTCCTGCCAACCATTTCACTTTGTTCTCCGATAGTACGCCATTGGTTGCAATGTATCCCCACCAATCAATGTCATGTTCTTTTGCTACATCCTGCGTGAGGGATACCAACCGCTGTAACTGTTTCCAGTGCAGTGTAGGCTCTCCTCCGCCATGAAGCACCAAGGTAAAAGGCCTGTTTTTTTGCACACAATAACTGGCCACAATTCTAGCGGCATGCTCAGCTATCTTCTCTTGTATGACGGGTAGTCCAATATTCTGAACCCTTTTTTTTCTCAAGCTTGATTTATCCATCCTACGATCTAATCGGGCAGGAGCTGCAAAGCAGTAGGAACAACGCAAGTTGCAATGATTGCTTAGGTATATTGTGAGACACACTGGTTCAAATGGCATCTCGCACAGTTTTTGCCATTCTTCTTGAGAATGCCTTGAGCTATTCTCCAAGCTAGTGGTTAACTTTTCCAAACTAGCGGAAAAACAGGATTTGTTCGAAGCAAAAATACTATGTAATTCATCCGCTTCTTCACGGGTTACGACACAGGAATAGCCTGGGGTATAGATATATGATTGATCGTCGCTATCAAGGCGAAAAATGGGCAGATCAGGATGGAGCCGAGTGGAAAAAATTTTCATAGACATTGCATGAAGGTAAGATCACTTATTGATTACCCTTTTAACTGCTGGTGGTTAACTATTGAGGTGGTAGGCTGCAACCGAAAAAGCAACATCGGCATGCTGTGTTCTGCGCATGGCTGCCGCTATGCATCCTCCTACGCAGGCACCTTCTTCTAGCCATGTGCAGGAAGAGCACTTTTTATAGAGGTGAAAAGCCCTAAGCGGGGCAAGGCGGCGAATGAATTGTAAACGGAGCTAAGAGTCATCTTGATCTATAGGGATGAATTCCCGACTATGAGAAGTCAGTGGATAACAGGCAATAACTTGACCATTCGGCAGTATATCTAAAATAGGATTGCAACGTGAACCTACATCTTTAGGAGTCATTCCAAGTGCAGACAAACCCCCTTCAGGAAATAAGCAGGGCACCCAGCCACAATCCAACCCGATCCGAATACCTCTGTTGAGGGCTTCCAGACCAAATGCTGTCACCCGTCTTCCGACCTCGGGGTAGTGCCTAGGATGAAGGTAACAGTTGGTTCCCCCTAAGACTGGATGGGCAAGACCCAGCCGAACATAGGGATTCAAACCATATTGGTTTATAAGCTCAAGCAGAAAACCAAGTTCGACTGCAGGCGACGCGATGTTTATGCCCAGTACAATTCGCGATCCCAAGCGACGGTAGAGTGTTGCCTGTCTCTTCGTCAATGAGAAGTTGTTTATAGTTGGTGGAACAACGTTTACTAATACAGAAAGCCTGTCATCATCAATTTTTTCAAGCAGATCCAATACTCTGACGTTTACTAAGCCACCAGTAAATACGAGTACCCGCATACCGCTGCCCAACAAACGATGTACGAAATGAATAAATTCGGGGTGCATTGTCGGTTCCCCACCCAAAACCGAGACATCTCGAACATTCGAGCGAATTAGAAAATTCAGCGACTGTTCGAAAGTATTCCATGACATTTCGGTCACACCAATACTTTCAGGCTGGAAAGATTCACGCGCAAAGCAGTAATCACAATGGCGATTGCAGCGATTTGTAATAGAGAGATTTGCCACTAGAGACTATCCTTCAACCCTTTAGCAAAAGACCTAAGTTGAGCCACTCTTCCAAAGAGTCATGTATTAGCGCTTCGGTCGAACTCGGATTAAGTGCTGCAATATGGGCCATCATAGAATAAACTTTCGTAACAGGATGACCCCTGCTGATTAAATCCCACAAGGCAGCTTTAGGATAGGGTAGCCAATGTTTTTTCCCTAGCTCGTCCACAATTAGTAGTCCTTTCATCTCAACTGCCCATTTGATTTCAGGTGCAATCCGATAAGTGGTATGTTGAGCTTTTTCATTGGATATCGTAAGGCACATAGCAGAGACCTTTTAGTAATTTATGATTAATTTTCAATTGGCCAAGCACCCTATCCAAACAATATCTGACTTCGCCAAACAATAGTCTTATTAATACTAAACCAAATAATCTATAGGTAATCACAAGATTGAGATGAAAGTCGCTCCATAGCTCCGCGATCTTCCAAAAGTGCTTCACTCAGTTGTTTGAATCCGAGATCCCTCAAAAGACAGCATGCTGTCATAATTCGAGTTTGGATGCAGAAATCGGTGTACTTCTGGTTTTTTTCAAGACTAAACTGATTCACATGACAACCGCCAGCACAAGAAAATTGACAGAAACATCCTTCGCAACGAGGTTTGTTTGCAGCAACTCGACGGATCTGATCCAGCCTATCAGAGAAGATCATTATCCCTTGAGAATGATCGATACGTCCATAATCGAGATTTAGGCCTTGCTTTTCCCAGTCTTCTGGTAAAAGGTAACAGGCGCTAATTCGACCATCAGGCGAAACGATAACCACATCATTTCCTACCGGGCAGAGAGAAAACCTAGGTTTGCTTGCAACAGATGCCGAGTAAAGAGCTTTGACCCCAGATGCTTCGGCTAAACGAAAAGCTCTTTCGCAGTGAATCGCAAATTGATAGGGGTCAGGAGGGGCAAGACCTGCACGTCTGGCCAACTCACCGGGAGTTATAGTTTCAAAATCTATAGTGGAAGGATTGAATGACTCAATCATCCATTGCGTAGTTTCCTCCATGTAGTTTACGGATTCATCGGTTATGCACATCCTCAAGCACAATTCCAACGGTAACTCACTTAAACGACGAGCTGTACGTTCAACAATAGTGGAACTAGGCCGATCTTTTGAAACAGGACGATACTTGTCTTGTAATTCTGGACGACCATCTAATGACAGTACGATTCCATCAAAGTAATCTCCAATGAACTGACATTGGCGTTCATTGAAAAGACCGTTGGTAGAGGCATCAAAATAAGGGGTCAGCCCCTTCTGTGCAGATATGTAACGCGCCCGATGGATAATGATTTCAACAAGTTCTTGAGCAACAAATGGTTCGCCACCAAAAAACTGAATATGGAATACCTTTTCTCCGGCATTTACCAACTGTTCAGCTGCCCAATCGATTGCGGCTACGGCAATCTCCGGTTCCATAAACTCCATTTTAGCCGAAGGCCCTCCAAAGTTACAGTAAATACAACTCATGTTGCAACCACGTGTGGGGATTATTCCTAAAAATGAAGGAATTATATTTCCTTTATTTTGATAAGGAATAAAGTCTGGTTGGCAAGAAATCAACTTACAGAGTTCACCAAGCTCGCCAGTCATTGATTGACCTGCCTTTTCCTCTCTGAGCAATCCCGCCGCGCTCTGATTGATCAAAGCTGTAACTTGGTGCAATGGCGAATGTAAAAGCCACTTGTCAACAATCGGAAGCAGAAAGGTATTTCTAATCATATGAGTATTTGATGAGGTTTATCGGGGCTCATTAATTCGGCTTCACTATTCAAACATTCTCATGGTATTCCGCAATTTTACGCAACTGCATAATCATATTGCCTATGAACCAACTCCCTTCTGCCGATATTGTCCATGAAGAGGCATCTCCTTCCGGTAACAAAAGTCCCCTTGTTTCCCAGAAAAGCAGAAGATCGGGAAAACTGCACGAAAATACATTGGTTACTTTATTTAAAGTTTTTAATGACACCTGATGTGCGAGCAGTTCCCGCTCTAAGTCAAGGACAGCCTCAAGGCAGTCGTCATAAAGGACTGCTTTTTCGATGGGAGAATTACCCGCCTGAATTGCTGCGTAGTAATCAGGTAAGAGTTTATTGCTGTAATATAAGCGACCTGAGGAGCCATGAGCATAGGGTCCGATAGCCACACAGTCTTCACTACGGGCTGGATGAGTATAGTACAAATTACTTTTCTGAGAATTGGCAAATTGTCCCAAATGAATTGGAACCAATCCCTTGCTTTGCATGAATTGCCATATTATTCGCCATAAATGATAATTCCGTTGGCTTTGTTCCTCATGTTGCTTGGCTGTCAGACTTTTTCCAATTCTTTGCCTCAACTCACAGATGGAGAACATCCTTATCCCAACTTCATATAGCCGTTGCAAGTCATTCCGCAGCATCTCTTCGGTGGAATCTTGGAATCCAATTATTAAATCCACAGAACATAAAAAACCCTGCTCCAGAAAAAAACGAAGCTTATCGATAGCTGCTTCGCCTGATTCATGGCGACCATAGTATTTTCGCAACCGATCATTAAGTGTCTGTATACCGAGATGGATGCGCTGAAAACCGAGTCCTCTAAGTACTTCCAATGTTGCATGACTCAATGATGAAGTGGTTGTTTCCAGTGCCCACTCACAGGATTGCGGGCTTCCGAACGCTTTTTTGAGAGTTTGAGTCAATACAGCAAATCGCTCCAGACCGATATGAAGCGGTGTACCTCCACCGAAATGAACAGTCGTTGGACCAAGGCCAGTATTAGCATTGGGATGATTCACAATAGATTGCTTAACAAAATCAATATATTGGTCAAAAACAGCATCGTCATTAACCCGCACCCCCCGAGTATAAAGGGCACAGAATCGACAAATGGATTCGCAGAAAGGCACATGCACGTAAATGCAATATGGGTGAGGCAAGCCCTTTGATTGTCTCTCCAAAGCCAAATACTTTTTGGCAGCTTCGCCATCAATGGCATCACCTACTTCAAACCATGGATGGCTTTCAATCCGCTGATCAAAAGGAAATTCATAGGTTTGAGTTGGAGAAACAAATGACATTGAATCTGATTTTGAAATTGCCATATTTAAAACCATTGAATCTCACTTATCTCCTTAGTAAGGGATTGCAGTGGGTGGCATACAGCATTGCGAGCTAGTTGTAGAAATAATGTCTTCACCCGAGGGTATAAGGCTGTATTTGTCGAACAACTGTCCTCTTCAATCTGGGCTGCAATTTCTTCCAAATCAAGCCCTCTTTCAAACAGGCATAGAATATCAAAGTCACCTATTTCCAATCGCAAGAGTTCAATAAAATCGCCTGTCCTATCATTTTTTATGCAAAATGTTGTAAGGTTCAGTCGGTATTCCAATCCATCAGTAAAAACTGGTATAATTTTTCTAACGATATCATCAGGAAGCCGATCAATATCCTTCATGAACATCTGAGGTTTACCGTTAAACTCGTCTATAACCTCCACTGTGGTATCCACTGATTTCATCATAAAATCTCGGAAAAAGGCGCGACGAACTCTATCAGTCGGTTCCTGATTCATTTTTCAATAACTCGTTATGATCGGAATATTCATTGATTTACGCAGTACCTTGCACTGGTCGCTATCAGTTAGGACGCCAGTAATGGTAGCTGTGGTGGTTACACGAGCATATGGTGTCACACTTACAGATTTTATGATTATCACAAGTACATACTTTGTCGCATGTACAAACGGGAACGGTGTGATTATCACATGTACAAACGGTATTACATGTGCATATGGTATTACATTTACAAACGGTTCCAGACCATTCTCTCGTATGACCTGGAGGTAAAGGGGCCTCATATGTTCCAACGGCAATAAGGTCGCAATAGCAATAACCCGCAGGTATTGTGGTTGACGCTGATGTTGTGACCATATCGCAAATGCAAATGAGCTTGGTATCTCGATAATTTTTTGATCCTCCAATACAATCACATACGCAGGTTGATCCACTCGGAATAGGAGTTCCGCAAGGAGCGGTTAAAATGCCTGCACCCATCTGGGAATATAGTTTTGCTGGAGTCCCTTTTTCCGTGATTGAAGGATCCCATAATGTTTTACTGACTTCCCCATCGGGCATTGACCATAGTTTGATGGTACCATCACTACGGCCAGAACTTACCCATGCACCATCAGGGCTTATGGAAACAGAACTTACTGATTCCGAGTGTCCCCTAAATGTGGTAAGCAGTTTATTCTCGGCAAGCGACCATAACCTTGTGGTGTTATCATCACCGCCGGATATGAGTGACTTACCGTCTGGGGTAAAGGCGACAGAATTAACCGCGCCCGAATGCCCATTAAGCGTTGCTAAAGGTTTACCATCAGGCAATGACCACAATTTTATGGTCTCGTCATTGCCTGCTGATGCCAGAATCTTGCCATCGGCATTAATGGCGACAGAATTTACAGCGCCCGTGTGACCACTGAGCGTCATAAGTGGAGTACCTTCAGGTAATGAAAACACCGCGATAGTTTTATGTCCAGCTACTAATAGTTTATTATCAGGACTAATGGCTAATGATTTAATATCTTCTTGTTCTTGAATTGTATCAATGGGTTTTCCTTCGGGCAATGACCACAATTTAACAGTTTTATCATCACTGCCAGAAGCAAGGACATTACCGTCCGGACTAATGGTGACAGTATTGACAGATTTTGAATGGCCCTTGAGTACAGTCTGAGGTCTACCTTCAGGAAGCGACCACATTTCAATGGTGTTCAAACTGTTACCGGATACTAAGTAGCTACTGTCTGGACTAATGGCAACAGCGTTTACACTCCCCGAACCGCCTCTAAACTTCGTTAGGAGCTTGTTCTCCGACATTGACCACACTTTAATTGATTTATCACTGCTGCCAGAGGCTAGAAATTTACCGTTTGGACTAATTGCAACGGTTTTAACATTTTCGGTGTGAGCCTTGAGATTATCATCTGAAATATTTACTTCCGTTGGCTTACGTCTCACTTCAGCTTCTGGTATTGGGTGCTTGCCAGATGTGCTACAACCAGTGGCAGTAACTAACATGCCAGCTCCAAGTCCACCCAAAAATGAGCGTCGATCAAACTCAAATAGCTCCCCTTGTTTAACGACCCCATATATCTCCGGTTGTTCTTCCGAATTGACCAGAACCGGTTTCAAACTATCGTTTTTATTTTCTTGGTTCATCATTCAATCCTCACGCAATAGTTGTACTTCTACTTTTGATTCTCCTTGCCAAAGACCGTGGCCATCTGCCATGTAACGCACCAACAATTCTCGGGTAATCAGGCGATTGAGATCACAGCGTGCGCCAAAATGGCGATGCCCCTCTCCGTCTGGAGACAAGGTTTTAGGAGGGCAATCACCAGCACAATGCCAGTAACAGAAACAGGTCTCACAAAGGGAGCGCCGCTCGGTAATTTTGTCTTGCAGCTTTTGTCGAGCTTCTGGTTCTTCTTTAATATATCCATCATTTGTAATAGTACCGAAGAAAAAATCCCTTGCTAAAGGATGCTCAGGCCCACAAACCTCATAGCAAGCTGTCAACTCACCGTTCGGTGCAACAATTAACGCTTTTTCCACTGCTTGGCAAAATTGGTTTGTGATAGCCCAAGGCCGAGCACCCGAATAGTACAGATGTCGACCACTAGCAATCGCCAAGTCATAAGCTTCCAGAAAAGCTGCCGCAAAACGTTCGTCATTATTAACTGATGTTACGCACGGTCGTTGATAAAGGCATAAAATGCCGCTGTAGATCTGGCCTATTGGAAACGTGCCCCATGAAAAACCCTCTCTTAGATTTGTACAGCGATTACCTGATCAGTTCGTTCGCGCTGATCACCGC
>CAIYXP010000459.1 GCA_903930145.1 uncultured Methylococcaceae bacterium
AAGCAGAACGCTACACCCACCGAAGCCTTAAAAAAAATCCCAACAATGGCTGTGCCAAAGGCACTTTTAAAATGGCAGATGATTTTGATGCTCCATTGGATGATTTTGAGGAATATATGTCGTGAATTTATTGCTAGATTATTGATAGCACAAGCGATGCATGAAAACATGTCTCTAGTAAGTAGGGACGAGTATTTCTCGCAATATGATATTGGTGTTATTTGGTAATTTATTGCTTTTGAAACTTTAATTAATGCAGACCAATGAGTGAAAATATTGTCCATCACTATCAGGAAATTTGCCATTCACCCATTATATTCCATACATAATGAGTCCGAATACGATCACGCCATTCAGGTATTGAATGATCTCCTTGATGCCGGTGGAGCCGATGAAAACCATCCATTGGCAAGCCTTGTAACACTTCTTGGGCATTTCATTGCCGACTATGAAAGTATCCATTATCCGATAGATGAGGGATTGCCACATTAGCAAACCCGGAAGAAACAAAGCGCAATCCGGGAAAGCGGTGGCTCGAATCCCCGCATTTCACTTTGTTCCATCCGAGCTACTCGCTAAAAACATCCACTGGTAATGAACTTGTGAAAGCCCAAAACATCATCAATAGTAAAGAACTAGGAGACGATGGAGTTATAGTCCAGATGGTGGTTTGGCAAGTGCAGCAACCACTCAAGGGGAGCAATCATGACTTCAAATACAGGTTATATTGCGGACGCAGGGGAAAATGCCTAGTCCGCTACGACAACGAGGACGGCAAGGGGGATCATCGGCATTATGGAGACAGAGAGGAAGCCTATCCCTATGTGTCGTTGGAGCAATTAATTTTAGATTTTTTGAATGACGTAAAGAGGTTGAAGCGATGAAAGCCATCATTGAAATCGTGCGAAGGGGAGAATACGCTCAGTCTGCCCTAGAAATAGCGCGGCAGGTGGATGCCGGGTTGGCGGTTGCCGATGCGGATTATCATATCGGATTCCATTCAGTCGAACGGATGTTCAGTGAATTGACCCCGCAGCGTTTACAACTATTGGAAGTATTACAGCAATCCGGGGCATTATCCCCTAAGGCTTTGGCAAAAACCTTGGGACGCGATGACAGCAATGTTAACAGAGATATTGAAGCATTGATGGCGCATGAGTTGATTTCCAAAAACGATGACGGCAAGGTGTTTGTACCTTGGGATGAGGTGGATATTCGCCTGTCCTTTAGGCCAGTACTGTCTGCCGCGTGACGCTTTTAGAACCTAGGATGTGCTGAGGTAGGTATTAAACCATGAATATCATGACTTACAAAGGCTACGCGGCTAACATCCAATACGATGCCGAAGACCATATTTTCGTCGGGCGACTGGCGGGTATTACTGATATTGTCACTTTTCATGGTGAAAGCGTGACAGAATTGGAAGCGGAATTCCAAGCGGCTGTCGATCATTATCTTGCCGTTAGCGAAAAAACTGGAATGCCCGCCCAAAAACCTTTTACAGGTGATCTACACCTAAATATCCCTCCCGAAGTTCATGCCCATGCTGTAATGATGGCTGAGTCATGGAAAAAGCCTGAGCCAATGGGCAAGCGAAGTATTGGCGAATGCGCATTGAAAGGAAAGGAATTCTTTGAAATCGCAAAAACAAGCCTCAAATCCAAAATCAAACTCGTAGTGCGATTTTGTGATCCCAAATCTTCAGGCATTCCTGAAAATTTTCAATTCGCTTTATTTTTTTGAAGCTAAGCGTTGAATATAAAAACAAAGCGCATCTATCGGATTTATTGATCGATGCGCCTCGTGCAAGCTTAAACCTTTAGGAACTAAGCGTTCAATTTTGCTTTCAACAAATCATTCAACTGTTGCGGGTTGGCTTTGCCTTGGGTGGCTTTCATGGCTTGACCGACAAAGAATCCAAACAATTTATCCTTGCCGGAGCGGTATTGCTCCAATTGAGTGGGATTGTCGGCGATGATCTGGTCAATGATGGCTTCAATCGCGGAGGTGTCTGTAATTTGTTTCAGCCCTTGCTTTTCAATGATTTCATCAGCCGTGTCTTGGCTTTCCCATAATGCCTCAAAAACCTGTTTGGCAATTTTGCCAGAGATGGTGTCATCGGCTATGCGGCGGATCAAACCGGCTAGGCGAGTAGCTTCGACGGGGCTTTGATCGATTTCCAATCCAGCCTTGTTGAGGGCTGCTGAAAAATCTCCCATGACCCAATTGGCACTCAATTTGGCATCCCCGCCTGCTTCTGCTGTGACGGCTTCAAAAAAATCGGCCAATTCGCGAGTGGCAGTCAACACGGCTGCATCATAATCACCCAAACCATATTGAGTTTTGAAGCGGTCGCGCTTGGCATCGGGCAATTCAGGCAAGGTTTTGCGAACTTCGCTGGCGAATGCATCGGTGATTTCCAGCGGTAATAAATCAGGATCGGGGAAATATCGGTAATCGTTGGCTTCTTCCTTACTGCGCATCGAGCGGGTTTCGTCCTTGACGGAATCGTAGAGTCGGGTTTCTTGTACGATTTTGCCACCGCTTTCGATCAATTCAATCTGCCGTTCCACTTCAAAGTTGATGGCTTTTTCGACAAAGCGAAAGGAGTTTAAATTTTTAATTTCGGCACGGGTGCCGAATTCCTTTTGGCCTTTGGGGCGCACGGAGACGTTGGCATCGCAGCGAAACGAGCCTTCCTGCATGTTGCCGTCGCAGATTTCCAGATAGCGTACTAAGGAATGGAGTTTTTTTAGATAGGCCACGGCTTCTTTAGCCGAGCGCATATCAGGTTCGGAAACGATTTCCAGCAACGGGGTTCCAGCCCGGTTCAAGTCTATGCCAGACATCCCTTGAAAGTCTTCGTGTAGCGATTTGCCGGCATCTTCTTCCAAATGGGCGCGAGTAATGCCGATGGTCATTACATTGCCGTCCACCAAAATGTCCAATTTGCCATTGCCGACGACAGGCAAGTCATATTGGCTGATTTGATAGCCTTTTGGTAGGTCGGGATAAAAATAATTTTTCCGCGCAAATACCGATTTTGGCGCGATATGCGCATTGATGGCCAAGCCAAATTTGACCGCCATACGCACGGCCTCGGCATTTAGCACTGGCAAGACACCGGGCATGCCTAAGTCTATCGTACAGGCTTGGGTATTCGGTTCAGCCCCATAGGCAGTGGCTGCCGCAGAAAAGATTTTGGATTTTGTGGCGAGTTGGGCATGGACTTCAAGCCCGATGACGGTTTCCCATTGCATTGTATTCATACCTAATTGATTTAAAGTTTATTCGGGCCAGAAATCGTTGTTTAATGTTTGTTCCAAGGTGAAGGGACTTTCTTCAGGAAATATTTTTTTGTTTAAGCCAGTCTCTCGTGAGGCAATCAAGCGAGCATCACCATAAGCATCTAAAAAACAATCGTCGATTTTTGGTTTCAAACTTGGGTTTTTTCTAACCAAGCGTTCAATTCGGCGGCGTTGTTCTTCGATAGTTGCCAGCCAACTATTACTTCGCCGTTCAGGTTGATAAACCCATTTTAATAAGT
Organism: uncultured Methylococcaceae bacterium; assembly: GCA_903930145.1. Lineage (GTDB taxonomy): Bacteria > Pseudomonadota > Gammaproteobacteria > Methylococcales > Methylococcaceae > Methylumidiphilus. The sequence goes on from CAIYXP010000459.1 coordinate 3,548, forward strand.
GAGCCAGCAAAACTCCCAAACGGCTTTCTAATTCCCGTTCTTTGCTCGCGCCCATGTCTTCCAACTCCTCGGCGATATTATCAATATCAATTTCTTCAAACCTTCCTTCACGCAATAGCTGGGCATTTTTCAAGGCCCAAGCATGATAGTCTTCTCGGTAGTTTTGAATGTTCATTATTAACTCCAATCAGGCAATGCAGTTATTTTATCCTAAGCACGCACTCGTTGTATGAGTGAGACCGTGAAATTGTTAAATCTCAGGCCGATAAGCTGTAGGCTTGCGTTGCAATCGCTGGGTGTGACATCTATTGTGACAAAATTGCCCATAATTCATTCAAATTTATGAAATTCGATGCTGGCAGAAGGTTCATCTGGATTAAAATGGTCAAACCATCCAGTCAAGGTGATGTCGATAGGACTTTACTCGTTTGAAAATGCTCTAACAATCTTTAGCTCGATGAAAAATCCATTTACCTTTGAATCCAAATGTCAATAAAATCCTCTTTGGTCAACAAAGAACAAAGTGCTTTTGCCCCCCTTGCCCATCCTGTTTTTCGAGCCATTTGGATCGTTGAATTAGTTTCAAATATAGGAACTTGGATGCAGGATGTAGGCGCTGGCTGGTTGATGACCAGCTTGTCCACTTCTCCACTGTTGGTGGCCTTAGTGCAAGCTGCCACGATGTTTCCGATGATGTTATTGGCCTTGCCGGCGGGTGCGCTCGCTGACATTGTGGACCGTCGGCATTTGTTGCTAGTGGCCCAGGCTTGGATGCTGCTGACCGCCACTGTGCTAAGTGTGCTGACTTTGTTAGGTTTGATTAATGCTTCAGGCTTGCTGGTTCTGACCCTCTGTTTGGGCATTGGTGCGGCATTCTCCATGCCCGCTTGGTCTGCGATGTTGCCGGATTTAGTCGAACAGAATGAATTACATGCCGCAGTCACCCTAAATGGTTTGGCGATGAATGTTTCCAAGGCCATAGGTCCGGCTTTGGCTGGCTATATCATGGCGGTCACGTCACCCGGCATGGTGTTTTTACTCAACGCCTTGTCTTTTATTGGCGTTCTTGTGGTGTTGTTTCGCTGGAAAAACCCGACCAAAACCAGCGAATTGCCTGCCGAACGGATGCTGGGCGCCATTCGCAACGGTTATCGCTATGTGCGGCATTCCCAACCGATGCTTGCCATCATGATTAGGGCTGGCACTTTCTTTATTTTCGGCAGTGCCAGTTGGGCTTTATTGCCTATCTTGGTGAGGCTTGAGTTTCATGGTGGACCCGGCGATTATGGGATGGCGTTGGCTTCAGTTGGATTGGGCGCGATCATCAGCGTATTCATTCTGCCTAGCTTGCGTCAGAGGATGAGCACCGATCTTTTAAAAAAACTCTGCATGACACTCTATGCGGCAACCCTCGCATTCATGGCTTTAGCGCCTACGCTGCTTTGGTTTTATGCCACGACATTTGTGGCTGGAATGGCTTGGCTTGGAGTAATGTCCACCTTACAAGGCGCAGCGCAAACGGCATTACCCACTTGGGTGCGCGCCCGTGGATTGTCCATGGTCATGGTCATGTTTATGGGCGGAATGGCCTGTGGCGCATTGATTTGGGGTCAAATTGCGACACATTACTCGTTGGCTGTCGCTTTGCAACTGTCGGCAGTCGGTTTGGCGTTTAGTGTGCTTTTCACTTGGCGGATCAAGCTGATACAGATGGAAGGGGTTGACCTCACCCCCTCTTTGCATTGGCCGTCGCCAGTGGTGGACCAAGAGCCAGAACTGGATCGGGGTCCGGCTTTGGTGACGCTGACCTACCTGGTGGACCCTCTCCATTTATCCGAGTTTCTGCGCCTGATGTCCCGGTTGAGAGTGACACGTCGCAGGGATGGCGCATTCTATTGGCAGTTGTTCCAAGATGCCGCTGATAGCCATTGTTATGTGGAGACTTTTCTATTCGATTCTTGGGTGGAACACCTTCGCCACCATCAGCGGGTCACCAAGGCTGATCGCTTGTTGCAGGATGAGATTGTCCAATGCCTAATTGACGGGTCAAGTCCCATCGTAAGCCATTGCCTTGCCGTCACGGATTTTGGGGATAAGCAAGAGGTTCGTTTGGAGCGTCAAAGCTTGCTTTGACAGGCCAAGCAAGCTTTGGCCCTGACAAGCTGGATTGTTTCCTGAATTTGCTTTGACGTGCCTCAATTTAACCAGTATTTTATCTAGAAGACTCTTTTTGTAGATTATCGCCAAATCCCATGACAGACCAAAATAATTTCCTCGCTCCTTCCCGACTGACCCCGGAAACCCACCAACGCAAGGCGGAGAAACTTTCGCGCATACCGATTAAAGTCGAGCCCACTACAACGCCATTGCGCAAGCCGTCTTGGATTCGAGTAAAAGCGGGCGACAATGAACACACCACAAACATCAAACGCCTGTTGCGGGAAAATGGCTTGCATTCGGTCTGCGAAGAAGCCGCTTGCCCCAATTTGGGTGAATGTTTCAGCCATGGCACGGCGACCTTTATGATTATGGGTGATATTTGCACACGCCGCTGCCCGTTTTGCGATGTGGCCCATGGCAGGCCAAAACCTTTGGATATGGAAGAACCCAATCATCTGGCCCGTGCGATAGCCGATATGAAATTGCGTTATGTCGTGGTTACGTCGGTGGATCGTGACGACCTACGCGATGGCGGGGCAGGTCATTTTGCCGATTGCATTCAGGCCATCCGCCGCGAAACACCAAATACTAAAATTGAAATCCTAGTCCCTGATTTTCGTGGGCGGGTAGAAAAAGCCCTAGCCGCCTTGCAAGCCTATCCGCCGGATGTGTTCAACCACAATCTGGAAACCGTGCCTAGGCTGTACCGCCAAGCCCGACCCGGAGCAGATTATCAAGGTTCCTTGCAATTGCTGCGAGAATTTAAAGCGGTTCAGCCAAATATTCCGACCAAATCCGGCTTGATGTTAGGCTTGGGTGAAACCATGGAAGAAGTGGAAAAGACTTTGCGGGATTTGCGCGAACATGGTTGCGATATGTTGACCTTAGGCCAGTATCTACAACCTAGCCGGGATCATTTGCCCGTCGCCCGTTATGTCAGCCCGGAAGAGTTTGACACTCTGGCTGAACTTGCCAAAAATTTGGGCTTTGCCAATGTCGCCAGTGCGCCTTTAGTCCGCTCGTCTTACCATGCCGATGTGCAGGCGGCGGGGTTGACTTCGGAATAACGAATGTCAGCAATGCTGCAAGCCATTGACGGCAATAGCGAGTGGGGTTAAGTTGGCATAAGGATGCCAACATACAACTATGAAGCAGCCAATTTGCGGATGAAATTAACCAAATCCCAAATCTGTTTTTGCTTGAGGGTTTTCTTCCAACTTGGCATAGGTCCGCGGCCATTGGCGATTTTCCAAGCCAAATCGCCATCACTATGATGATTGGACATTTCTTTCAGGTTCTGCGGTTTCGGGTTCATGTTCAACGCAGCCGAACCATCGCCCAAACCCGTTGCACCATGGCAAGCCGCGCAATGGGTTTGAAACAAAGCAGCCCCTCGTGCAACCGACTCTGGGCTGGCTTTAACCGGGTTTTGTCGCTTGGCTTCTTTTGCAGGGGCCATCCAATGGCCTTGCATTGCGTCATGGACATGCTCATGGGCTTGCACTGGGCTTACACTCAAAGGTGTCAATAGCAAACCAAGCAAGAGTTTTTCAAGCCAAGTCTTGTTAAGCATTGCCAGACCCCTGTTTTGCGAGAACTGCCTCAGCGTCTAAACGGTTTGCGGATTATCGACTGGATAATGGCTATGAGTGCCATGACAAATGCCAGTATCATCATCTTAAACGATTTATTTTCTTCGTTTGAATCGGGTGGGAGAGTGGATGCCATGGTTAAAGCCTCTTATCAATTAGGGGTAATTGTAACTTCCACTGTTAGTGTACCATAGACTTTCCACGTTCTATTCGGTCACATAAAGGACAACCAATCCCGTGAGTTGTCGCCAAATACCAGGAAATAAGGATTCAGTAACGAGGGTTTGGTGTTGTAACGCAAGGCTTGCCCGTTCAAATCAATCACCCTGCCCCATGCGGATTCGACTACGCATTGAGCGGCTGCCGTATCCCATTCGGAAGTGGGTCCAAGGCGTGGGTAAAGATCGGCCTGAGCCTCCGCCACTAGGCAAAATTTCAGTGAACTCCCCACCGATTTCATTTCGTGATTGCCAAGTCGTGAAAGGTATTGCTTCACTTCAGGCGTTAAGTGCGACCGGCTACCGACCACGACTGGAATCTCTGCCGCCGGGGTTCGAACAGAAATTCTCTTGGCTTCCCCCCGGCCTTCCATTTTATAAGCGCCGGTTTCAGCGGTGGCATAATAACAAACCTCGGTAACGGGCGCATAAACCACCCCTAATACTGGCTTATGTTGATGAATCAAGGCAATATTGATGGTGAATTCGCCATTGCGTTTGACAAACTCTTTAGTGCCGTCCAGAGGATCGATCAGCCAATAGGTTTCCCATGATTCGCGTTGTTCAAAAGGAATTTCTGCCGACTCTTCGGAAAGCACGGGATAAGCCCCTAGTAGATTAATCAATCCCCTAGATATACACTCATGGGCTGCCAAGTCGGCAGCAGTCAACGGGGAATTGTCGGCTTTATAGTCCACCTGAAAATCTGCCGAATAAATGGCGAGTATCTTTTCCCCCGCTTCGATGGCTAGGTTGATGGTGGGGTTTAGTAGAACAGAG
>CAIYXP010000460.1 GCA_903930145.1 uncultured Methylococcaceae bacterium
CAATGCCTTAGGCCCTGAAATCAAAGTCGATTTGATGGTGCAAGATCACGCCGAGTTGAAAAAAGTAGAATTATGGTTAAGGGATATTCAAATTCCTCTGGATTATGTCCGCTTGCATATTGTCCCTCACGCTGATATATGGGTTCGTGACATGGGCCCTATCTTTTTAAGAAACAAGAAAAGTGAGTTGAAAATCGCAGACTTTGGCTATGATAATACGAGTTATGATGAGCCAACCAGCGAATCTGCAATGACAGATGAAAGCGTTGATCGGCTAATTGCCCGTGATATGAAATTACCGATTATCCGTTCAAGTTTGATTGGTGAAGGTGGTGACAGGGAATTCAATGGAAAAGGCGTTTTAATGGTAACAAAAGCAGTTGAAAAAACTCGCAGTCCAGGAATGACTCAAGAGCAAATCGAAGCTGAATTTAAGCGAATTTTTAATGTATCAAAAGTCATTTGGCTTGAACAAGGTATTACAGATGATGATTTGACTTATAAAGGAAAACTAGACGGTAAATATTTTACAGTACTAACAACAGGCGGTCATATTGATGAATATGCTAGATTTGTCAAGCCAGATACTATCTTGCTGGCACAAGTGACCACAGATGAAGCGAAAAATGATCCGATAGCTAGAGAAACCTCTAGGCGCATGGAAATCAATTTTGAAATACTAAAAAATGCCACTGATCAAGATGGTAACAAGTTCAAAATTATCCGCGTTCCAATTGCTGCTCCAATCATAGTAACGATGGATGGAAGAGATGAAGTTTACAGGCGCTTAAAGGCAATGAAATTTGAAGATGGAACCATCATCAAAGATGATGAACCCATCAAAACTATATTAGCCGCAAGTTATTTAAACTTCGTTATTTCCAACAAAGTTGTATTGATTCCAAAATATTGGAAAGAAGGACGGCCAGAAATTTATCGCCAAAAGGATGAAGACTTTAAAAAAGTTATACAAGATGTGTTTCCAGACCGAAAGATTGTGCAAATCAATCCTGAGAATGTAAACGCTGGTGGTGGCGGAATGCATTGTATTACTCAACAGATGCCTAAACGGAGTTGGAATTTAGGGTCGCGGTCATTCCTTTGGAATTGGAATTTTAAACAATAAGGGTTCTTTGTGAGCTTGAATGTTAAATAATAAGCCTCCTATAAAAAAACAGTAGACAAGTCAGGTAAAGTGATTTTAAAGCGAGGTGATCCACTTGGGTATGTCACAATTCCTCTTGATATTGAAGGCTCGTAAACAATTACCTCCCCTATACGTAACCGTTCAACCCCATGCCTTTTCTTGGGAGCGCAGTCATCTTGGCCGCAATTTTTGCGGGTGGGATGACTGCGCCTCCTAGGGGGTGAACGGTTACGTAACTTGTAAGTAGTCACACAAGAGAAATCTGGTATTTGTAGCCAAAGTCGCCCAAGATTTCCAAGACGGCCTTTTTCAGGTTGGCGTAGCTGGTGTAACAGGACAAGGGCAGCCAGTCGCGTTTGATTTTGCGCCAGTGGTCCCGACGGGCTACCAGGCGTAGGGGACGGACGGGAGGGTGGTGAAGCCCGAATCGTCGAAATAGAACAGGCTGATCAGTCCGGAATCGGCCACCTTTTGGAGGGCGTGCTGGTTTCAGCTTTCCCTTTCGAAGGCGGCGGGGTCGCCGCGCCGGTCTTTACAGCGCACGGCGGCAGCGGTGTCACGAGTAGCCTGGCTTTTTTTAGCGCGCGCTTGATCGTCCCCGTGCAGGAGGACTTGCCGGTGGCTTGCTGCAAGGCGGCCTGCGCGTGTTTGATCTGGCGCGGTTCCTGGTCGACCAGTTCCTTGAGTTGGCGCACCTCGTCCTCGGTGTAAATGGCGGGCCTGCCGGGGCGCTGCAACGGTTTCAGGCCGTCGGCCCCGGATTGCTCGAACATGCCGAGCCACGCGCTGACGGTTTCGCGGTCGACCGCGAAGATGTCCTGCATCTGGCTGATCGTGAAGCCCCTACTGCTGAGCAGGATGGCATGCGCCCGTCGGCAGAAGGCGAAATCAGTGTGGTCGTGGTAGATGGCTTCGAGTTGCTGTTTGGCTTCCTCGGTGAGTTCATTGACGAATTTTAGGCGGGGCATGGCGCACAAAATGAATCGATTTTATACCAAATTTTTATGATTGACTACTTATGATCAAATATAAGGGAATAATGGCATTATTCAACAAAGTCCAACTCGAACTGCATTTCCCTTTCAAACCCTGCTGGATGCTTCGTGTTTTTTGACTGTTCAGAATTCAGTGCGGATAGAGCTTGCCTTTCCCATGATTCTTCATCAGTTTCTTTATAGCGGGAAAATGGAAAACCACCGGGTGCCTTGCTCTCCTCGCCTGACATGTGGCTGAGGATGGCTCGCCCGACGGCCAATCCGAGTCCAACTGGAACTGCATTGCCAATCTGGCGGTATTGATCGTTAAGCGTCCCGCACACCGTCCAATCGTCAGGAAATTGCTGAATACGTTTGTACTCTTCGATTGATAACGGCCTGTTTTCGGTTGGGTGACAAATATCGGTTGCTGGCATATTAGGCGACGTAACCAATGTGCATGAGGGTTTATCCCAATCCAAGCGCCGCAAAAACCCTGTTTTGCCTCCACCTGCATAGTAAGACTTGCCAAGGGCTTCTTTTTGCAATTCCTCGGGTAAATGCTTCCAATATTGACCACTATTAAGCAACCGGTAGAATCTCAATCGATTTTCGGGGAACTCAACATTATGATGCTCGACATTTTCCATGTTTGCCAGGGCATCACGCAAGGTCCTCCACCTTGGAAGGTCGAATGAAGCGTTCTGCGAATGCGTAGGGACTAAATGCGGAACCTTATCACCACCTCTGTGGCAAATGACAATCACCCGTTCACGGCTCTGTGGAACGCCAAAATTAGCGGCGTTGTAAAGATTGAAGCTGATTCCGTAACCCCCTTTCCGTAACAGGCTGATAATATGCAACAGCGCCCCGCCGGGATGTTCCCCCCCTCCCGGAGTCCAATCTTCCCCCCTTTCCGCATGAGGTCTATGGCTTAACGGTGCAGAAAGCAGTCCCCGGACATTCTCAATGACGGCATAGCGTGGCCGCAATTCCAAGATGAGTTCTATATATTTCAGTAGGGCATTACCCCGATCATCCTTGAATCCACGACGCGCCCCGGCTGTTGAAAATGCTTGGCAGGGGGGGCCACCGACAATGACATCAATTTCATCATTGGCACGAAGCCCGGCAGCGTTTCGAACGTCATCGGCAGAATAATCCCATACATTGCCGAGCAAGGCCAAATCAGGCCGGTTAGTGGCAATGGTTCGACGACAAGCCTTATCCATTTCACAGGCAAGCAGCATAGAGATACCCGCTTGCTCCAAGCCTAAATCCAAACCCATTGCACCCGAGAAAAAAGATAATGCTTTGATTTTTGGTAGTGGAGCATCCGTCCGGGCATGGTTTGAAGGCACTGGCCCACCCTGACTGGCCAGATATTTCTCCACTGCTTGCTCTGAAACAACCCATGAATGCCCAATTCTCACTGCATCAATTGCATTTTCCCGAACCAGCACTCTGACACGTTGTTCTGAGAGACGAATCATTTCTGACACGATCTTAATTGACAAGAGCTTATTTGG
>CAIYXP010000461.1 GCA_903930145.1 uncultured Methylococcaceae bacterium
TGCTTCTCACCGTCCAGTTTTGTGAATCTTTCGTAAGCCATGGCTTGAATATTGTGATTACAGAGCAAATAAATTATTGTACGATGGTATCGAATACAGAGGAAGCGTTAGGAACAAGTCTAATGATAAAACGGTCTTTCTAATTTTCAATAACTCGGTGTAAGGTGTACTTAGTGTGCCGTTTTCATTGTCGAGTTTTTAATATCGATTAAGCTTAACTACGATAGGTATCGATTAGAAATATAAATTCATTTTGAAAACCCTCCTGCACACTTCACAGCACTATCTAAGACCTTAATGTGAGGAAATATCATGTCCGCCAGAACAAACTTAAATCAACCCGAACCTCTATTGACCACTAGCCAGCCAGCGAGCATTGAAGAAGTTGAGCAAATCATCACCGAGAATGTAGCCTACAAGGAACCCGTAATGCTCACTGTCCTGCCGACAAACAGCGAAGAAATCCAAAAAATTATCGCCGATACCGCCTATTACAAGGCCGAGAAGCGAGGTTTTGAGCCTGGTTATGAAGAGCAGGATTGGATAGAGTCCGAAACAGAAATTCTGGGTCGCTATGTCGATTTTGGCATTGAAAATACCGAGATACAATGAAGCTTGTTTTACAAATGCCTCTAAATTAATAAACCTAGCATCATTTTGCTTATAGCTTCTGTGCAAGCATGCAAAACGCAAGACTTGCCACTTGGGCAACATAGTTTTAGCTAAAAGCGGCATCAATCATTTTTCGCCCACGTTGGTACTGCTAGTTCCGTCTATTTACTGTTAGTTGAATATATGTCGAATGCGGCACAGTAAATGCTCAACCAAATAGCAATCACTGTGCGAACTTTTCTTGCGTGAGGATTGGGTATTCCTCATCTCCGGCCCGAAGAGGAATTTCGGGCCTTTTTTATTCATGCCAAGCAATCAAAATAGCTTTGAATAAATCAACGAATGATTAGCTACCGTCAACTATCCTTTTAGTATGTGTCAATGAAAAATTTACCGTGGACCAATATCGGCGCAGTTGCGGCCGTGCTCCTGAGTTTAGTGCTGATCGGGGCTAAAAATATCGACAGCGCGGTGCGCAAGGCTTATACACTGCTGCGCTCACGCACCGACGGATTAGCGGTTGGACAGGAAAGGCTTGGCGCTGAACCAGCTTATTATCTCGTCTGATGAGGTCGTAAATGCGAATTCATTAGCACTTAAATTTCATGGCTGCGATTGTGTTAACCACATTGCCAAGTTAATAATGGGTGTTGAAATCATTATTTCCAGCCCAAAGTCGATTTTGGCAGTAACGATTTGGCAGGTGTAGAAGCATTGCGCGTCCGATGCAGGCCGGGCAAGTCAGACTTGGGCGCGGGAATTTCAATCAGACCGACTTTTTCAGGAAACCGCGTATGAGTAAACCCAGTTCAGATCAGCAACGTCCCCAACCGATTTCACTGGGGCAAGCCTTCTGGTATTGGCTCAAACTTGGGTTCATCAGCTTCGGTGGCCCGGCAGGACAAATCGCCATCATGCATCACGATTTGGTCGAGAAGAAACGCTGGATTTCCGAACGCCGCTATCTCCATGCCCTCAACTATTGCATGTTGTTGCCGGGACCGGAGGCCCAACAGTTGGCAACCTACATCGGCTGGCTGATGCACCGCAGTTGGGGCGGGGTGGTTGCAGGCGGCTTGTTCGTCCTACCCTCCCTGTTGATATTGATTGGCCTGAGCTGGATTTATCTAGCCTTCGGCCATGTACCTGCCGTCGCCGGGGTGTTGTACGGCATCAAACCGGCGGTGACCGCCATCGTATTATTCGCCGCCTACCGCATCGGCGCACGGGCGTTGAAAAATTGGCTGCTTTGGACGATGGCGGGTTTGGCATTTCTCGCCATCTTCGTGCTGAATGCCCCGTTTCCGCTGATTGTGCTAATGGCGGGGATTTTGGGTGCTGTGGGCGGCAAGCTCGCACCGCAGAAGTTCACGGTGGGCGGAGGGCATGGCTCGGCCAAGCAAAGCTATGGACCCGCGTTGATTGATGACGACACGCCCACCCCGGTACATGCCCACTTTACTTGGAAAGGTTTGTTGAAGATCGTTGTTGCAGGGGCAGTCTTGTGGGGTGGGGCCATCGGTTTTCTCTGCGCCCGATTCGGCTGGCACGGCGCTCTGACCCAAATGGGCTGGTTTTTCACCAAGGCCGCACTGCTGACTTTCGGCGGGGCTTATGCCGTATTGCCCTATGTCTACCAAGGCGCAGTTGAACATTATCAATGGCTCACCCCGCACCAGATGATCGACGGCTTGGCCTTGGGCGAAACCACACCGGGTCCGCTGATTATGGTGGTGACTTTCGTTGGCTTTGTCGCCGGATGGGGGAAGGAGATTTTCGGCCCGGACCATTTGTCTCTGGCCGGGGCAACGGCGGCAGTTGTGGTGACCTATTTCACCTTCCTACCCAGCTTCCTGTTCATCCTGGCCGGAGGCCCGCTGGTCGAGTCTACACATGGCAATCTGAAATTCACCGCGCCTTTGACCGGCATCACTGCCTCCGTGGTGGGGGTGATCCTGAATCTCGCGGTGTTCTTCGCCTATCACGTTTTCTGGCCAGAAGGTTTCGCGGGACACTTCGATGGTGTAGCCACTCTAATAAGCGTATTGGCCTCGGTTGCATTGTTCCGATATAAGGCGGGGGTTATTTCGGTCATCTGTGCCTGTGGTGCGATCGGTTTTTTGTTTGCTTTCATCAAGCCTTGGCTCGCCCAAACGGGCGTTTTCCTATGAATACACTCGCTCTCCACTCAACGCACCGATTGAACCCTAAACTGGGTTAACTCGGGTGGGATTACTGCCCTTTCCGCATGGGGTGTGCCATCGTGAACCCAGTCGTAGGGAACCGGTTGCGCACGAAAAACCCAGTTACTTTGTATCTTTCTGCCAGTAAACAGCTTGGTAGGCGAATTAAATCCGCCAGTTCGATGGCGGAAAGGGTGGGGATTTCTTGAGCGTTCACGGTAGCCCTTATTTAAGTCAATAAGATTGTTTGTGGTGGATGCTGTTTCAACCAAGATTTCTTTGAGCCACAATTCATGCCATGTGATGAGCGGTCATCAGCACTGGAGTTTGGGAACCCAACCAAAGGTAAGCATCTTCGGTTCTCAGGCTGTAATGCCTTAAGCCCAAGCAATCTCTGACATTTTCCAACAAGCCAGGCTGACGGGTTTGCCCTGACGCATAACTCGGTGCATTTGGCGGGATAACAGATTTGGGATTAACGGTGACAGGCATGAGACACCCTTGTTCAAACCAAAAACCACAGGAATAAACCAGAAAAATAGCTTACCTGTTTATGATTCAATTGAAACGTCCATCAATGACGAACAAAGCCGAAAACCTAGTTGACATGAAGCGGAATAAATGTGTCATAATTTTAACCCTGTTAGAATCCGCGTTTTTGAGGTTAAGCGTCAGTAAATGATGTCTGACACATGCAAAGGCATTATGCTTGATATCTAATACAAAGTTAAGCCAGAATAGGTATCTTTTTCGGTATTGAAAGCCAACCCCGCTCGGTTGACGGCGAGTGAAAAAATTGGTATTGTACGAAGCACCCCCCGCCTGACGCATAACCTTAGAGCCGTTGATGCGTCAGGCGGGGGGTGCTTCGCCAATCGGTGTTTTCATTCCCCTCAACGGCGCTGTGGCATTCTAACTCGGCGGTGTATTCCGGCCTAACTCAATAACGTTAGGCAAGCATCTCAATCAAGAAGCTAGTTCCATTTATTGACCGCAATTCAAACAACAAGTGAGGCATGGTATGGGGTTGAAAGCAGAAATTAGCGACATTATTGACGAGCTAGATAACTTTCACTTTGAATTGCTGGGAAACATTTCAGAATTAAATAAAGAGCAGTATTTTCCAAACTTTGTAACATCTAAAAATGGACTTCAGCGACACTTCACCAGAAAAGCCATGACACTATTGCGGAGTATCTCTGATACTATTTTTGATAACGAAGATAAAATTTCCAGAATTATTGAGAGAAATGAATTTGAGAAAGTGGTTAAACAATGCGTTGCTGATTTTCACGCCGAAGGAAAATATGAAAAGCACGATTCTGAAAATTTAATGCCTGGATTAGTTGAATATATAAAATCACAAGCTTACATTCGTGCCAATAAGTACACGCACTATTTCCCAGCATGGACGCTTGGAATGGAAAGGATAAATGAGTTTTCCATTGGACCAGTAACATTTATGACTAGAGAACAATGGATTGAATCGGTAGATATTCCAGATCATGTTAAAGAAAACTTTTTAGGACAGAAAGAAGCTAATTATCGTTGGAAAGATATTCTACTTAATGGTTTACAAAAGTGGCAGGATGAGGTAAGTCTTGATGGATTTGCTGGATATATTCATGACTCAATAAGTAAATGCCCATCAATCTTAAAAATTACTTTAGTTGGCTATGAAAAAAATCTCTCTAGAAAACATGCTGAAATGATTTGTCGATCTGCATTGGACGCAGTATCTCTTATATTTGGGGGGCGAGAGTTCTTCCTCCAACAAGCTCTTCAGAATGAACGGCTTCCACCTACGAGTAGTAATAGTTTGATCGAAACTGATGGATACTTGTGGATGCCTGGATTTTCTTTAAGCCCTAGAATTCCCCATATATCTCCCGCTAGAGCTTCGGAAGAACTACAGAAAATACCTGTAATCTTATCTGCTCTTGAATCTATTCTGGAAGCACTATCGAATCCAAAATCTCATAAATATCCAGGATTAGCCAATCGATGGGCTATTTCCCTTGATTGGTTTGGCGAAGGAAACCGAGAAAAAAGCGATTCAATTGCCTTAGCTAAAATAGCAACCTCTCTAGATGTTTTGGCATGTGGTGGAAAGCTTAATGGAATATTAGAGATGCTGGAAAATCTACTCGACATAGATAGAGGAAAACAAGTGATTTCAGGAAAATCGCCAAAGACTTTCAAAAAGCTAATTGAAAACATATATGACGACGGGCGCTCAAAAATCCTCCATGGGACATATTCGGACAGACTTGAGTCATATTCAGATTTAAGAGCACACGCTGCACACATTGCAAGGATGGCATTAATTGAAAGTGCAGCTCGTTTAAAAAACTACCAAGGCAATAATACAGATACGGCATTTAGAAAAATGCCCCCTGTCACCCAAGTCGCCTAACAGGGCACTGCACCGGTCTCCGCTTCGCTCCGCCGGTGAGCTTTTTCGTTAGCCGGGTAGGGTGGGCAAACGGCTCTATCGTTTGCCCACGCGGGAAGGAGCCTCAATCCTTGGCTTTGGTGGGCAAGCAAAAAGACGCTTGCGCCCACCCTACGATACTACGATACGAAGCGCGACGGGGTTTGCAACCCCGCCGCAAAGATTTTGTGCGAAGCTAAGTCATCCATGTATTACCGGCATTATTGAAGCAGAGAAAAAATCGTCAACAGTCATCATGCGAATATATCTGGATAACTGCGTATTCAACCGCCCTTTCGACGATCAGAACCATCTCCGTGTTCGGCTGGAAACCGAAGCGAAATTGTATGTCCAAGCCAGAATCAAACAGGGAGACTTACAATTAGTGTGGTCATATATCTTGGAATTTGAGAATCTGCAAAACCCCTTTCAAGCAAGAAAACAAACGATAGCCCAATGGAAAAACTTGGCTTCAGTCTCAAATCCGGGCCATGAATCCGGTCAACTTCATTGGAACCATTGATGAATACGATTACCGACACTGAACTGAAATTGCGTGGAATCGAAGCACTGATTGCCGCACTTGGCGTGGTCCAGGCCGAACGGTTTGTAAACGCGATAAGATGCGCTTCGTGCCTCAGCGCATCCTTCTATGGGGCCTCCCGCATCAGTTCATGCCGAAATGATGGTGCCTTTGCCATAATGAGAATGGCTGAAGCGTCTGCGAAGCTCGCTTTGCGTTGGACTTTTAATGCTAAACTTTACGCTTAACTGATGTTACCCACGGATGTGAAAACGGAGTGTCAAAGCTTGCTTTGACAGGCGAAGCAAGCTTCGCTTATCCAATCTCATGTTAAAGCAAGCTTTGACGCTCCATAACCAAGTCAATGCGTAACACCAGCGCTTAATAGAAATAACAACCCACCTTACCCCATTAGCCAACCCCACACCTATGGAACCGGAAATCAACACCAAAAGCACTAAAAATGAAATTCTCGATGCTTATCATGCCGTCTTGAAAAAGCTGGAGGAACAGAAACAGGCCAGCCGTCGAGAGGAGAAAGCGCACGTGGAGAAAAAGGAAATCGTGGCCGAAGCGCATGGCAACACCATGGAGGGCATCGTCAAGAGCCTGGCCGAATTGAAACTTGCCATCGGCAAGTCCCTGGACGAATTGGAAAGCCAGTTGCTGGCCGAGGCTAGGCGTTTGGGGGTAATGCGGCAGGCATTTGAAATCGAAAACAAGAATCTCGAAGAAATCCACCAGATTCAGGCGGAAGCCAATAGCCTCGCTGCACTCATCGAGGCGCAGAAAGACAAGAAGCGTGAATTCGAGGCGGATGTCGAAACCAAAGCCGCCGCCTTCGAAACCGAGATGGCGCAAAAACGGCAGCAATGGAAGAAGGAGCAGGAAGAATTCGAGCGCACTCGCAAAGAGAGGGATGATCAGGCCAAGAAAGAACGCGCACGGGAGGAGGAAGAATATGCTTACGGCATAAAATTGACGCGCAAGAAAGACGAAGACGATTATGCAAGCCGCAAGAATGCCCAGGAAAAGGCATTGGAGGAGAAGCGGGCCAGCCTGGAAAAATCCTGGTCGGAGCGGGAGGCTGCCTTGGCGCCGCGCGAGCAGGAGTTAGCCAGCTTGCTCAGCCGTGCAGAGGCTTTTCCCGCCGAAGTGGAAAAAGCGGTCAAAGAAGCGGAAGCCCGGACTGCCGCGAAGCTTAAAACCGAACATCAGTTCGAAAAGCAAATCCTTGCCAAAGATTCCGATGCAGCCTGCAAGCTCAAAGATCAAATGATTGCATCGCTCGAAGCCAAAATCCAAAACCAGGAAGAACTCATCCGCCAGCTTTCGCGCAAAGCCGACGAGGCCGGCTTGTCGGTGCAGAACATCGCCCTGAAAGCGCTCGACTCGGGAGCCGCGAGACGACCCGCTACGGATGGGCGTGGCGACGAAACCTAAGGCCGCGAGGGATACGTCTGTTTGCAGTAGGGCCGGAAATATAAGGGCGGATACCGTTAACTGATTTTACGCAACGACCAAGGATTGGAGCGTCAAAGCTTGCTTTGACGCTCCGTTTTCACATCCCTGTGTAATATCATCCGTTAACAATATAAAGCCGCTTTGGCTGGTTGAAATTTGGCAATCCGATCCAAATGAATCAACGGCAAGCGGCCTTTCTCCTCGGTTTCTCGCCTTACTTCGTAAGTTTCCTCGCTCCAAGATTCGGGTTCGATCAGCCAGACGGTGGAAAGGTCGGTATCTTCCTGCCCTGCCGTTACTTGCCGGTAATACTTTTCAAACACCGGGCCGGAGATGACGGCTCGATAGGGTTTCCCCCGAATTTGGAAGCTCCGCCCGTCCGGGGCCAGCAGTCCTAATGAAACATTGCGGTTGAACCAGAGCGCCCGCAACAGGCTTCGGTTGGTTCGCGAATGCTCGACCCGTTCAAGAAAGACGATGCGCCCGTCTTCGTCAAGATGGATGGAATCGTCGAAGACCACATGGGGGGTTCCGTCCTCGCTAGACGCGGCCAGCACTTTGACGCTTGCGCCGGGTTCCAGTAGAGCGTGGAGGGTTTCATTCAATTGTATAGTCATCGGTTTTCCCCTCTTACCAAAGCCTACCCAAATCAGTATTGGGATGATTGCCGCAACGGCGGTAATCGTCCATGTCCCCATACAGCCCATAGCGTCGCGATATGTCGTCTATGCCCTTGGTCAGGCGGACAAAATAATCCAAGGACGGGGCGGTTTGCTTTTGGAACACAGACCCTTTCACCGGATTCCAGACGGTAAACACGGCTCCCACGCCGTGGCTTGCCAATTCTTCGACACCTTCCAAGGTGACCGCCAAACCTTCTGCTTCCGTGGCGTAGCCATGCGGTCTGGCGGTTTCGACCCCGCCGACGAAGCCGGTGTTGACATTGCCACGACCAAAGATGTCCACGGCGTTGATCAGCCGCTGCCGCCACGTCTGATAGCCCACCCTAGCCGCCTTGCCGGGGCTGATCCAGTTGAATTTATCCTCATCGGTTTGCCCGATGATGTCAATTTGTCATGAAAATCCGGCTTGGGCCAATATTCCACTTCCTCCACAATGATGCCATCGTCGGTGATGACCAGTCTGCCATCAATGAAATCGACCACATAGGCTTCGCTTCGATCAGGACTCATCGCGCTAATGATGGTGGTGCCATCACGCAGCAACAAGGAAACCGGGAATAGATCATTATTCTCACCCACCGAGGCAAACATATTGCGGGCTTGCATCAGGTGCTTGTTGGGATCGGCTTGGGCCAAGGCCCGGTCGGTGTAACGCACCCCGCGCCGCTGCACATCGATTTTGATAATGACGAAAGGCGATACATCGGGATAGCGTTCGATTATTTCTTGCAAGACGGGTTCTCTCCGCCTTTCCAACACGGCGACCATAGTAAATTCTCCAATGGATGGTGGTAACCTAGAAAACCGTGTGCTTAGCGCCTGGGTTAGGTGCGCTATCGCGGGTAACTATTTGTCGAAATCTAAAGGTATGCGATTATTCTAGGTTATTTCGGTTTATAACAAGGTTATGATGAATTGTTTTACTCTATGCCTATATTGATAGGCATGTATTGCGCCAAATAATTATGGATTTAAAATCAGACATCTATGATGTATTAAGGTTGAAGAATGTTGCCGGGCAAACACTGACTGTTGATGTGGTGTTGGATTGGAAGCGGGAAAAGGCAATAATATGGAAGGATACCTGTGGCCTAAAGACAGCGAATGGCACCACACGTCAACGCAAGGAAGGAAGTTTTAACGGGTAGTGAAAATACTTGAGTTTCGTCCATGACGGCTCAAGCCATTTTCACCGGAAACAAATCGGTTTGCTTTGGAATGCTGAGGATTCAGCCGCAATGCTGTTGACACAGGTTTGCCTTGTCGTTCCGGCAGGGAGCGCCGGAACCTAAGCTACAAGGACGGTCGGAACTTGAAGCGTCCATGCAATCTGGATTCCGGCGATCCATGCCGGAATGACGGCTTAATTCAACAGTATTGGGATTCAGCCGTGCCAGTCGGACACCTTGCCGCATTAACCCAGCAGTCATCACGCTTTGATGGGTGCTTTTCGGTCTTTGCTGACGGCTCATCGGAACTCGATGGGCGGTCAGTAGCCATTGATGAGCAGTCATCAGTCATTGATACGCACTCCTCAGCCTTCGATGAGCAATCACCAATCATCGATACGCACTCCTCAGCCATTGATGAGCAATCATCCATCGCAGATACCGCGTATCAGAGCCTGATGAGCACTCATCAATCATTGATACGCACTCCTCAGCCTTCGATGAGCACTCACCAGTCATTGATACGCACTCCTCAGCCTTCAATGAGTGCTCACCAATCATCGATACGCACTCCTCAGTCTTCGATGAGCGCTCATCAATCATCGATACTCACTCCTCAGCCATTGATGAGCAATCATCAGCCGTTACTGAACACCCGCCTAACTTGGCGGAAGCTTGGAAAACCACAGGAAACCCATCCTGAACGTGCAGA
Organism: uncultured Methylococcaceae bacterium; assembly: GCA_903930145.1. GTDB lineage: Bacteria > Pseudomonadota > Gammaproteobacteria > Methylococcales > Methylococcaceae > Methylumidiphilus. The sequence goes on from CAIYXP010000461.1 coordinate 9,781, forward strand.
TCATTGCAGGGCATCCGGTGATTATGTGGACCAAAGGCAAGTCCAGTGGCATCGAAATCTGGGTGGACCGGGGCGATGGCAATGGCTTCGTCTTGCTCGCCGTCAACAACGAACCCAACACCACCGACCCCGCTTCCTCCGGAACCAGCGCCACATGGTAGTATAAAGCCATCTACCGGCTACATGACGATGCCGGTATCTAGGCCATGGAGGGTAACATAATGTTTGTACAAGTGCTTCATTTCAGAAATTTATTGATTATTTTTTCAAATTCTGCAATAATTTTTTCAATGTCGTTCTGCACTTAAATTATCAAGCATAGGATTTATGAAAAAAATATTACTCGTTTTTATGTATGTGCAGATTGGTATTTTTGGCATTACCTCAGTTTATGCCGATGATCCTGAACTTTTTAAATCGCTTTCAGTTACAGCACTAAGCAGCGCTGATGTGGTACAAAACAAATTTGTCAATCAAATCAAACAAAACCCCACGACTGAATCCTTCAACTTAGTGATCTTGGATGTTAATGCCTTGAGTGGTAATACTACGCGCATGTCATTACCAAATGCTAAAGTCCTTTACTTCAATAAAAGTGCTACCGATGTCCGAAGCCCTACTGACCTTACTTGGATTGGAACCGCCACGAATGATCCAAGCAAGGCAACTTTAGTGGTTCATGATGGTAATATCACTGGAACTATTAGGGATGCCAGCGGTTTGTATCGTATAGAACCCGTTGGTAACGGTGTTCATGCGGTCATTAAAGTCAACGAATCCCGCTTTCCTCCAGATCATCCGCCCAGTTTCAAGACTATAGAAAAAAGCAGTCAAGCTTTACCCAATAGCTTACTTGATACTAAAATGGATGCTTGTCCTGGAATTGATGTACTGGTGGCATATACTCCTGCTGCTCGTATCGCCGTTTTTGATATAGCTTCAACAATTCAATTGGCGGTGGCTGAGGCTAATCAATCCTATGTAAACAGTGGCATCAACATCAAGCTGAATTTAGTTGATACGATGGAAGTTACTTATACAGAAGCGGGGAAATCCTATGATACAATACTGGCTGATTTTACGGGTAATACGGCTGTTAAAAATAGGCGTGATAGTAGTGGTGCAGACATGACAGCAATGATTATTAACCAAGCTGATTATTGTGGGATGGCTAATGCCATAATGGCGAATGCTACAAACGCATACGCTGTAGTGCATTACGACTGTGCTACGGGTTATTACTCCTTTGCTCATGAGTTGGGACATTTACAAGGGGCAAGACATGACCCTGCAAACGACGCGACCAGTACACCGTTTGCCTACGGTCACGGGTTTCAACATACTGCATCACCGAGTTGGCGCACTATTATGGCTTATAACTGTGCTGGTAACTGTTCTAGGTTACAGTATTGGTCTAATCCCAATGTCACTTATAACGGTTTCCCGATGGGAACGACTGCTTTAAACGACAATGCTCGGGTGTTGAATAGTACAGCCTGTACCGTTGCGGGGTTTAAAACTCGTCCGCCCTTATCTGGAAAAAAGGATATTACACCGATCATAGATCATATTCTGAATGACTAATTTTATGCTTAGGCACATCGAGGAAAATACAATGAAAAACTATCTACAAAAAATAGTATTAGCAATGATTTTTGCAGTATGCTCAAACAATGGAAATGCAACGGATGCTTATATAGGAAATCTTTCTATCCAATGGATACGAAATGTCGGTGATTATTCGACGGGAACTGTTTACGACAATACAATAGAGCTTTGGTTTACAACCCCTGTAACATTCCCTGCAAATTTAAATTGTCCTACAACATATAGAGTCTACATTGACTCAAAGAACAAACATTTAGTTGCTGCCGCATACCTTGCTTATGTGAATAATATGAAGGTAGGTATTAATGCTGACAGTAATCTGCCAATAAGACAGGGAGCTTGTGAACTTTCGTTTCTGGATATTACAAAATAACATTTCTGTCTAACTCAACGTTCCAGCCAAACGCGATAAGATACGCCAATCATAGGATGCGCCGAGCTTGCGAAGCACGTCATTCGTGTGATGGTTCGGGTAAACCGAAGCGCGACGGGGTTTGTAACCTCGTCGCTTACGTTTTGTGCGAGTCACAGCATCCAATATGGCACAAAATGTTACGGAAGGATTACAAATCCCGTCCGGCTTTGCGGCTCCCCCGCGTATTGCGCCGAATGGATATAAAGAGCAAAATCCACAAATGCTCGAAACTGTAGCCCTTTTCTAGGGCCGTAGCCGGGGTAGAGGGAGGACAAACGGCTTTACCGTTTGCCTAAGCGGGACGAAACATCAAATCCCAATGGTGGTGGGCATCCAAAAAGCCTGTCCTGAGCCTGTCGATGGGACGCTTGCCCACCGGCTTATCAGCTTCTACTTCAAGCATTCCTTTTCTTCGTGTCTGTGATGGGTGCATTTTTATGAGAACGATCAAATTTACTTCTTGGCAAGATGATAATTTCTTTATTGGGTTTCTAAACGATTACCCTGATTATTTAACTCAAGGCATGAGCAGAGAAGAACTTGCGGAGAACCTGAGATCATTGCTGGTTGATCTTGAATCAGATGAAATACCCTATGTGCGAAAAGTTGAAGAGTTAATGGTTGCCTGAATGAAAAGGCGAGACTTGATAAAAATACTTGAACAAATGGGCTGCATTCTGGTTCGCAATGGGGCGAGGCATGATTGGTACACCAATCAGACAACCAAACAATCGCAACCCGTGCCTCGCCATAATGAAATCAACGAAAATCTTGCAAAGTCCATAATCAAAAAATTGGGTGATGCCTAGCCGTCGGTTACGTTAAATTAGCCAGTGGGCAAACGGCTTTTTCGTTTGCCCACGCGGAACCCTGCATAATCTAAAGAGGTGTCCATTATGAAGAAAATGTCATGGGAGGAAATGAAAAATGAGTACCCAGAAGAATGGTTGTTGATTACGGATTTCGATCTGGATTCGTCCGGCCATGTCCTTGCAGGCGTTGTTGATCGACATTCAAAACAAAAGGATTTGGTTTATCAATCACCGGCATTAAAGAAGCCAGCGGCATTTCGTTATACAGGTGAATCGAATTTATCAGGGTTAAGAAGTCATGCGGGAAAACATTACGTCGTTTGATACCAGTAGACATCATATTTATTTGGAATTCGGCGTGACTGATTCCAGTGGTGTCTCGCACAGTGTCGCCGGGATTCTTGATACCGGAGCGCCTAGAACTGAGTTCTCCGACCAGTTCTTAAAATATGCAGGATTTCTCAACGACAAAAACGAAAACGCAACGCTAAAACCAGGATTGCAGACCAATAAATATGGAACCATTGAATTGCCTTTGGTCGATCTATGCGGCCATCAGATTGTGAACTTCAAAGCGTGTGTTTCATATTTTGAACCAACTTGGGGTATAGATGCGTTAATTGGCCTAGATTTTTTCCGCTACTTTCGAGTAACGATTGATTTTGAACAAGGTGTTATAGTCACATCGCGCTACAAATGACCTGAGCCTAACCCGCCGGGTGAGCAAACGGCTCTATCGTTTGCCCACGCGGAACAAAGCCTCAAACCCCATAAAATGGTGGGCAAGCGTTTTAACTTGCCTACCCTTGGTTACTGCGTATAAACCACACTAAGCAAACGCAAACCCGCCTTCTGCGACCAGTTCGGCCAATGGCCGGCGCGGGGTGGGTTCTTCACGTTCTTGCAGACCGGCAGGCAATAGCGCTTTGTCGCCTTGCTTGCCGATGGCGATGGCGGCTTCCAGCGCATAATCCTCCGGTATGCCCAAGGTTTGACGGGCCTTGTCCTTGTCGTAGCCGCCAATGGCGTGGGTGCCCCAACCGGAAAGCGAGGCTTGCAAGGCGAGGTTGGCCCAAGCCGCGCCGGTGTCAAAGGCATGGCTGGTGGCTGGGATGGCATCGGTCTTACCCGGTGGGACAAAGGTTTTTTTCGACAGTAAAATTACCAGGGCCGAGGCATTGTGCGCCCAAGACTGGTTGAACTCGGACAGCAGCCCCAAAAATCGCGGCCAGTGTTCCGTGCCGTTTTTGGCGTAAACAAAGCGCCACGGTTGGGAATTATAGGAGGACGGTGCCCAACGGGCGGCTTCCAAGAAGCTCAACAGCGTTGCGTCGGCTATCGGTTCGCCGGTAAAAGCCCGAGGCGACCAACGCTTGATGAACTGCGGGTCAATGTCGTATTCGGGAATGCGGATTTCGGTCATGATCTATCCTGTTTAAGTGGCTTACGATGGGATTGTCTCACACCCTGTAGCCTGCGGTTTCGCCTAGATTCGTCAAATCTCACCCACCAAGCCACCCGATAAGGATGGCTTGCTGAATCCTCACCCCATCAAGCGGCGGCCCTGACCGGCTCTGGCAGTACATATTGATTGACCGGGCGGGCCAATCCTAAGTTTTCCCGCAGGGTGGAGCCTTCATATTCGGTGCGGAACAGCCCGCGTCTTTGCAATTCTGGGATCACCAGATCGACGAAATCATCCAAGCCGCCGGGCAGGTGCGGTGGCAAGATATTGAAGCCGTCCGCCGCGCCGTTTTCAAACCATTCTTGCAACTGATCGACAATTTGTTCGACCGAGCCGACAATGGTCCAATGTCCCCTCGCCCCGGCCACCCATTGATACAACTGGCGGATGGTGAAATTATGGGTGCGGGCGATGTCGATCATCATTTGCTGGCGGCTTTTGATGCCTTGGGTGACCGGCAGTTCGGGCAGCGGGCCGTCTATCGGATAGTGCGACAAATCCAACTCCCCGCCGGACAGCCCCGTCAACAAGGCCAAACCCGCCTCCGGGTGAATCAAGTCTTGCAGTCGTTGGTATTTGGCCTTGGCTTCCTCTTCGGTCTTGGCGACCACCGGGAACACGCCCGGCATGATTTTGAGCTGATCGGGGCTGCGCCCGTATTTCCCCAGACGGCTCTTCAAATCTCGGTAAAAGGCTTGCGCGTCGGCCAAGGACTGCTGGGCGGTGAACACTACTTCGGCGGTCTTGGCGGCGAGTTCCTTGCCGGTTTCCGACTGTCCAGCTTGGACAATGACCGGGTAGCCTTGCGGTGGGCGGGCGACGTTCAACGGGCCGTCGACCCTGAAATGCTTGCCTTTGTGGTTGCTCGGGTGGACTTTGTCGGGGTCGAAGAATACCCCGGATTCCTTGTCGCGGATGAATGCGTCGTCTTCCCAACTGTCCCATAGCTTTTTCACCGTCGCGACGAATTCCGTCGCCCGCTCGTAGCGCACCGGGTGGTCGAGTTGCTGATCTAGGTTGAAATTCCGCGCCGGGGCGTCGCCCGCCGAGGTGACAACGTTCCAACCCGCCCGACCATTGCTGAGATAGTCGAGAGATGCGAATTTGCGCGCTAATTGGTAGGGTTCTTCATAAGTGGTCGAGGCGGTCGCAATAAAACCGATGTGTTGGGTGACCACGGAAAGCGCCGAAAACAAGGTGACTGGCTCGAAACCCACAGCCTTGTCGCTCCGGCCCGAGGCCAGATTGCCGCCGAAGTTCGCCGCCAGCCCGTCGGCCAAGAACAGCGCGTCGAACAGCCCGCGCTCAGCGGTTTGGGCGATCCGCTTGTAATGCTCAAAATTCAAGGCTCCGTCGGCCTGTGCGTCAGGCAGCCTCCACGCGGCGATGTGTTGCCCGGCCCCCGGTGTAAACGCACCCAGTCTCAATTTTCTTGCGCTCATGCCATCTCCTCATCAGTTCATTGAATTCCCGGAATCTTCCGGCTAATCGAGAGCCAGCAAATGGCATACCAGTGTTCGATGCAGCAAGTGAATTCTCCTGCAAGGCGCAACGGTGCTACGTTTTAAACGATTTTCTCTGCATTGTCGGGCGAGGCGATGATGATTAAAGCCTCTTCGTGGGCAACAGCCCAGCAACAGCCATTGCTGTCAATCCAGCAATACCCAAACCCAGTATGCGCATGTTCCGGCATTTTTGGGTTGGCATGTGTTGTGCGATAGGTCTGGCATTGTCGATACGGTTTGATTTTCAAATTTTTTTTTAAAAAGGCATCTTATGACGAATAAAAAAGCTTGGTCTGTCGTTGCAATAGTAGGGATGTTGACGGCGGGCTGCGGCGGCGGCTTGGATTTAAAGCCCGCCGCAAACCCATCCGCCCGACTCCAAGGGCCAGGTTTCACCGTGCTGCCCCCGCCGGGTTCGGATTGGTACATTGCCGAGGCGATCAAGGATGGCATCCAATTCGTGAAACTGCAACCGGGCCAGACATCCGACCCGGACGATGCTCCGCACACCTTTTCCGTCGGCGTGTTCCCGCTGCCGGCCAATGGCACGGCCGACATCAGCGACAAGGATTTCCCCAAAGCCGTGGAAAAACTGCTGGTGGAGCATTTCACCCAACAGCGGAGGGCTTTGAAGAGCCTGACCGTCTCGGCCCACACCTCCAAGCAAGGCTTGTGCGTCCAGTATGATTCCGTCCAGCAAAGGCTGCGCACCGAGCAAAACCCGACGCGGGAATATCTGGAGTTTGCCGACCATGGCATCGTTTGCCGCTATTCCCCTGCGTCGAAGAACCTGATCCATGGGTTTTACAGCCAGCGCTATCACACCGGGGCACCGCTTGAGTTGTCAAAATCCACGCTGGAAGAGGCCAATTCCTTCCTGAGGAGTATCGAGTTGACCAAGACTTCAGAATAATCCCTCATGATGAAAATTACTGTTACGATTCCCCTCCGCCCTCGTGGCAAAGCCAAAGGCTTGAGTTTGCTGGCGATTGTCAGCCTGTTAACCGGTTGCTCAGCGGGCTTGAAGATTTACCCGACCGACGTGCCGCCCACTTCTCTGCGCTTGGGCGAGGTGTCTTCCTTGGCCTCCAAGCAGGACATCAAAGCGATGGGCAAGACCTATCAGGGGCTGTTGGCTTCCGGGCTTAGGGACAGCGACATCCAAAACGGCAGCTTGGGTTCGGCGAGGGTGTTTTGTTGTGGCGGCTTGGACGAGGAAGGGTCGGACATTTTCTTCTACATCCCCAAGAGCATCAAGCCAAACTTAGGGGATATTGTGGAAATCCGCTCGGGGACCCGTCCCAAGGACAATCTGCCGGGCAAGCCCAATACACTGACCCGCATCGTGCAGAAGCGCGGCGAGGACGGCCCGTGCGATTGGGCGTCCAAAGAGCGTTTCATCAAGTGGAATGGCATTTTGTATTGCGACTGGATGCCAGCCGAACATTGGACATCGCCATTGAACGGTAATAGTTTCAAGGTCTGGTACAAGTTGGACGAAAAGTCCAAGACATCCGGCTCGATCTGGCCGTTTTGACTTTTGCCCAATCGACACCAAAACCGACTCGGTTTTGAAAACCGAGTCGGTTTATGCAAATCAAGCGGCTTGAGCGAGCGGGTTTTCGGCTTCCAGCGCGGCTTGCACCGAGGGCCGTTCATCAAAGCGCTTGCCGAAGGCGGCGATGTTGGGGTAGGCAGTCAGGTCGAAGCCACGCCGACTCAACCAAGTCCAAAACACCCCTAAATAAGCATCGGCAATGGTGAAGCGATCCCCTACAGCCCATGTTTTGCCTTCCAGCCTGCCGTCTATTATTTTCAAGTAATCCAATAGCCTGGGCAGGGTGTGTGCTTTGATTTTCTCATGTTCCGACGTATCGGGATGATATAGTTCGGGCCGGTTGACCGGTTTGAACGCGCCATGCACGTCGGAATTCAAAAAGCCAATCCATTCTTGGATTTTCGCCCGTTCGACGCTGCCCGCCGGGGCAAGCAGGCCCGCCTCCGGCTTCAAGTCGGCTAGATAAGGCAGGATTGCGCTGTTCTCGGTGATGACCTCGCCCGAATCGGTCTGCAAGGCTGGGACACGGCCCAACGGGTTGACCCGGTTGATGACCGAGTCCGGTGTGCGCAGCTTCACAATTTCAACATGGTGTGGAATGCCGAGTTCCTTCAAAACCACATGTGCGCCAAAGGAGCAGGCGCCGGGTGCAACGTATAAAGTCGTCATAATGTCTCCTGAGTGAATCAAGCCCCGCAGGGCGGCGAAAGCCGTTGCCGACGGATTCGGCAGGCTTGCACCTATACAGCAGGAGTCATGCCGGACCCGTCATTCCGGCATAGATTGCCGGAATCCAGTGCCATGGACGGTAAATTATGGTTTGCCAAAGACGCTTGCAGGTGGTTGTGAAAAAATATTAGATACGATTCATTAAACATTGGATGGCTTTATTGCAATTCACTGCTGCCGGACAAGCAAACCCTCAACAGCATTTGCTGTTAAGGTAACAGCATAGGCGGTTTGCAGCCGCCAAACAGCCTGTTCATCTTGGCACAGGCCATGCTTAACTCATTCGTCTTACCGGATCAAGCTCATTGTTGGGCATTGATTACGACATCCCCCACCAGCCATCGCAGGAACTACTATGACTTTACTGGTTTTGGACACGCCCGAGTTGGCGCAAAAATATGAAGACCTCGGTGACAAGCAATTCACTCACGGCAAGTTACTGATTGCCGATCTTGCCGTCAAACCCGGCGAGAGTGTTTTGGATGTGGGCAGCGGCACGGGCCGGCTGACCGAATATGTGGCGGATATTGTTGGTTCGCAAGGCGTGGCAGTCGGGATCGATCCCTTGCCCTTGCGCATCGACATCGCCCAACAGAAACTAAGGCCCAACCTGTCGTTCGGCATTGCGCCCGCCGAGGATTTGAGCCAGTTTGCCGATGCCAGCTTCGATGTCGTTTATTTCAACAGTGTCTTCCACTGGCTGGAAGACAAACACACCGCACTGGCCGAGGCAGCCCGCGTATTGAAACCGGGGGGGCGTTTGGGCATTAGCGCAGCTTCAAAAGAGCGTCCGCATACCTTGCAAGGCGTGGTGCGCGAAGTATTAAGCAGGGAACCCTTCAATCACTATGGCGAGCAAGGCTGGGACGGGCCACTGTTCAAGCTGGATGTCGCAGAAACCATTGCCTTGCTCAATGCGGCAGGATTTTCCGTCACCTCTGCAGAGATCAAGACCTTCACCGATTATTTCGATGCCCCGCAGACCGTCATCGACTTCAGCACGTCAAGTTCCTTTGGCAATTTCTTGGGTAAATTGCCCGCTGAGGCGAAACATGCCGCCATCGAAGCCATCAAGATCGCTTTGGAAGCCTTGCACACACCCAAAGGCATCGAATTGCAACGTCATGTAATATTCACCATCGCCGTCAAAAACTAGCAGGAGAACACAAGCAATATGCAATACCGTCCACTGGGCAACACCGACATTCAAGTCAGCCTCATCGGCCTAGGCACGATGACTTGGGGCGAACAGAACACCGAAGCCGAAGGCCACCAGCAACTGGATGCCGCCATCGCCGCCGGGGTCAATTTCATCGACACCGCCGAGATGTATTCGGTGCCTCCGCGCCCCGAAACCTATGGTTCCACCGAAAAAATCATCGGGACTTGGTTCAAGCAACGTGGTAACCGCGCACAAGTGGTCTTGGCGACCAAGGCCGCAGGGCCGGCCAAGCTGCTGCCGCAAGCCACCCATGTACGCGGCGGCGTGTCGCACTTTAACCGCAAGAATTTGGAAGAAGCGCTCAACGGCAGCTTAAAGCGCCTGCAAACCGATTACATCGACCTGTATCAATTGCACTGGCCGGACCGCCCGACCAACCACTTTGGCCGCCTGGGCTACACTTACGAGCCGGAGGAAGAAGGCACGGCCCCCATCCTAGAGACACTGGAGGTCTTGGGCGACTTCGTCAAGGCGGGCAAGGTGCGGCACATCGGCGTGTCCAACGAGACCCCTTGGGGCGTGTCGCAGTTCCTGCAACACGCAAGGGAGCAGGGCTTGCCGAGGATCGTCAGCATCCAAAACCCCTACAGCCTGCTCAACCGCACCTTTGAGATAGGTTTGGCCGAATTCGCCCATCGCGAACAGGTTGGCTTGCTGGCCTATTCGCCGCTGGCCTTTGGCGTGTTGTCGGGCAAATACCTTCATGGTGCTAGGCCGGCGGGTGCCCGCCTCACCTTGTTCGAGCGCTTTGCCCGCTACAACAGTCCGCAAGCCGAGGCCGCCACCCAAGCCTACGTGGATTTGGCTAAACAGCATGGGCTGGACCCTGCCCAATTGGCGCTGGCCTACGTCAACAGCCGCCCGTTCACCACCAGCACCTTGATTGGCGCGACGACCTTGGAACAATTAGCTATCGACCTAGCCAGCGTCGATGTCCAGCTTAATGCGGAGGTGCTGGAGAAGATCGAGGCGATCCACCTTGCCAACCCCAACCCCAGCCCGTGAGCGAAGTCGTTCACAGTCAAAACGGCCCGGGCGGAACGCTTGCGTTCCGCCCGGCCAAGGCCGCCGATTTAAAGGATGTCGTTATATTAAAGTTAAAAATGTTCGAGGACGCAGGGTTTTCCAAGCGACTGGCCGCTAATGTTGAAAGCCTCGTATATTCGCACTATCAAGGCTTGTATGCCGACAATCTCGCCATCCATTTTTTAGCCGTCGCCGACCGGCAAATTGTCGCCATGGCCGGGGCGTTCATCAAATCCGACATTCCCTATTGTTTCTTCCGCAATCCACACTACGGGTTCATTGGCGATGTTTACACGCGGCAAGAATGGCGCGGCAAAGGCTTGGCCCGGCGACTCAGCCAAGAGGCGATCCAGTGGCTGCGCACACAGGGCATGGGCGAGGTGCATTTGCTGGCAAGCGAGCACGGCAGGCCGCTTTATCAATCCTTGGGGTTTGTGCCTTCCGATGAAATGGTGTTGAGGTTTGATCTTTTGAGAGACACTTGAATATACGAGGCACCATGCGTGAGTTCATCCATCAAAACCGGTTTCTGCTGGCTTTTGTCATACTGACTTCTTTCATGGGCATCTCCGTCGGCTTGGCTAGGGTGACCACTTCGCTGTATGCCTTGGCCCTGCATTCCAGCGACACCATGCTCGGCCTGATCGCGGGTTCGCAAAGCATCGGCATCTTGATCATGAGCCTGCCCATCGGCGTATTGGTCGATCATTTTGGCCCGTCAAGGTTGTTTTTGGCGGGAACTTTGCTCGCGGGGCTAACCTATCTATTCATTCCCTTGTCGCCCACACCAGAATTCCTGCTGGTTTGCTCCATGCTCATCAGCTTTTTCATGCCCTTGCGCTTTGTGTCCTTGAACACCGTGTTCATGGAGCAATTGTCGAAACTCGGCGAAGGCAAGGCGGGCTGGTTTCGCGGTACGCACATGGTGGGCTTTTTCCTACTTGGCCCACTGCTCGCCCCCATTGTCATTGGCGAATTTAATTTTTCGGGGACTTACTGGCTGATCGCCGCCGCCTTTGGCCTGACTTTGCTGGCCGCGCCTGTCGTGTTCAGCCATTACACTGAACATCGAGGCCATGGCAGACGCTTTTTGTGGGCAGATGTCATTGGACAATTGGGCCTGTTGCGTTCAGACTTGGCCTTGCGCGAAGTGTGCCTGATTGAGTTTTTCGCCCAGTCCGTCAACGGCTTTTATTCATTCTTCATCATCGTGATCGCCATTCAATCGTTTCACCTAGGCGCGGACGATGCGGCCAGGCTGGCGGCGGCACAAGGCTTGTCGTTGATCTTTGCCCTGTTTTTTTTCGGCGAACTGGCCCGCCGGTTCGGTCAGCGCACGGCCTATTTGGGCAGCTTTGCATGGATTGCGGCGGCTTTGGCCTTGCTTGGGCTGACCCCTGTAATGCAAGGGCTATGGGTGGGCGGCTTGGCGTTAGGCTTAGGTGTGGGGGTGTTGGAAATCGTCAACCTCACCCGCTTCGCCCGCATCAGCGCCGTTCTGGGGCGCGGCAAAATCGCCGGGATCAATGCGCTTGTAGGACCCGGCGGGGCTTTGTTCGGCAGTTTGCTAGGCGGCATGGCTGGCCCGGTGATGGGTTTACAGGCGGTATTCCTATTGTTCCTGCCACCCTTGCTGTTGTTTGGCGGGCGCTTACTGCTACAGGGTGTTGCCGGGGCGAAAAACCCTCAACCCAGCTTTAAATGGCGGGAGAACCCAGGCCAAACCCTGTGGCATTTATTGGAATGGCTTGCCATTGCCAGCTTGTCAGTGTCTTTGCTTTTGGGGTCTGGCATGTTGTTGCGACCGGTGGTGGCGACCCCATCTGGACTCGCGATCTTGCTGTTTTTAACGGCTTGGAGTTTACTCGTCGGCTGGCTACCGTGGACTCGCGGGAAGGCCAAGCCTTCGGTTGCTCTCGCTGCACTGCTGGCCTCCACCGTCTGGATAGCCCCGCCCTTGGTTCAAACCTTAGGGGTTCAACCGTCTGCGGGCCATTGGTTCGATGCAATCCTTGGATTGATAAGGGAAATTTGATTGGACATGCAAACTGCTTTTACCATCGATTAACATCCATTTTATATTAAAGGGGAATTTCCATGCACTACACCCATCTAGGCCGAACCGGTTTAAAAGTCAGCCGCCTCGCTTTGGGGACGATGAACTTCGGCCCTCATACCACGGAGGCGGACAGTTTCGTCATCCTTGACCGGGCACTGGAACTCGGCATCAACTTCATCGACACCGCGAATGTCTACGGCTGGAAGACGGGCGAAGGCATCACTGAGCAGATCATCGGGCGCTGGCTGGCGCAAGGCGGCGGGCGGCGCGAAAAAACCGTGTTGGCGACCAAGGTGTATGGAAAAATGGGTGAGGGGCCCAACGACAGCCGCTTGTCAGCCTATCACATTCGACTGGCGGTGGAAGGGAGCCTCAAGCGTTTGCAAACCGACCATATCGACCTGTACCAATTCCATCATATCGACTTGGAAACCCCTTGGGAGGAAATCTGGCAAGCGGTGGAGCGGCTGGTGCAGGAAGGCAAAGTGACTTATGTCGGCAGCAGCAACTTTGCCGGTTGGCAACTCGTCCATGCCCAAGGCATCGCCAATTCCCGGCATTTCCTTGGGCTGGTCTCCGAGCAAAGCCTATACAACCTCACCGAGCGCACCATTGAATTGGAAGTCATCCCCGCCGCCCGAGCCTTGGGGATAGGTGTGATTCCGTGGAGTCCCTTGGCGGGTGGGGCCTTGGGCGGCATTCTCAAGGACAATGGGGCAAGGCGCTTGTCCGAACTGACCCAGAAGCGGTTGGAAAAGCACCGCGCCAAGCTGGTCGCCTATGAAAGCCTCGCCGCCGAGCTTGGTGAAAAGCCGGCGGACATTGCCCTCGCGTGGTTGCTGCACAACCCCGTCGTCACCGCCCCCATCATCGGGCCTAGGACGTTGGAGCAATTGGACGGGAGCCTTCGCGCGTTGGAAATCAACCTGTCCGAAGACGTGCTAAAGCGTTTGGATGAAATCTGGCCCGGTCCCGGCGGCGAAGCGCCACAAGCCTATGCTTGGTAAGAAACAACGCCGATTGATTTTAGCCTTCGACAAACTTTAATAATAAATCGCCCCCACACTGCCTCCACCCGCCGCGATGGCATCGCCATTGATCGCCACGCTTTTCGGCGAGGCGAGAAAGGCGACGACCCAGGCAACTTCCTCGGCATCGATGATGCGGCCTATGCTGATGCCAGAGACAAAAGTGGCTTCCAATTCCGGGTTGATCGTGCGTTCGGTGCGGGTTGCGCCGGGGTGGACGACGGTGACATTGATGCCCTTCGGGCCCAATTCGTCGGCAAGGTTCTTGGTGATGGTCGCCACTCCCGCATTGCGCAGGCTGGCGATGGGCCGGCCCGGTTTGCGCACGGCCAACCCCCCAATGTTGATGATGCGGCCCCAACCGTTGGCGATCAAATGCGGCGCGACGGCCTTGGCGGTGCGCAGATAACCCACCACTTTGATGTTGACATCCTCCAAGGCTTCTTCGCTGACCACTTCTTCCAGCTTGGTCGCCGGGGAAATGCCTCCGGGCAGGGCGGCATTATTCACCAAGATGTCGATGCCCCCTAATGCCTCGACCGCCTTTTCAACTAAATTAACGACTGCTTGATCGTTGCCGGTGTCGGCGACGATCGGGATGATGCGCCGGCCTGTCTCTTGAGCGAGTTCGTCAGCAGTAGCTTGCAGTTGTTCTTGTCCACGCGCAGAAATCACTACATCCACGCCTTCTTTCGCCAATTGCCTGGCAATGGCCTTGCCGATGCCCCGGCTACCGCCAGTCACGATGGCGCGTTTGCCTTGTAATTCAAAACCCATGCTTGCCCCCTGTCGTTGAGATAGTTTTTCACTGACAACAGTTAGGGCAGGATTTGTGCCATGGGTTTTTCCTTAAGTGGCCTATGAATTGCCTTTATTGGCAAGGGCAAGCTGTTGACTGGGCGGCAATAGAGGTGAAAGTGTGTTGGCTGGGAAACAAACAGGCAGGGGGAGGTTGCGTGGCTTATTCTTCCTCCGTATCCTCCCCCCCCAAATCTTCGATTTCTTCATGACTACCCTTGCCCATGGCTTGCTCGATTATTTCCTTGGTCAATGCCGGTGAGATGAGGCGGATGAATTCGTACATGTATTCGCGCAAAAACAAGTCACGGCGCAGGCCGATTTTGGTCACGCTCACGCCAAATAAATGGGCGGCATCCAAGGCAACCAGATCGCTGTCGGCCAACGGGTCGTAAGCCATGCTGGCAACAATCCCGACCCCCAGGCCAAGCCTGACGTAGGTTTTGATGACATCGGCATCCGCCGCCGCCAGTACCACTTGCGGATGAATCTGCTGCTTGTCGAATGCCTTGTCGATGAAAGACCGCCCGGTGAAGCCGGCAACATAGGTGACAATCGGGTAAGCCGACAAGTCTTCGAGGGTGATGGCATCCGCCGTCGAGAGCGGATGTCCATGGGGGACCAAGATGCAGCGGCTCCATTCACTGCACGGAAACACGACCAGTTTTTCGTTTTGGTCTATCGCTTCCGTGGAAATGGCCATGTCGACGATTCCCTTGGCGGCTTCCTCCGCAATTTGCGAGGGTGTGCCTTGGTGGATGTTGAGCTTGATGCCGGGGAATCGTGCCATGAACTGGCGAATCACCGTCGGCAACACATAGCGTGCCTGATTGTGGGTCGTGCCAATGCTCAAGGTTCCAACCGTGCTGCCCTTGAACTCTTGGGCAATGTTTTTTATGGCTTTGGTTTTTTCCAAAATTTCGCTGGCCACGGCAATGATGTGCAAGCCGACCGGGGTTATTCCAGTCAGTTGCTTGCCATTGCGAACAAAAATCGTAACGCCCAACTCTTGCTCAAGCTTGCGAACTTGCTTGCTGATACCCGGTTGCGAAGTGTAAAGCGATTCCACCGCGTTGGAAATGTTCAACTCGTTTCGGGATATTTCCAGGATGTAGCGCAATTGCATTAATTTCATGGGCTACTAGCATATAGGCTTGTTTAAAGCGGCTCAATAGGTTTCGTAATTATTTTGAAATTCCGTCAACACAGAAATAGTTCCGTTATTGCGGAAGTGTGTTGAAATTTGAAAAGGGTATAACAATATTATGATTTGTTATTGGATTAATAATATTAAATACCCTATAATTATTTAAACTGAAAAAATACTCTCAAAAATCTAAAACCATTAAGTTGATATTGATGTATAAAATTACAACAACCCTGCTTGCCGCTCTATTAACCCTATTCGCAGGGCCATCCCTTGCCGAAGAACCTGTCACCTTGTTGAATGCTTCTTATGATGTGACGCGGGAGCTTTATAATGAATACAATCCTTTGTTTGTCCAGTATTGGCAAGGCAAGAGCGGGGAAACCGTCGCCATCAACCAATCCCACGGCGGTTCGTCCAAGCAGACTAGGGCCGTTATTGACGGGCTGGATGCCGATGTGGTGACGATGAACCAGCAGACGGACATTGACTCGCTGGCGGAAAGAGGCCAGTTGGTCGAAAAGAACTGGCGCGCCCATTTCCCGGACAACAGTTCCCCCTACCGCTCCACCATCGTGTTTCTGGTGAGGAAAGGCAACCCAAAGCATATTCGCGATTGGGATGATTTGATTCGGCCCGATGTCAGCCCCATCATCCCCAATCCCAAGACCTCGGGCAACGGTCGCTACAGCTATTTGGGGGCTTGGGGTTATGCCAAGGAAAAATTCGGCGCTGATGACAAAGCGCGAGAGTTTGTCGGAAAACTATTCAAGCGTGTCCCGGTGCTGGACACCGGCGGGCGAGGTGCGACCACCACCTTTGTGGAACGCGGCATTGGCGACGTGTTGCTGACTTTT
Organism: uncultured Methylococcaceae bacterium; assembly: GCA_903930145.1. Lineage (GTDB taxonomy): Bacteria > Pseudomonadota > Gammaproteobacteria > Methylococcales > Methylococcaceae > Methylumidiphilus. The sequence continues at coordinate 26,010 of CAIYXP010000461.1, forward strand.
GAAAACGAAGTTTATCTGATTGCCAAAAAAATCAATCCGAAGGATTTCGATGTGGTCATTCCATCCGTCAGCATTGAAGCCGATGCGCCGGTTGCCGTGGTCGATAAGGTCGTGGACAAGAAAGGCACTCGTAAACAAGCAGAGGCGTATCTGCAATACCTGTGGTCTGACGAGGCGCAAAAGTTGATTGCCAAGCATTATTTCCGACCGGTTTCGCAAACTGTATTGCAAGAAAGCCATGCCATTTTCCCCCAGTTGAAGTTGCTGACCATCGAACAAGTGGCGGGTGATTGGGCCAGCGCCCAGAAAAAGCACTTCAACGATGGAGGCATCTTCGATCAGATTTATTCGCAATAAGCTAAACCCCGTTGATCCAGGCCGACTCGGATTTTTTAACCGAGTCGGCCTCTGCCTGTTTCAGGCTCTCAATATCCTTGCCAACTCCCCTTCATTCCTCAGCCATTGAACCAAATCATGGCCGCCGCCTTGCCGATAGCGGTGGATTTCAATATTGCCGAAACCCTCCAATTCATTCGCATGGAGCATGTCGATGGGGTCTTCGTCGGACACATGCACCTGTGCCTCCATCGCTGGGTTACGCTCGGCTATCCATCGCTTGAGGTCGACAATATCCGTAGCTGTCAGGTTCTGGTGCAAGGCATGGACTTTATCCTGGTAGCGGTCGTCGCCAAGTTGCAAGCGTTTCTGCGGGCATATAAAGGTCTGCGGCACAAACGCAATCGCTTTGCCGCGCCCGATCATTGCGCAAAACATCAAGGCGGCATACCCGCCCATGGAATTGCCGACAAAGCGGATTTCCGATGCGCCGGATTCCTTTATTTTGGCTTGCAGATAATCGCCGATGGCATGGGCATTGCCCCCTATCCCCGGCAAACCGCGTTGATACCACGCCTGAGAAATGTCGCGGAAGAATATCTTGCTATGGTCGAGTATTTGCGCCGAGCGGTAAAACTCAAAAGGAAACATGCCTATCGAGCCGACCAGTCCCCCAAAAAATAGGAATAGTTTCTCGGAACCGGGAATAATATTCTCGCTGATCGGCGGCAATTGGCTGACATTTTGGTTTCTCCAATCGTCATTCTTCGGCGTTACTCCCCTTGTTGCAGAATGAGGAAGAATGGTTGGTGTTTTTTCTTTGGCGGTCATTGGAAATGATATGCAGTGGGTATTTTATTGACTCAATATTGATTAGCTACCAAAGCAACACTTAGGCCAATCAATAGAGACCAAATGGATGGCAATATGCGGATGAACTGTTGAATGAATAGCAAGAAGTGTTGATAAAGCGTTGCCAGAACAACAGCTATAAAATATTGGAGTTACAAAGCTTGCTTTGTCAGTCAAATCAGGGTTTGACTTTCCAAATAACGAATCAAGCGGACAATGCATCCATCAATTCATGTAAATTGAAAATAGTCATTGCGTCTACTGTTGGAAGTGCGGTTCCACGATGCAATAGCAACGCACCCATGCCGCAAGACAGGGCGGGCAGATAATCCTCAGACCATGAATCACCCACATGCAGTATATCCTTGGGGTTCGAGGACAAGCGGCGAACAGTTTCTTGATAAAATTCTTCCGAGGGTTTGGCAACGCCCATTTCTCCAGCATAAAACCATGCTTCAAAATACTCTGCCAGTGGCGTTTCCCGCAGCGGGGTGTTGCCATTGGAGGCGGCGACAACGCGGATGCTTTGCTCTTTGAGCATTTGCAGCGTAGGCGCTACATCAGCATAAAGATGCCGATGCGGTTCGCGGGAATCCAAGAACAACTGCCACAAATCATCGACATGGGCATCCGGGTCTAGGCCAACAATTAGGGCGGCACGACGGAAGGATTCACGGCGCAAGTTTTCCAAGTTGGCCCCGGTGAACCTTGGGTCGGAGGCTGTTTCATTCCTCAAGGCTTGCAGTTGTATTGAAGAAAGCGCTGTTCCACCCAAACTGGCGAGGCTTTGCCCCACGACATCCAAGGCTGCATGAAGCATGGAGAGAAAATCAACCAAGGTGCCGTCAATGTCGAAGCTGATGATGCTAGGAGGTTTGAGGTTCATGGTTTCGGTTGCGGGTATGGATGGCGAGGGTTAAGATGATAAAGCACAAATCCTGCCCAATCATCATCGAACTGATTTTTTTCAGGAAGCCTTTGCCATGGCTAACACCGCCGCATTGTCGCGGGAGGAATTGGAGCAACAGGAACGGCGACATGATTTCATCCGCTTGCAACGCGGTTCGCAAATCAAGGCATACGAAGACGGGCAAAAGGCCAAGCAATTGGAAGTGGCGAGGAATCTATTGCCCATGCTAGACGATGCCGCCACGGTCGCCGCCACGGGTTTGGAGGTGGAAATGGTGGGGAGGTTGAGGGGGATGGATAAGCAATTAATTGCAAGCCATGTACTTATTTTATAAGAAAAAACTCTAGGGATAAATAGCTATCAAGCTGATTGCGCTAGATGCTTGCCTAGGATCATGTGATGCCTAATACTAAAGTTCTACCATATCTGTACAAAATAGAAATATAGTAAAAGCTGTTGTTGCGTAATTAGCCCAGATTAATAGTCAGTCCTAGAAAAATGAGGAAATACTCGGTAAAATTTTCTAAATGAAATAAATGGGTCTTCACCCATATCTGATATAGGAAGATCGAAGCTAAGTTTTTCTTTCGGATTCTCTGTTGATTCCATGATTAGACGCTCCAAAGTAGAAAGTGCTGGTAAATCTAAAACAAGTGGTCCTTGTGGTTTTGAATAAAATTCCCAATCTTTAAGTATAGTCGGTATTTCGTAATTGTCTGGACTAGTAACAATCAATGTAGCAGTTACCATGGGTTGACCATCTGAGTAATTGGTTGCAAGAGTCCAATAAATCTTTCTGTCTCGCACATCCAAAATTTGCTTTTCTACGGCAAGTCGCAATACCTCTAATAAACTTTTACCAAAATTTTTTCGTGTCATATCAGATGCATTTAAATTAGCTGGATAGTAATCTGATAATCGCTCTTTAAACCGTTCCAATCTAAATTCCAATTCATCATCAAGATAACTATCAGGCTTACCTAGACTAGCAGGATTTGCATTAAGCGTTATACGAATAATACTACCAATTGGCAATGTTATTACTTGCCTTGAAAAGGTTTCTATCTGCCTTGGTATTGCCTTCGGATCATTATAATCAAGCCACAGTATTACGGGATTTTGAAAATCATGTGAATCTAAGTACTCTTCCAGTGATGAGTGTATGCAATTGATGGATTCGATTGGCCTATTGAATTTTTGTCTTTTATGAACATTCTCCTCCATTTCAATACAATCCATATCTCGAATACCGACTCTTGCATGCAAAAGGCGAAAATCTTCTAAAAAAGGCCCACCAAGTCCAATATATTTATAGTTTTCCACCTTGATGGTTGCACCAAGGCGACCAAGAAGTGAAAGAAACAATTCTCTGTCAACAGCTTTATTTGGTCGCAACTTGTAAGGAAGAGATGATGCAGCGCTCATTTAGCGCTCCTTATCATTTTTTTGCGAACGTTCAAGAACTATCTGAAAACACTTTTCGCCAACAGCACTAGGGGCTTCGTCTTCCCGATCAAATAAAATACCAGATACGACTCTGATTTCTTCAATTGGCCTTGAAAAGACAATTTTTCGTGATGATGGCTTTTTTGTATCTGGCACTGGCAAAACTTTCTTTTTTGTAGGATTATATTCGATGGCTCCATCATGCTTATTGGTCACGTCTCGTTTAGCTACAGCTTCAATAGCCTTGGATAAGGATAGAGGTTTTGAAGATTCCCAATATTTTGTTTGATCAGAACGAGGGTAGTTTTTCCATGTATTAGTATGGTCAATCCAAACTCTTAGTCCTTCTCGCATTTTTATCTTTGCTTCACTCCATACTTCAGATGAAGTATCCAATGCTCGTTTGGTTGTGGTTATTGGTAACTTATCTGCTGATACTGATCTAAACTCCACAATACCTGTAATTACTGAATACTGACCATGATACATTGGGATTCCATCACCCCATCCAGTCAAACGACTTTTATCTCCAACAATAACGGCTCTATCGTTACAGAAAACCGTCCAGCCAGCAGTGGATGCAGATCTATTCCTTTCAAACTCTAGGATATCATCATCGTCATCATCTAAAGATTTTCCAGTATTTAAGCCTACGGTAATTGAAACTGTTACACCATCAATTACTTTTTGATAAATAAATGGAGCCGGACCATCCTTCGCCTCAGAAACCAATACCTCCACGCGAACAGGACTGACTTGTGCTTGATTGACTTCGATATTTAAACCTCTTTGCAAAAACATTGTGAAGTGTTCGCCAATTGCAATTTTAACGTCATTAATGAATGAGTCACTTTCAAAGTGTCTAGAAACACTAGGATATAGGCTTTTTACCTCAATTATCGTTCCAGGACTATCTAAACTCTCATCAGATTCTGAATTTATAATTGGAAGACGTTCCCATTCTTTGTTATCAAGCCATTCAGGGGAGATAGGAACGTGAAACTTATCTCCATTATGATAAGATAGAACAATGGCATCTCTTCCCATTTTGAAAATGGCTCGCTTCATGCCGACACCATACATTCCAATAGTTTCGGACTCAGAGTCTCTTATATCGTCTGGTTCTCGACCCATTTTGAATGCATAATTTATGGCTATATCTCTCGGTATGCCACCACAATCATCTTTAATGAAAAATCTATCAGCATTCATTTCAATTATTACCGAATGCCTAGAGTAATCAACTTGATTGTTACCAGCGGCTCTCAGTGCACCATCAAGACAATTGTCAACAAGATCAAGAATGGCATCAACAAGGCTAATGTCTCTTGTTAGCATGGATACAAAAAATTCCTTTGTTGGAATGGCAATCGCTGTATCTTGTTGATTGGTATTCATATGATTGAATTGCCTATAACAGAGTTAAGATGGAGCTTGATACTTTGTGCTATGGCTCTTCCAAGATTGACAGGTACAGCATTCCCGATCAGACGACCAAGAACCTTAAAGCTTACAATGCCATCGTCTGGTGTGAAGGCATAATCTTGTGGGAAACCTTGTAAAATTGCTGCTTCACGCAATGAGATGGCGCGGTTTTGTTCTGGATGACCGAATCTCCCATTACCGAATCCATAACACTGAGTAGTCATAGTGGGTGCAGGCTTGTCCCACTCCATGCGACCATATACACTGGAGTAAGTACTACCACTCTCGCCTTGATGGCAATTAGCAACTAGATGTTTTGGCCAGTCGCGCCATGAACCACCCGGTTTCGAAGCCCTAATGCGCTGTATATTCTTATCTGAAAGTGTTGATGATACATGCAATTTGTCAGTTGGAGACAATTCACCCGCTTGTAAAGGTCTCAATTGACCAATGGCTTCCCTAACTGTTTTTGGCTTGACATGGGTTGGTGGAACGATCTTGATTACGCCGTGTTTTGAAGCAAGAAGAACCATGCGCCTCCGGGTTTGTGGCACACCATATTGTGAACTATCTACGACACCATACCAAACATGGTAATGGAGTCGCTCTAGAGTACGGATGAAATCATGGAAGACAGCATGTTTAGCCACCCTAGGAACATTTTCCATCGTAATTACATCTGGCATTACCCCTTCTGCAAGGCGGGCAAATTCATACAAAAGGCCCCATTTACCTTTACTATCAATAGTATATCTCTGCGCATAGGTGGAAAATGGTTGGCAGGGAGCACAGCCAGCGAGAACTTTATGTTCAGCGATACCGAAGAGCGCCAACAGATCATCCCTAGTGACTTTATTTATGTCATGCTCAATGAATTGTGCTTTATTATTGGCTGCATACGGAAATCGACATGCTGGATCCATGTCAATGCCCGCCGTTACAGGCAAGCCCTCCAAAACAAAGCCATGCGTCAACCCGCCTGCACCGCAGAACAAATCAACACAAGCAATTTTTGACATCATGAATTTCCTATTTTTGTCATTTACCTAACATAAAGCGGGTTATCAGTTGGGTTTTTTCGGATAATTACTAAGTGCAATACTTGAAGTTCAATGACCATATATATTAAATTAATCAAATAGTTGGGGTGTTAAATGTGTGTGACTTGCATGACATAGTCCCAATAAAAGGATACGGATTAGTTTACGGGCGTTTTCATCAGCAAGCAAACGGAATGATGGGCTTTGTGGAAAAGCTTGGTAGGAGCGGTTTCAACCGCGACAGGCAGGGAGACGGGCCTGGGTTTGTTTCCAACCCCGCTCTTTTTAGGTTTCCTAAGCGGTTTGCTGAGGTACAAAACATTACGGACGGGACTACAAATCCCGTCCGGCTATTGACAATTTTATTTCAAAAGGAAATCCACCTTCTCCAAGTTCCCGGTGAACTTGAACGGGGGTTGATAGGCCAAGCTGACTGGCGAGCCGCTTTCCTGGCCCACGTCCAGCGGCTCGAAACTGAGCCACGCCCCAGCACGTTGGATTTTGCCTTCACCCGCTGCGCTGCCATTGATGAACAACTTGGCCGTGCCGCCTGTGAAGAAGCCTGTCCCTTCCGGGGTGAATTCCACCGCCAGCTTGACCTTGCCGGTCGGGACGGTTTCAGTGGAAGTGATCACGTCGCGGGACTTGCCAACAAAGTTGTTCTCAAATATCAACTTGCCGCCTTTGACATATAAGGTGTAACCGCCGTGCCTTCCACCGTCAGCCAACAACACGCCTTCCGCGCCTTGCGCAGGGATGTCCGCCGTGGCTTCGATGCGGAAGGCTTTGCCGCGCACTGGCGGTTTGTTGACATTGTGGACCCCGACCGTGCCGTTATAGTAAGTGAACGAACTGCGGCCTTTGGACAGCGAGGGTTGGTCCGCCCCGGCCAGTTCCAGTATATTGCCGCTGCTTAAGGGATAGACATTATTCTTCCTCGCCTCGCGGTCGAATGCCTCTTGCAGTTCCTTCAGCTTGTCCGGGTTTTCCTCCGCCAAGTTTTTGGCTTCGCTGAAGTCTTCGTCCACATGGTAAAGCTCCCAAACGTCTTTGCCGAAATCGTCCGTCCGCGTCAACCAATCCCACGGCACACTATGACGAGCGGCAGCGACCCAACCGTCTTGGTAAATGCCCCGGTTGCCGAACATTTCAAAGTACTGCGTCCGGTGCGTGGTCGGCGAGTTGGCATTGTCGAAGCTATGCGCCAAACTGGAACCCGCCAACGGGATTTGCTTGACGCCATCGACGACATCGGGGAATTTCACGCCGACGGCCTCGTAAATGGTCGGGGCCACATCGCTGACATGGCTGAACTGTGAGCGCAACCCTCCCTTGTCTTTGATCTTGGCGGGCCAAGACACCACCAGCGGGTTGCGCGTGCCGCCAAAATGGCTGGCGATTTGCTTGGTCCATTGAAACGGCGCGTCGTTGCCCCACGCCCAGGCGGAGGCGAAATGGTTGTCGTGCAGCGGCCCGCCCAATTCGTCAATGTGTTTAAGTTGGGTTTGCACGTCGTCTTTGAAACCGGTGAAAGCGGCGAGGTTAGACTCCGAGCCGTCCAAAGTGCCTTCGGCACTCGCGCCGTTGTCGCCAACGATATAAAACACCAAGGTATTGTCACCCTGCGGACCTTGGCGTACCGATTGCAGCAAGCGGCCTACCTCGTAGTCGGTGTGCGACAGGAAGGCGGCATAGACCTCGGCTTGACGGGCATAGAGCTTTTTCTGGTCTGCCGACAGCGAATCCCATGCGGGCAATTCCTTCGGGCGCGGGGTCAATTGGGCATTGGCTGGAATCACGCCCAATTGTTTCTGCCGGGCGAAGGATTCCTCGCGCAGTTTGTCCCAGCCTTGGTCGAACTTGCCTTGGTATTTGGCGACCCACTCCTTCGGCACATGATGCGGCGCATGGGTCGCTCCGGTGGCGAAGTACAGAAAATACGGCTTTTGCGGAGCCAGCGACTCATGCTGACGCAGCCATTGAATCGCCTCGTCGGTCAGATCCGTGGTCAGGTGATAACCCTGCTCCGGCGTGGCCTTGGGCTGCACGGCAAGCGTGTTGCGGTAAAGCTGCGGCTGCCATTGGCTGGTTTCCCCGCCATGGAAGCCATAGAAATAATCAAAGCCCAAGCCGGTCGGCCAGCGGTCAAACGGGCCGACCGCGCTGACCTCGCCTTGCGGGGTGTTATGCCACTTGCCAAACGCGGCAGTGCTGTAACCGTTGCGCTTTAGCACGTCACCCACGGACACCACGTTCTTACCCCAGATGCCGTTATAGCCGGGATACCCGGTTGCGCCTTCGGTGATCGTGCCGAAACCGGCCTGATGATGATTGCGACCGGACAACAGAGAGGCGCGAGTCGGCGAGCATAGCGCATTGGTGTGGAATTGGTTGTAACGCAGCCCGGTGCTGGCAAGCTGATCCAAACCGGGCGTTGCCGCCGGCCCGCCAAACGTGCTGGCCGCGCCAAAGCCCACATCGTCGAGCAAAATCACCACCACATTCGGTGAACCTAGCGGCGGGGCGGGTTGCTTTGGCCAAGCCGGGATAGACTCCTTGCGCGTTGCGCCGATCTCACCCCCAAAGGGCGCTTCTGGTTTGGGTAGCACCACCTCTTCGGCGAGGAGGGTCTGAGCGCCTGACAAGGCAATGATGCCGAATATCACCGGCTTAATGGTTCGAGGTTTCATTGTCGATGGTTCCTTTAAGTGTTGTGAAACTAAATCGTCAAAGCCTGTCCTGAGCGCAGTCGAAGGGCTTGCTTTGACTTGATAACGCTGGAGTGTCAAGGCTTACCCTGACAGTCAAAGCAAGCTTTGACGCTCCGATTATTCAAATTTCTATTCGATAAGCGTGTAAGCCTTGACCAAAAACTGCCGGTAAGCCCCGACCACAAGCCCAAACGCTTGCGCCAAACCGACTTTGATGTGCCGCCGGGTTTCTTGCGCCAACGCCAGCCAGACCAAAGCGGCATAAGTGGCGATCATCACGAAAAACACATTTTGCAGGCCGATAGCATCTCCTAAAATACCGCCGATGAACGCCCCGGCGACTGCGCCGAAAGACGCCGGCGGGTTTGCCGCCCCGGCGACATTGCCCCTGCCGAGTTCACGGCTGACGGCGGCTTGGCGGACCACATTGGCGACGGTCACCATGCCTTGGCCCAAGCCTTGCGCAATCGCGCCTATCCACAAAGCCAACAATCCATCTGCCGAACCTAATAGCAGCAGCCCAAAAACCGCCAGCCCATAACTGGTTTTGTAATAAAAATCCTTGCCACAGCGGTCAATCAGGCCGCCCAACAAGAACAGAGCGCCGACGTAGCTGATGCCCTGCCCCATCAATAAAGCCACCCCGGCTTGCTTGGAATAATGGAATTGCTCAATGGCGATGACGATGATGAAGGCGTTATAAAACGAGAACGCACCAGAGGAAATCAACGCAATCACACTCGTGTCGATGATTTCCGGGTGGCTAAAGATCAGCTTGAGTTGCTCCGCCAAGGCCAACTGGTGATGCTCGAACTGGCGCGATTGCGCCTCGGCATAGCCAGACAAGGCTTTTCGAGCTAGCCAGAACAACAACACAAAGGAGAGCGCCACTAGCCAGTACAGGGTCTGGTAGTCGAGGAAGCTAACCGCAATCCCGCCTAACACTGGCCCGGCGGCGAATATCCCGCCCATTTGCATCGCCCTAATCCAACCGGCCTTGGCATTGCCGGTTACGCTCAAATAATGAAAGAACTCGCTTTGGATCGAGAGGAAATGCATCGGCACGGAGGGACTGGACAATGCGGTGGCGAGGATCAGCCAGCCGGGGCTTTGCGCCTTGGAGACCAGCAGGAACCCCAAGCCGCCCAACACGCTACCCACCGCGAACACCCGCCTAGGCCCGAAGCGGTCTATCGCCATGCCGATGGGGATGCTCATCAGGCCGATGCCCAAAGGCAGCACACCTGCGACTAAGCCAATTTGAAACGTCGATGCGTTCAGAGACAGCGCAAATAACGGAGCCAACACGCCGACCATGCCAACGATGACCCCATTCAACCCGGCCAGCCACATGAACCGGCGGATTTGGGTTTCGGTGGAGGGCTCGATAATAGGCGTTAAGATTTTCGACATTGCGCTCATCGAACCCAAGATGGGAAACACGGTTTGAGTTGGCTTACCATGGCATTCTCCTTGGGTGTTTTAGTGGACGTGCTATCTCACGAATACCCAGGGATAAATCAGAAACCATGCCAGCCTAAAATGGCTGTTTTGGCTTTATTTGGCGTTAATTGTGTTGGAAGTGAAGCAAGGGTTTCGTTTGGGGTGATTCTGATGCAGCAGAATGGAGTGACAAAAAGACCGACTCGGTTTTAGAAACCGAGTCGGTCTGGGGTTGGGAACAAGCTTGTGGCGAATCATCCCGATTCTCTTCCCATGGGTTCCCCTTCTCGCGCCCAAACGCTTTCCTGATTGATTGTGTCCATGTCTTCTTGGGTCACGTCGCGCATCAACTCCGCCAATGAGTAACGCCTGCGACTTTCGGCACGAACCGGACGGGCGGTAAATGCACCCTGTCCCACTTCCAATTCCAATGCCGCCCCACCTCCACGTCCAGCATCTTGAGTACATCTGCCGGAATCGTGATGATGGCTTCGCTGCCTTGTTTACGGATATTAACGGTAATCATAGCCAACCTCTTGGCCCAATAGTGTGCTACATTTATGGCACATTGAAACATCAAAATGCAAAATACCGAATAACCAACCATGTGCGTCATAAGACAGGTGCGGGGAGTCACGGCAGAGGGATTGCAACTCGCAATCCCTGTACGCTGACGCACAGTACGCCGCTTTTTTAGCAAAGGACATGTCCCTAACGCCCCCGCACCTTGCTTGCAACCTATACTACATGTCCCGAGATATACAAGCGAGGTATGGCAATACGCAGCACCTATGCCGAGTGTCTGGAGACGTGTCCTCGGATACGCAAGCAAGGTGTTGCAAGTCGCGGCATTAGTGAGGAACACTTGGGGACGGGCGCACAAAACCAGAAGCTAGGAACAAGACGTGAAAATTCCTTGACAGTCATGGGCTACAGGTATGATTATTGACCTAGGCGCGGGATGCTACCGCGCCGTCTCATCATTCACAATCAAAAGAAGGAATTTAGATCATGGCTGCACAACGTTATTTCCCGCAAGCCGAAGCCGACCGCATTATTTGGCTGAACCATTACGCCGCCAAGCTGGTTAAATACGGCCCGCTTCTTGGCATTGGACACGAAGAGATCGCCTCCACCCTCGCCGACATTGCCCGGTATGTCTGGCTGTTGCATACGTGGAACCCCGCCAAGCAGCAAGACGCGCTGGAAGCCACCACGCACAAGAATTTCATCGCCACTGGAACCGGCAACGAGCCGGCCCCGCTGCCACCGGACACCCTGTTCAACGACATCCCGCCAGCGGTCTTGCCCGGAGTGCTGACCCGACTGTTCAACCAAGTGCAGCGCATCAAGCTGCATCCCGCTTATACCGAAGCCATCGGGCTGGACCTTGGCATTATCGGCATTGCCGACAATGCGGACCATCCCGTGCCGCAATTCACCGCCGCCGTGGAACAAGGCCCGAAGAGCAGTCGGGTGCGCATCGACTACACCAAATACGGTCATCAAGGCGTTGCCATCGAAACCCGCAGCAATGGCGGCGAATGGGGCTTGCTCGGTCATTACACGCAAAAGCCCGTCTATGACGACCGCCCGCTTGCCGTCCCCGGCATCCCGGAAAGCCGCGACTACCGGATGCGCTGGTGGGACAAGGACGAGGCCAACGGCGAATGGAGCGCGGTGCAGACCGTGTTGGTGGGGGGGTGAGTTTTTGCCGCTTCCGATACGTTAGCAAGAAGATGTAAGGCCGATGTTTCAGCGAAATGTCGGTCGGAGATTTAGAGAACTTTCCTTACGTTTTACAACACAGCAAGAATGTCTTATTATCTTGTTCGACCTCGTTTTTGAGGCCGAAATTTAAGTTGCGCTTTGGAGGACAGTGAGAATGGCTCGCAGAGTTTCAAAAGCAGAAAATGCTCTCTTTGCAGTATTAGTCCTAATTGGATTGCCCATTTACGGGTTATCAAAGTTTTTTCAGTCTGCTGGTTGGGTTTTTCCCACAATGGTCGTTGTTGCTATTGCTGCGTTTGCAATCTGGTATCAGTACGATAAAAAACAAAAGCGACTTTCCTATCTTAGAGACAAGTACCGCAATGAAGTACTAGTTCAGCGGATATTTAATGGAAATTTCTGGGAAGGCCAATCCGCAGAACAACTGCATGATTCGCTTGGCCCACCCGTAGCAGTCGACAACAAGCTTCTAAAAACCAAGACCAAGGAAATTTGGAAGTATCGCCATCAAGGGAGCAACAGGTTCGCACTTCGAATCACGTTGGAGAATGGCTTTGTGTCGGGCTGGGATAAGAAAGCCTAAGAAAAATGAAGGCCGTAAAGGCGAAACCATGGATGAGTTCATCAAAATGGTAACCACGGACAAATCTTGCCAATCCAGGCAGGAAAGGAGTCTCAACTCCCGGCTACAATGCTCATTTTTAAGGCCGACATAATCGTTATGCCACAACCTGACGATCCTCACTCGCTCTACGTTCCGCTCTTTGAGTCGCTGGACGCTGTTGGCTTTGGCGAACATGAAAACCTACATCACTTCAATACAGGAACGCTATTCTGGTCTCTCACCCGGCTGTTCGGCTGCTACGAGCGAGTCATGTCGGTTATCGATCTCACTCGAGATGAACGCCCGTTCTTGGATGCCGATCTGGAGTACTTCATCATTCGGTTTCGTATCGTGCTCAACGACATCGCATACGTTATTTGGCAACTGTTGCCAAATAATCCACGAGGGCTTAAAGGGCCGAGTGGTGGCACACACCCAAGAAATCGTGAAATGTCTGTGGTCTCCTTGACCGATTATTTGAATCGCAATGCATCAACGTACCCTGAACTTTCGTCCGCATTCTTAAACGCAACTCCGTGGATGACCCGCCTGAGAAATGATCGTGACAACGTTATTCACTACAAGTTCAAGGCCGTAATCTTCGAGGGTGATTCGCCTCTATTCGCTTTGATCGGGGCAGCCGGAACCGAACGAACGGAACCCACACCAAATGGTGGCCAACGACTGGTACTGCAATCCGTCACGGAATTTGTGAATGGACAGATGCTTGCACTTCATCTGTTTATGCACGACAGCCTAGTTTCCGCCATCAAAGCTCATGCTACGCGTTTTGAAATCAAGTCTGTCCAAGTAGGCTGGGGCGCTCGCATCACTTGCCGCGGGATCAACCGTTTCAGGCAAAAAAATACGCTTGTGAAATAAAACCGAAGCGAGGGGGGGTTGTAACCCCGCTGCTTACGTTTTGTGCGAGTTGATGATGTTGTGAAAAGCACAAAACATTTCGGACGGGATTACAAATCCCGTCCAACTCTGGCGAAATATAGAATTCCACAGTAGCCCATCAAAATGAATCGCAAAGTTTACCTTTAAACATCGGTCATCAGCTATTTGACCGCTCGCCCAAGCAGGAATGTGATTGAGGCGGGCCACCAGCAAAGCACTTATCTGTTTTGGGATAAGCGCGGCGAGTTTGATCTGTCTGCTTCGGAATTGGTGTTGACCGAATGTGCCGCTGGCGACCCGGAAGCCGCAAGCAAGCGGCTTGCCGCGTTGCAAGGCATTCCCCTGCTCGAAATCACCGACTACAGCATCAAACTTGCCAAAGATTTGGTCGCATCCGGTATCGTTCCGTCAAAGGCAAGCGAAGATGCATTGCACATTTCGATTGCGACGGTTCACTTTGCCGATTATTTGTTAACATGGAACTGTCGGCACATTGCCAACCCGGAAATACAAGCGCGGATTGCTGAAAATTTCCGGTTGAAAGGTTTGTTTCTACCCTTTATTTGCACACCCGAAGAACTGATGGGAGGCGACAATGACTGACAGCATTATTGAAGAAGTTCGCGCTATCCGCGAACAACACGCCGCCAGCTTAGATTATGATTTGGACAAGATTTATGCCGACTTGAAAGCAAGACAAGAAAAACATGCGGCAGAAGGATGGGTGGTTGTTTCGCCACCTGACTATCCGCCCTCAGAGCCTAACTTGGCTTTGCAACGGGTTCGTTTCGCGCAACGTTGAGAGCTTGCAGAGTCTGAAACAGATTTTGCTCTAGCACGGGATGTGCTGAGATATGAACCGCATCATTTGCATTTCACGATAGATGCGCTCCCTTCATCGGCTCATCCTTCACATGACGGAAAGTATGCAAGCCTATCTGATTGAAACCTTTTGGAGCGAGGAAGATAATGCCTATCTTTGCCTAGCACCGGATTTGCCGGGATGCAGCGCGGCTGGCGATACCCCTTTGGAGGCAATACAGGAAATGCAGGATACCATGGCTTCTTGGCTCCAAGCTTGCTCAAACATGGGTCGAGAGTTACCTGTTCCCTTGGCAAAACCTCGAAAAGCAGCTTAATAACACAATCTTGCTCCTGCTAAGTCATAAACGAAAAACTCAAACCATCCTCCGCAACACATCCGCCTTGTCAACATACCGGTGCTTGACGACGGCGGTGACATGTACGGCGACGAGGCCGAGCAAGGTGTAAGCCAGCACAGTGTGGATCAAACCCGGTGTCGTGCCGATGTCTTCGATGGTGGGGAACAGCTTGGGCAAGGGTATCCCGAACAGCTTCACCGGCTTGCCGTGAAAGTTTGAATCCGCCCAGCCGACAATCGGCGTGGCAATCATCAGCGCATATAATCCACGATGCCCCCAGTGGGCAAGCTTCGCTTCCCAGTCTTGCAAGCTAGCGGGCAGGGCGGGCAGCGCCGAACGCCAGCGTACCCGCAACCGGGCGATAAGCAGAATGATCGCAATCACGCCGAAGGATTTGTGCAAGCCGAACAAGTCGGCCCGCAACGGGTCGGTCTTGTCCAAGTCCACCATGATCGGGCCAGTGATGAACAGCACGGTAAATCCTGCAACGGCCAGCCAATGCAGGATGCGCAAGGGGAAAGGGTATTTTTCGGGGGTTTCAGGGGTGGGGTTGTTCATATTTATCTCCAAAGTTTTGGATGTTATAAGTTACCAGCGCGGAGCATCTTGGTCATTCGTTGAGGCTAGAAATTGGAGTGTCAAGGCTTGCCTTGACGGGCAAAGCAAGCTTTGCCAATCCAAGAGCATGGTAACCCGTATGGAGCAAAGCGGAATACGGGCATAGCAGGGCTTACTTCATCCCCGTACTACGCTGCGCCTCGTCCGGGCTACAACCGCGCTGTCAAGCCAAAGCGAATTTCAAGCCTATTCCCAGCAGCAAGGAAGCTAGGATTGGCCGCAACACCTTGTCAGACACTCGCGCACTTAAATGGCTTCCAATATAAATACCCGGCAAGGAACCCACCAACAACGCGGCAAGCAAGGCAAAGTTGACATTGCCCATGTGCCAATAACCCAAACCGGCCAATGCCGTGAGCGGGACGGCATGGGCGAGGTCGGTGCCGACGATGCGCACCGTCGCCAAACGGGGATAGAGGAACAACAAGGCAATCGTGCCGATGGCACCCGCTCCTACTGATGACAGCGTGACCAACACGCCCACCCCCGCGCCAGTGGCAACGGTGACGGGCACCCGCCATGAGCCAATCCAATCCGGCTTGCTTTCCCTTATAACAGCGTTTTGTCGCTGCAAGTGGTCATAATAAAACATCGCCGCGCCGGTCAGCACAGAAGCGATGCCAATCACTGCGGTGATCAGGGAGCGTTCGACTTGGATGTGCTCCAACAGATAAAGGACCGCCAGCGCGGAGGGAATGCTTCCCGAGGCCAACAGCACGACGATGCGCCACTCGACCGAACCATGTCCGCCGTGATGAACCCAAACCCCTTTGCTCTTGGTGATGGCGGCAAACAGCAAATCCGTGCCAACGGCAACTTTTGGGTCGAAGCCGAACACGAACACCAATAAAGGCGTCATCAACGATCCGCCGCCGATGCCGGTCATGCCGACCAATGCGCCCACCAACAGGCCAGACAAGGCATATAGCGGAGCCGTCAAAGGGGAAATTAAAGTATGATCCATGGGATAATCCGGGGGTTATGACTCAGTTAGGCGAAGGCTTGGATGGGGCTTGCGTAATGTGGGGTGATACCGATTCAAAAAAATGTGCCGCTGATCCGAAGCACCCAATCTTCGGGGCGGCACACAAAGCAACGGTGTACCCATTCCGTATAATCAATTCCAGTGCCAACCTAGGAGGGTCTACATATCAATGGGTTGCTCAATATTGGCGTGGATAGGGTGCTTTCACACCAACACAACTGATTGCATTCTGTTGCCAGATGAGCAGCATCCAAATTTGTGAATGACAGACCCAACAACACCGAAGCGGGTAATTTTTTATGCCAAGGAAAACGGCAAGGAACCTTTTACTGAATGGCTCTATGGCTTGCGGGATGTGATAGGGCGAAAACGCATCCTTTTGGAAAGATTATCTAAGTCATGAGTAACTACAGAACCATCGGCGAAGTTGAAGAGCAATATCTCCGCGACCATCCCAATGAGATAGACGATTACATTACCATTTTATTTGATGAATACGCCGAAAGTGGAGATACCGCCTCCTTGCTCGCATCCCTGCAAGTGGTAAGCCGCGTCAAAGGGATAGGCCAAATACCCGAAGTTTCCGATTTAGGTCAAAAGGGGACTCTTACGGAAAACAGTAACCCACCATTCAGCAGCGTAAACGCGATGATACATGCGATGGGTTATCGACTAATTGCACAAAAACTGTCCGAGTCGGCACATTCTCATAAATGACTTGGTTTAAAAATGGCCTTTTGCTTGTACTCATTACGTTTTGTGCCATATAGGATGCTGTGACTTCGCACAAAACCTTAGCGGCGGGGTTGCAAACCCCGCCTCGCTTCGTTGGACGCATCGCTTTAACACTGCGCCCGACATTCCGGCTTGCTGCCCGACTCCCCAAAGGCTGAGCCTATCGGCGCAGAGCTTGCGCCCCAGGCCCGATGCTTGCGCCCGTCGGCGCAACGACTGCGCCCGACTACGCAATGATTTTGCCCGGGAAAAAAAGGCTACGCCTTGCGGCCCAATGATTGCGCCCAATTCCTTAAAGGCTGCGCCCGTGTCCACAAGGTCTGCGCTACGCTCACCAAGCATGGAAAATCCATTCCTAAGCCTCAAAGCCATCAACTCAAGCACGGATGGAGTGCAAGGCTTGCCTTGCGGTGATTCGCAACGACTTGTCAGTATCAACAAGGCAAGCCTTGCACTCCAAGAGCAGGTAAGTTCAAACTCTTAACCTAATGGCAGTGACACCGGAGCGTGGGAACAATCAAAATGCTGTGACTTCGCACAAAACGTTAGCGGCGGGGTTGCAAACCCCGCCGCGCTTCGGGTTTTAGGTTAGCTACTTATGTATTGCTTCCCATGCAAAAGGATTTAATTCAAACTCTTCTATGACTTGTTTCTCTGTCATAAGCGAGGCTTGAGGCTCATTCAATGCATCAGTTACTATCAGAAGCCGCCATTTTGGATTAGACATATATTGCTTCTCGTTGCGAGACATAAAAAAATGCATCGTCTCATTGCTTGTGCCTTTAACTTCAACATGCAACTCATTAGGCGGATAATTTCGTGTAGCAAGAAGATCATAACCACAATTATCTTTTTGCCTATCAGTAACTTTATATTTTTTTGACTGTAGAAATTTCTTAGCTTTTTCGATGGATGCCTTTTCTACTTTATCTCGGTGTTCTTGGTCAGGAAACTTAAACGAGGGATTTGCTGTTACAATACTTTCTTTTTTTGACTTAACAATTTTTTCTGCAAGCAAGGCAAGTTCTTTCCTCCAAGTGTCATCTTTAACGTTGTTCCCTCTGGCATATATTATAGGAGTTCTTTTGAAATGATCGCCTAGGACGGTTATATTTCTATCTAATTTCGGGATCAGGTAGCCTTCATCTGAGCTTACGCAATATATATAATTATTACCATCAACATCA
This sequence comes from uncultured Methylococcaceae bacterium, assembly GCA_903930145.1. GTDB lineage: Bacteria > Pseudomonadota > Gammaproteobacteria > Methylococcales > Methylococcaceae > Methylumidiphilus. The sequence goes on from CAIYXP010000461.1 coordinate 44,099, forward strand.
GTTTCAAAGTCGTTGTTAGACTTGTATTCTGGTCTATCAGTATAATTTATTTCAAAAGTTGCATTATCGTACCAACCTACAACAGTTAGAGGGCCATTTCCATTGTGAGCCGCGACGAAAATTACTAACCATTTATCATTATCTATTGGTTGTGGTGGACGGTGATTGGAACCGATTGGAGGAAGGTAGCCGTAATAACGATTGTCATGGGCTTTTAAAAAGTTGAAGCGTTCATATGCTTCTTTATATTCAGAAATATATGAATGCCTTCCTACAACAGGGTCGCCTTGGTAATTTTCTGACCACCCCGTTTTAACAAATGCTATTCGGTTTCTCATTTTGTTTAGTTTTGTTGATATTCACAAACAATATTTTTTTGAAGACTGACCATTTTCTGACCAACCTTCCCTAAAAGATAGCAGGCGAGGCTTTTACTGCCAAAGCCGGACGGGATTGGTAATCCCGTCCGTAACGTTTCATGCCATATCGGATGCTGTGACATCACACAAAACGTAAGCAGCAGGGTTACAAATCCTGCCGCACTTCGAGTTCATCGAACAATTCCTGAACCGAACCAAATTGCGGCAAATTGCCTTGGTCGGCTTCTTCCATCGCGGCATTGGGCGCTTTGACCTCGAAAGGCAAGCCGTCCTGGGCAACCACTTGGCTGAAAACAGGCTCATCCCCTTCCTTCGGCAACTCGCCTCCCTGACGGGTTAGGATAGCCCGAAAAGCCTCAAAATCGGCGCGTTCTTTGCGTTCCGCGAAATAGGCCGCCGTGTTCATTGCCGACAATTTTTCCGCAACCGCAGTGGCGACGAACTGATTCAGGCTAACACCTTCTTCTTTTGCGAGTTTTTCAGCAGCCGCTTTGACCGAGGTGGGTAGGCGGAGTGGATAGGTACTGGTGTTGCTCATTGCGATAACCTCTTTAATGCATCGCTGGGTCTTAGAATTTCAATGCCGAAGCTTTCGGGCGTAGCGCCGTAGTCGCGCACGTTGAAGGTGACGATGGCATCCGCTTGACCGTTCACCGCCGCCTCCAAAACCATCTCATCTGATGGATCGCGCAAACGTGGACGCCATAGGAAATGAGTTTCGACGGGTTCCACGAGTGCCGCTAGGCCATCAAGAAATTGGCTGACTTCAGTTTCGCTCAAATTTGCCGCCAAACGGTGTTCCGCCCTGCTGCAAGTGGCTTCGTATTCGATAAACAGGGGAACATTTGCCACGATGAAAAAACGCCGATCCAACGCGGCGAGCAATAATGCAGCCGAAGCACCCAAAGGGCTGCGCATGGCAGCTACGACGACATCGGTATCAAGGACATATCTCATGAGTATAGTAATATCACATCATAGGTGATATCGCTATATTATTTTTGCAGATGGACAAAAAATCCAAGACTGCATTCCCAATCAGGCGACTGGGAACGCGAAAAACGAGCAGAAATCACCCCTTAGGATAATACCAAATCGGCGATGACCAGCCGCGCTCTTGAATGATGGCCGGGGCGTTGTCGGGGATGGGCGCACCGGCCTTGGCGGCTAGGATCGTGGACCAGCGCGGGGTGGGGATTTCCAACACGCGCAGATAATAAACCGCCGGCACTGACGGGTCGAATTCCGGGTCTTCCCAGACCGCGCTGAGTTCGGCATCGCCGATGGAATTGGAATAGCTTGCGGTTTTCAGGTTCACGGTATTGCCGACTGGCGGCACTAGGCCCGTCGCAGGGTCACGCTTTCTGCCGTCGGACAATGCCACGTCGAAAATCTTTTCTTGGTATTTGCCGTCTTTGGTCCACAGTTTGATGACTTGCAAGCGGTCCAGATTGCCGGAGTCCGGGTCTTTCAAGCCCCAAGCGACAAAGCGCGGGGCTTTGGCGGTGGTCGGCTTGGTCGGCAAATCGCCGCCCATGCTGACACCTTGGCTGTAGGCGGTTTGCACCCAGTTATCGGCTTTCACCAATTGGCGGTCATAGTCCCAACCGCCGAAGAAACGAAACTTTAACCGCGAACCAGACGTGGCGAAGACCTCTTTGCGGCGTAGCGCGTCATAAATGCCTTCGCGGGTATTCTCTTCGGCCCATACTCCTGCCAAACCGCCGGAACCGGTGCGCAGGGGTGAAATGGTGGATAGCAGGCCATTTTTCAGGATATTGTCAGGATTGTTGGACTCGCCCAAATGGGTCGGGTCCACGCCGCCGATATAGCCGCCGTAACTGTTTTCCGCCCCGGTGGACAAACCGTTGTGGAAGTCGGTCGAGCCAATCACTCCAAATTGGTAAGGATTGGTTCCGGTTTGGGTTTTAATCACCAAGCCTTTGCCTAATGCATCGCGGACATAACTGCCCTGCGGTTCGCTTTTCTGAGCGCCGGTCAACAAGGTGTCAAAGATTTCAAAATTGGCGAACTCGTCGTTGCCGGACAAGGACGGGTGAGTGTCCGAACTGCCTTTGTTCTGGGTGATTTCGCTGATCGGCTCGTTCAACACCCGTTGCTGGGCATAGGCTTCGTCTATCGGCTTGCCCTGGCTGTCATTCCAACTGTACATCAAGCCGTTGCTGGCGTTGGCATTGTGCGGAATCGCCAAGCCTTCTTGGCCTTGTTTGCGGATATTGTTCAAAAATGCCCACAAATCTTCTGGATTGCGCGATTCATACGAACTGAACGGGCGATCCGGCACATTGTTTCCCCGGAAGATCACATTGCGATGTAGATTTTGGTTATCGGGGTGAGAGGTCCATTCATAACCAATCAAAGTCGTAAACTTGCCGGGTTGGTAATGCTGGTTCGCCGCGTCGATCAACCGTTCCCAAGTGGATTTGGCTATCGCCTTGCGATCCACGCCGGGCAGTTCGGTGCCAGTTTTGAAATAGGGGAAAATCAATTCCCACACTTTGATGTCACCCTTGCCGACTTTACGCAAAGCTTGGCCCAGTTCGGTCTTGGAAAACTCGCTGTTGGGGTCGTCTAAAGTGTTAAACACGCCGAGATTCTCCGAATGATCCGTCACTGCTTGGAAATCCAGCGGCACGTCGCGCTTGGCTGGCTTGCCCAGATAATCCACGGTTTCGCCCCGCGCAAACCGATAGGCTTGCTCTGGTGTGGTCGTCGTGCCGAACATGATGTACGCATCGAAGGACAAGGTGGTGTGCGTGTGCAAGTCCCCGTAATAGGCATTGCGCAAGGGATTGGGTGCGGCTTGCGAACTTGCCGCATGGAGCAAGGCCAGCACGGCAAATGAGATGAGTTTGTTTTGATAAGCCATGATGACTCTCCTAGATTTTGGGTATGATGATTAGACCGACTCGGTTTTGAAAACCGAGTCGGCCTGGAATTGCTTAAACAGCCAATATCGACAGTCGCTCAATCAACCAATACGCGGAAAACGAACCTATCGCATAAGGCGGAACCCAACGCCCCCAGACCGGATTAATGGCTGGCAAGCGGCGCAGACCTTGGATCAATAACAGCACGACGAGGACGAACAGCAATTGCCCCGCTTCCACGCCGACATTGAATAAGAATAGTGATAACGGGACATCATCCTTGGGCAAGCCGATGTCCAATAGCGCACCGGCAAAACCGAAGCCGTGCAATAGGCCGAAACTGAAGGCGACCAGCCATGGGTAACGCGCTGCCAGCCCGAATTGGCCGCGATTGGCACGGACTAATTCCAAGGCAAGGAACACGATGCTGAGGGCAATCACCGCCTCGACTACGGGCGGATAGACCTTGACCAAATTCAACGCCGCGCAGCTTAAGGTGATGGAATGGGCCACGGTGAACGCGGTAATGGTCTTAATCAACAATACTCGGTTATCCACCAGTAACAGCAAACCCAGCACAAACATCAAATGATCGATGCCGGTCAAGATATGCTCTACGCCCAAGTGGAAATACGACAATACGGTCATATCGGCGCCACTCAGTGTGGGAATTGTCATGGACGGATGTTGCGGCTTGAGTATTGCCTGTGTGGAATGTCCGTCGGCTGGTTCGATCACCACCAACACATCGGTGATAGTATTTTCCAAACCCTCGATGGTCAGCGTCTGACCTTCCAAACGCTGGCGGGGGTTGTTTATATTCCAACGTTTGATGAGAAATGCCGGTGCGGCAGCAATCTGATCCGGGGAGCCGTCCAGCCAGCCGGAAGACAGCCGGGGTTGCAAATGCACCGCCACTTCACCTGCCGCTGGCTGTTTCCACAAAACTTCGACATGACCGTCGCCTAGTTCGCTGATCTGCAAAAAAGCTGGTCTAATTTCATGGGCGTTGGCGATCAAAGAGAGAAACAGCCCAAGTAATATCAACAACAAACGACTCATTTCGACACCAACATTTGCGATTTATGAGGGGGTGGCGATTCCTCCCGGACGATGGAGTAACGTTGCTTTAACGTATTAAAGGCTTCGTCGTTTTTACGCTGGCGCAAAGCTTGTTGCCAGTCATTTTTAACCGCAAGCCGCACAGACTCAAACTCAGCGTGTGCCGCCGGGGTTTTATCCTCGACATACACCAAGTGCCAACCCAAACCCGATTGGAACGGCCCAACCCATTGCCGCAATGGTTGCTCGAACAAGAAGGAAGCCAAGGGTGAATTGCCAAACACGCGCTTTAAATCTTCTCGGGATTGTTGCGCAAATTCAGCATTATCCGGGAAACGGTCGCCTGTTTGCCGCTTGCCTTGTTCAAGTCCAGCCAGGGCGGCTACGGCACGTTGCTTGGCATCGCCGGGTTTGTCGGCGGAAAAATACAAATGGCGAAAACTCGACTTTGGCCTTTTTACGCCACTGCCACGAGTTGATCCAGCAAGGCATCCCAGTCACGGCAGGATAATTCCAACCGGTCGCCGCCGGTTTTGGAGTTGACGAAATACTTGCCAGCCCAGATGGCGCGGCGGACGAA
>CAIYXP010000462.1 GCA_903930145.1 uncultured Methylococcaceae bacterium
TGACTGTTGGTTAGAAGATACTGCACTTACGAAAATTATATCAACTATATATAATAATAACATTTATGTTCTAAAAGGTAAAAACATATTTATTGGCAGAAACTGGATATCTAAACTAGATTCCCAGATTAGAGAAGAACGTTACGAATCAAACCCGACTTTTGCTTATTGCCCAAATCTTATAGTTCATAAAGATGTATTTAATGAGATTGGATTATTTAACTCAGATTATACTTATGGAAGCGATGGTGAATTTGCAAAAAGATTGTCAGATAAAGGAATAAGTGTTAAGTACAATGAAGAAATAGTTTTATATCACGATTGTACCAGTAGTTTCCTTGGTGTTTTTAAGAAATGGACAAATTATGGTGAGGGTAGATATTACAGATATAAGGATGAAAAAGTTAAAAATATATTATCAACATACTTCCCTAATTTATTTAGGTATCAACGTGGAATAACATACAACATTGCTGTTTTATTATGTAACATTGGCAGAGCCATTGGTATTTTCGTAGGGTGGTCAAAAACAAGGTTTATTTCTCCACAGAATTAATAATCAAATCTCGTATATATTTCAACCTTTTTATAGCAGGTGGGCTATTACAAGATGGAATCTTTGACAGTTCAACTGATGAAATTAATCCTGAAAAATACATGTAGTGTATATCAAATTGGTTCATCTTTAATTGATAGTTAAGATCGCCTGTCACACTATGAAGTTTATATCTAGCATCAAATGCCTTAGAACAATCATCTGTAAATATACTTCCTAGAAGCTGATTGCCATCCTTAGTGTGAATAACAATATCACCTGAAGATCCTATATTGGTTCTCACACATGAATCGTAGCATTTCCAATATCTCTCATCATTTCGCAAGTAATATATTAATCCCAATAAATATTCTTTTGGTGGAAAGATACATTCATAAGTCGAATATGAGTTAACCATTATATTTTCCAGTTCATCAAACATATTTGATTTAGGAAGATGAGAAAAGTTATTTAGACTAGGCTTTACTCGCACCCTTCTAGGTACGCACACAAGTTGTGTATTATATTTTTCACGAAGACATAGAAGATAATCAAAGAATGGTTTAAGAGACATAGTATTGGCATCGCTAAGTACGGTATTTATCTCTATTGGTATTCCGATTTCTAATGATAGCTCAAGATTATATAATATACGCCTAAGTGCTTTTGGCTCCCGATATATATTTTCAGAAGCGGTTAATCCATCAATAGAAATCTGAATAGAAAAATAACCAAGATTGTTAAGTTCTTCCAAGTTCCTCTCTGTAAACCTAACTGTTCCATTTGTAATCAGCTGCAATACTTCATAACCAATTTCACGAGCATGATGAAACAACCTTTTATAACCAGGCAATTGTGTTATTTCTCCCCAACCAGATGTCTTAAACATGACAGCATCTACATATCTCGATACATTCGTTATTCCTTTAATATATTTATTTATTAAATCTTTATCATCCTTAAAAACTTTTTTTTCTGATAGTGATGATGTTCTACAATATTGACACGCAAGATTACATCCTCTATGAATTCCATAATCTAATAAAAAACAAAGAACTTTAGGTTGTGATATATTCATAAGATACCAAAGGATTAATAAGTGAGGATTGGATTTATTTCAGAGCATTATCCGCCAATTGAAGTTGGAGTTGCAACATACTCATCTACGCAACATGTCGCACAATAGTTAGAAAAGCTAGGTTTGCAGATTCATGTAATTTGCTTTGATAATAGTCGAAACATTGAAAGTGATGATTATATTATTAAAGATTATGACGAAAATGTTGTTATACATAGAAATGAACCATCTTTTCGGGAATGGGCGGCAATTGGGGTTCGCTCCCCCCCCCCAACGGCGCGAGATGCAGGGCACTTTCCCGCTCGATTAAGGCTTTCAAGCCTTCCCGCACCAGAACAGACTTTTCGGCCAAACCCGTGATCCGTTGAGCCTCCGTAAGCAAGCGATCATCGATATTCAAAGTGGTCCGCATATGGAAATCTCCGCGATGTTCTGCGAAGCATCAATATCATACATCAGACGATGGCAATAATGATGTCAATGAGAATTGCTGATGGAAACGCGCCATTGTCAGTGGTCAGCGGTTCAGGATGGAGCGACACACACCAAACGGAAACCGAGGCGGCTGGTACTGCATTCTGGAGGGAGGTCGTCGCGTGCGGCGGCGCGCGCATAGTCTTGGTAGCGGCGCCAGGAGCCGCCGCGCGCCGCGCGCCGCGCATCACCTTCCGTACCCCTGCGTTCCGGCTGGTAATATTCGTTCAAGCACCATTCCCGCACATTGCCAGCCATATCAAGCACACCATAAGGCGAGACATCCCCCGGATAAATGCCAACGGCAGTGGTGTGCCCAATACGAAAAACTCCCACATTACCCCAATGTTCGTCAACATTGGCCCGGCCCGATAGGTATTCTTCTCCCCATGGAAATTCCCTGCCATCGTTGCCACGCGCCGCTTTTTCCCATTCCTGTTCAGTCGGCAAACGCACGACCATTCCTTCGGGAATCAGTCCGTAGGCTTGCAGTTTGGCTGTCAGCCAGCGGCTGTAGGCCACAACCTCATACCAAGTCACGGTTTCACATGGCGGGTTAGGTCCGTTCCAACTGCCCTGCTTCTGTTCTCGGTGTTCCGCCAAGCCTTCCCACCAGCGTTCGTCGGCATAGCCGCCATCGTCGATAAAGCATTTGAATTGGCTGTTGGTGATGGGATAACGGGCGATTTTAAAGGCCGGAAGGTTTTTCTTCTGTTTTTCCTCGCCGTACAGGAACGGCCCCTTCGGCACGTTAACCCAATCAATGTCGGGAAGCCTATCAAAACCGACTCGGTCTTCAAGACCGAGTCGGTTTGACATCAGACCCACCCCTTGCCGGTCATCCCACTCAAGCTTTCCCAATGCTTTCCATAAATTCGCACGTTCCGGCGGGTTCAGGTGCAACAAGGCATGGTCGCAGGCCTGCCGCAGCGGTAGTGCGAAAAGTTCCACGTTCCAACCCCGCTCATGGGCATCTTCCAGGCAGCCGGCGAACAACAAAGCAGGGTTCGGGTCTTGTTCCAACAGCACAGGCTCCAGATTCTCCACTAAGGGTTTGAATTTTTCAATGGCCGTATCGGGGGAATCCTTGTCGGCAATGGCGCAAAACAGAAAGCGCAAGGTGCGATGCCAAGCCGGGGCGGATGCGTAGCTGCCCAGCAATTCAGCAACCGTTTTGCCCATCCGCTTCAAGCGCACGGCGGCGAGGAACTCTTGGAAACTCAGGTGGTAGAAGCCGGCCCGCCCGTCTGCGCGGGGCAGCAACAGGCCGGAATTGGACAACAGGTTTTCCCTCCGGCTGGCGGCATCGGCAGCGCCGCCTTCGCTGACGATGTTGCTCTGGCTGAATTCGGCGAGGTGGCGGTCGATTTCATCGCTGTCAACCTCGGCGGAAGGGGTGTCCCTTGGCGTGCCACCATCGCCACAATGCATCCCCAAGGCTACCGCTTCCAGCCGGTAGCGGGCGCGGTCACGCTCGTTCTCGGTTAAATAGCGTTTATACAAGACTTGCCCGACGACGGCATCGTAGAGCTTGTACAAACCCTGCGGCAGCCGCTGGCCTTGGTCGTATATCACACACAGCGCAGTCAACAACATGGGGTTGCGGCGCAGTTCGGCGAGGTCTTCGCGCTCTTGCAGATGCACCAGCAAGCCGCTGGCTTTGGCTTTGGCGTTGAGCGGGTCGGCGGCGGCATACCAGCGGCGGACAAAGGCGTCTTGCAAGGGTTCTGGCAGTTCCGCCAGTTCGGTGACAGGCAGATTGACCCGGCGGCGGTCGTCATTGCACAAGCCGTAAGGCCGACTGGTCAGCAATACCCGGTTGCCGAGTTTCAACCAGGCGGGCAGCGCGTCCGCCAAGCCGGTCACGAGGTTGCGGCGGGGCAGATGGCCTTGCAGCAGCGATTCCGGCACTTCGTCCACGCCATCCAAGATCAGCAAGGCGCGGCCCGCCTGGAGTTCTTCCTGAAAAGCACTCCAAGTCAAACCGCCCGGTTGGGTTTTGGCCATCCACGCGGCCAGGCTCTGCTCCAACTCTGCGCGGGTCCAAGTGCCGTTGCCGCGCAAGCTGTCTTCGTGTCCGGCCCATTCGCGCAGATGGCACAGCAAGGGGAACCGCCCGCGCAGTTCGCCGGGCAGTTTTTCCTCGAATTCCTCGGCTACGGCGATTTTGTGGCCCGGCACCGAGCCGGTCGCCACCACCAAGGCCAGCCAGCGGCAAAACGTCGTCTTGCCCGCGCCGGGTGCGCCGGGGAGATAAAGGGATTCTTCGCCAAGCCGATGCAGCAGCAGTGCATGGCTTTCCTCGCGCAAGGCTTCAGGGTTCCTCTGCTTGGCCGGTTCGTCTTTCGGTTCGGTGACGGCTGGCACGTAGACCTGTCCCAGCCGGACATTCTGGGTTTCCTTCAGGTTCAAGCCGAGCAGTTCGAAACTTTCGCAAGTTTGGCGGAGCCAGGCGAGATACAGATCGCGCACTGCCGCGTTATTGGATGTGTCTTCAGGCACCGCCGCCATGATTGCCGACAGCACGGCGGAAGACAGGCTTTCGGGCGTGGTAAACGTTTGGTATGTATGCTCAAGCATGACATGGTTGCGAAACTTGGCTATTGCTGAATCAGGAGAAGAAGAGTTGGGGTCTAAAAAATTGGGTTTCCAATCAAACTCCGGGTCAAGCAGAAACACCAAAGGCTTTTTGCCTAAGCGCACTGCCTCCTCATATTCCATTTGCGTGATGGAGCGTTGGTCCGGGTTGTCGTTTGGGGGCTGGAAACCATACCGCCATGCCAATATCAACACATAATAATCGCATTCGGCCACATCCTTCAGGCATTTGTCTTTGGGTCGCTCGTCGGATGCCGCATATTTTTCCATGCATTCGATGACGACACGGGCGCGTTCCAATGCCTCCTTCACCGCCTTGCGGTGTTCGATGAGGTCGATAAAGGTGGATGAAATATACTCGACTTTGGCCTTTTTACGCCACTGCCACGAGTTGATCCAGCAAGGCATCCCAGTCACGGCAGGATAATTCCAACCGGTCGCCGCCGGTTTTGGAGTTGACGAAATACTTGCCAGCCCAGATGGCGCGGCGGACGAA
>CAIYXP010000463.1 GCA_903930145.1 uncultured Methylococcaceae bacterium
AGACCTATGAAAAAGGCGTTTCCCTGTCCAAGGCCGCGATGCGGGAAGTCGAGGCCAGGCTGGAACGGAATCCTGCCCTACCCAAGTGGGACATTCTCATTCGGCCTGCTTGACGGGTAATAACTTTTTTGAAAATCACCTTAGGCTTTGCCATCCAGCGCCGAATCCAAGCCTCTGCCATCTCCAAATGGTCACGGGCGCGGGCGTGGTGGTCAGGGTTGCGGGAAAACAGCGCCGCGCAACGCAATTGCGCACCGCCAAACCAGCCTTGATGCTGGGCATCCAGATAGTGCTTGGCGATGGTTTGGGGGTCGGCGTACAGCGCCGCCAAATCGGGGTAATCGTCGATCAGCTTGAGAATGGCTCGATCCGAGCGGGCGGCGTCGGCGGCGTGGACGGCGAGCCGGACCAATTCTTCCGGCTGCTTGGCCCGCACCGCCGCCTTGACACCCAGACTTAAGCGTCGACGCAGGACTTGAACCTTGGCAACCTGATCCCGAATCGGAATGCAGGCATCCCCTTCCAACGCGAGGCTAATAACGCCTGCGTCATCATCTGCATGGAAAAGATGCCACGCCCGGTGTCTGGCGGCAAAATCACTGTCCGGCAGCCCGGCCATGCGCAAGGCAAGGCGGCGGTGGGCGGCCCGTTCCCGCGCAGAGTTGAGGCGCAAACGCAGGAAAGTCTCGAAGTCCTCGTCACGAAATCCCCATCCCTCTTGTTGAGGTGACAAGCCGGGATGCAGAGCCCGACACAGGGCTTCAATTTCCCCCCTCGGCAAGCTAAGCACCTCGTGGAGGTCGGCAAGGCGCAAGGGCCTGGGGAAGCAAACCAAATCATCCAGGTGATCGGCAGCTTTGCCATGGGAGAAGCGGAGAGTCTCTGCCGCCTCGACGTAATCCTTAAAGATGTCCTCCAATTTGCGGCGGGCGCGATCCAGGACGGCCTCCATGTTTGGCGATTCCGCCGAAGCTTGCAGGGCGTAATTCTGGACGCGGGGGTTGCCATGGGATCGCTCGTGGAAAGCTTGGGCCCTGTCGGCGTTGGCGGTAGCCAAACAGCGGCGAATATGCTGGGCGGATGCGTCGACGTCGAAGCCGGTCAACTCAACTTGCGCGACCCCGGCGGGGGCTTGCAAGGATTGCGCACGGCCACCGGAACGCGCTGTCATCAGCAAGTACACATTGTCCGGCAGCGGAATCTTCCATAGATGGGGCACAAAGCTGTCTTCCGGCGTATCGGCGGCGTTTATGGCGTTATCCGCCGCGTCGATCACCAACACCAAAGATTCGCCTTGGGATTTGAGGAGGTCGGCGGCCTTGCCCAGCCGCTCACGGAATTGCCGCCACAGATCATCCACTTGGCTGGGCGGACGAATCAGGAAAGGAGAGCCGCACTGCACCGCCAATTGGTTGCTCAGTTGCAGCAAGGCCCGGCGAGGGGAATGCCGTTCGTCGCCTGGGCTGTCCTTGTAAGTGCCACCTCCGAAGCAGTCGTAATAGAGAAACTGAGTGTCTTGCCAACCCTCTGGCAGAGATAGCACGGCGGTGGTCTTGCCCACGCCGCCCGCCCCATGTGCCAGCAATCGCCGCTCTGCGCTTTCCCGTAACGCCGCCACGATAAGGCTAGCATCCGGGGTGGGGATAGGATCAGCGAGGCGTTGAAATCGCGGTGGCGCGGGATATAGATCGTCTTCACTGTGACAACCCAAGGCCGCCAGAATGTCGCTGCGCCGCAATCCCCTGGGGGCATTTTTTGGTTTCACTTCGGCGGCCACCAGCTCGTACAGTTCGCGCAGACGTTCCGCGGGCGAGGCGGCGAGGCGCCCCAACTCTTCGATCAAGTGTAGCCTTTGCCATCGGCGGCTATCAGAATCGCAGTCCGAGAAATCCAGGCAGCGGAGGAAGTCGCAGAAGGTGGCGCTGTTATTGAGACCGCTGGATTGCTCAAACCGTTGGATGTCCTCCTGAACGCGTTTACTGATCTGTTCGCGCTTACGCTTGGCCTTCTCCTTCGTCAAATCCCCGTATAAACCTTCAACAATGTTTTGAATGCCTTGGATGAGTTGTGCGCTATTGGTTGGTGTGCTGGGATCAATCCCGTCTAGCCAGTCACGGGTGGCTTTGAGCGATTCAGCAAGGCCGGTGTCTAAAGGGCGGTTGCTGACCAGCTTGATTTGCAGACGCTGAATGATAAGGGTACGCGGGTATTCGCCATGAAGCCCCATGAAGGCTTGTGCCAACCGGGCGATGACGGAGCGGGGTCGCTTGCCCTTTGGCGTTTCACACAGGCGGGCGGCGGTCCAAGACTCATCCGAATTGCGATGACTGTACTTAAGCTGTGAAAAAACAACCCGGTGGGCATCTTGGAACGACAAGCCACCGTAATACTCGGTGATATCCACGCCCAGGAAGGCATCAGTGTCGGCGGTGGCCGCTTCGTCGTGAGACGACACCCCCTCGACCGTGACCAAGGTGAGGGCTGCGTCAGGCTCCAGCAGGCGCAAACAGCGACGGCACGCCCAAAGGATGTGATAGTCGTCCCCTGCGTTGGATTCAATGGCTCCCGGTGTGCCGAAGTCGGTAGTCTTCGGTTTGTTTATTGTGGGTTTATACACGGCTTTCCCAGTGGCCGGTTTAAGTCCCACAAGCCGTATCCGTGGGGGCTGGCGGAACGGAGAACCAGCCCCCCAAAGCCGAAAAGAAAACGTCAGTTTGCTTCGCTTGAAGTTTCGAACCTAACTGGGTTTCAAGGTCAGTGCGCATGTGGGGCTGTGTGTTCTTAGTCATGCGAGAGGGAGCTGTGTAGCATGCGCGCCGGACACGTTACATGGCAGATCAAGCCGCTCGCCCTTGCCAGAGTTCGATGCCGGCCAGCACACTGGCAAGGGCGTCCTTTGCCATGGCGGTGTCGTAATCTGCCTGCAAGCCGATCCAAAAGCTGTCACCCATGCCGAAAAAGCGGGACAGGCGGAGCCCCGTGTCGGGAGTGACGGAACGCTTGCCAGCCACAATTTCCCTGATGCGGCGTTGCGGGACGCCAATTTCCTTTGCCAGCCGGTATTGGGTTATGCCATTTGGCTTGAGAAACTCTTCCAGCAGGATTTCCCCCGGATGGACGGGCGGCAAGGCTCCGGTGTCTGCCATGTCGGAAAAGTCTAGGGTCTCAAGGTCTTCAATGTGTATGCCCATGGTTCGCCTCAGTGAGTGGTAATCGGTTATTTTGACATCCCAGAGTATTGTCAATCGCCACTAACACGGTTATACCCCCCAGAAATGGCTCGGCAGCGGAGCCAACTATTACGATCTAGACCCGGAATGGCAACGACTTTAACAAAAGCAGGCAAAATACCTCCAGCTATCGGCAATTTGCGACTATTATAACAAGCTTCCTATAATCTTGATCAAGAAAGCGCTTAATCTCAGAATGTCTTAAAAAGGGTACTGCCAAAACTGCCAAAGGAATTCTAACGGCACTATTGGCATGATCTAAATGACGGTATTTTGCTTTCACGAAAGGATGGCAATACATTTGGCCGTACAATCGAAGAGCATCATGGGATGGTTAAAGGTATGCCGCTTGCCATTGATCCCCCAAGCTCAAGGGTGGCCTTGGTCGCTTATCGCACTTTTGCAATGATGTTGAATTTCTAGGCAGCAGCAAGTCGTGCGGCAAGTCCAGTTGACTCTCTGCGCACACCTGAGCACACTGTCCGGCACCCCGGAGGCATCCGGGGCCTGGGGTGACAACCTGTGAATTCCTTCGGCAAAACTGCGCTGCCTTAAGCTGATTTTTTATGGTGCGTTGTTTTCTTGTGTCCGCTTTACCCATTGGCGGGCTGGGCGGGGCACTCGCAAGCGTGGCCGGTGCCCACAACCTTACTGGGCCGGATGGAAGTCAAACGGGTGCCGCACCCCAAGCCCGAACACTACCCCGCCATCGTCAAGCGCGCACTGGACGGCTATCTGCGCCGAGAAGGCTTGGACCCGGCATGGATGGGAAATACAACCCCGACCGAGTGGGACTGGCTCGGGCAGTACTTCACCTCGCCCAGGCTTGCGCGCAGGGCGACTGAAATGCTCGTCAACCACAGGCTGACCGATGCGGCGGGGGTTCGCATGTAGAAAACTAGGCGCAATGGGTTGATAATCGGGTTGGACAGCTTCAATGTACCATCAATTAAGCCAACACAATCGACGAATGACAATGCGGTGTCCATTGACACTTTTCAGCCCCTCGCCGTTGGAAACCGATAAAACCTACAAAACCGACTATGCATCCTTAGCCACCAATCAGTTGCGGCTCATCGTGGGGTAAGAAAGGGCCATACCCGCAAGTGGGAAATCGCCAGGTTTGATTTTCGTGGGCTTAGCCTCGCTACTGTAAAACCCAAGTCTTCAATAGATAAGTAACAGGCTATGCATCCCACGCTAAACGTGCCTTGACTGGTGACGAAAGTGTCGGTTTTATCGGTTTCTGTTGCAGTTATTTCCAATCCATAAATGAGCCTGGAAAAGTTCGTGTGAAATGCGAAGAGAATCTTATGATCCTGCTTGTGATCCTTGGCAACGCTCGCGTTCAACCCTCGGCAATTGCTTTTCAAAATGAAAGCTATCTAATCGACCGCAGATGCGATTTTGGGTTTGATCACTTCGATACCCATCTTTAATAGTGTTGCTTTCAGATGATCATACATCGCTTCATCAGTATAGGTTCCAATTATGGTTCCCCCTGATCCGGTAGAATTTGCGCTTGCACCCACGCTTCTCGCGGTTTCCACCATACTGAGATTTCCTTCGCTAATCCTCGTGATGCTTTTTCTCAAATCGAAATTGCGATTAAGAAACCCGCCAATCTCGGCTCCCTTGTGTGCTTCGAGCAATTCCCTCACTTGCGAAGTCAGCTCCGCCCATTGCTTTATTGCGTCAAGGACGGCCACCTCGCCACAATTGTAACGCTGCCGAAGATCCATGTGCGTGACTTCTGAACCCTCAGCCAAATCAGTACGGTAAGCTATGTAAAGACTTGGCAATAGCTTTTTATCAATTGGCACATAGGTTCCGTGTCCTTGTCTCTCAATAATAGTTCGATCAAAATCCATGTAAACTAAGCCTTGGTAAACCTGAGCAACACGATCCTGAAGGCCCGCCTCGATCTGCAACTCATCCTTTTCAACTGACAGAATGAGATTAGCCAGTTGAGGTTTCGGGATCGTCACCTCGAAAAATTGCATGAGCCCACGCATGCACGCGGTGATGATCGCGCTCGATCCTGCTAGACCCAGACGGTGTGGGATTGTCGAATCGTAGCGGATGGTAAAGTTTCGGTTATCGATGGGTATCGATTCCTGTGTGCAGTATTCATAGAATCTTTTCACTGATGCTTTGAGAAGACGAATTCCGCCGTAGTAGCCGTAGTTGCGAACATCCTCGATAAGCTGACCAATCGAGGTAAATACGAGCTTATCCCTGTTGTTGGGAATAACCTCAAGGGTAGGCGATTCCGTAAGGGTGACTTCAGCTTGGAAGTTGCTGAAAACAAGTGCAATCGTCTTCCCGAAGTAGCCGTCAGACGGGTTGCCGACAAGGGCTGCGCGGGGATAGGCATGGGTTACGATAGGCACGATTTAACCGCCAAGCCAATCATCATCGGCCCTTGCCGTGAGTTCGTGCAAGAATTCCCGCAACGGCCTTCCAAGCTCGGGGTGTTCTAGTCCGAACAATAAGTTCGCTTTCAGAAAATCAAGTTTATTGCCTATGTCGTGACGGTATCCTTCAAGTAACATCCCGTGCATCGGTGTTTTCCCCAGCAGGATTTGCAGGGCGTGGGTCAACTGGGTTTCCCCCTTTTGGTCGGGAGTAACCCGTTCCAAGCACTTGAATATTTCCGCTGTCAGCACATACCGCCCCGCTATCGCCAAGTTAGAGGGTGCATTGTCCACTGTAGGCTTCTCAATCAGATCTTCAAGCAAATATACCCCATCCTCAAGCCTGTGCCCTTTGATGATGCCGTAACGAGAAACTTTGTCTTGTGGCACTGCTTCCAAGCCAATGACGCATCCACCGTGTTTCGCATACACATCCATGAGTTGCCGCGTAGCGGGAATTCTGGATTGAATGATCGTGTCACCCAGCAACAAGGCGAACGGCTCTTCCCCGATATGGTTACGGGCAAGCTTGACCGCATCGCCGAGGCCATTCATTTCCTTTTGCCAGACAAACTCAATATTTGCTAGGCCGGATATTTGGCGGATTTGCTCCAATTCCTGTTGTTGGCCTTTGTGCTCCAGCAGTCTCTCCAGTTCAGGATTCCGGTCGAAATGTTCCTCGACACTTCGCTTGCCACGGCTGATTATCATCAGTATGTCGCGAATTCCAGAAGCCACGGCTTCTTCGACGACATACTGAATAGTGGGCTTATCCAATACCGGAAACATTTCCTTGGGGATAGCCTTGGAAGCAGGAAGGAAGCGAGTTCCAAAACCTGCAACAGGAATGACCGCTTTTTTAATCATAATGACTTTTACTCGACTTTGGCCTTTTTACGCCACTGCCACGAGTTGATCCAGCAAGGCATCCCAGTCACGGCAGGATAATTCCAACCGGTCGCCGCCGGTTTTGGAGTTGACGAAATACTTGCCAGCCCAGATGGCGCGGCGGACGAA
>CAIYXP010000464.1 GCA_903930145.1 uncultured Methylococcaceae bacterium
ATGTGGTTTGCTAATTCAAATAAAACAGGTAATGTTACATAAAGACTATTTTTATTTGTTAAAGCTTCTTTAAATTTCTGCTTAATAATTTTTGACGATTCTTCCTTATAATAACCATCAATCCGAAACAATTCCAATAAATAACTGGTATCCACAACAAACAGTCGAATTGTCGTCATGTAAGAGACTCCAGCCACTCCAGTGCCTTGCGCTTCTGCTCTTCGTCAAATTCTGGCATCAAGTGTTGTTCCAGTAAATGGCCAGTGACTAAATCTCCTAGGCTTCCACGTTCTAATAGAATATCTGCACGAGGAAGATCAATCAGCGGGGTCAGGCGAGAAGTATTGGACTCATTGTCATAGTAACAAAGGACGACGGATTTTAATTGATCTGGGCTAAGACAGTTCAGGGTCGCAGGATTATGAGTTGTAGCGAGGACATTCAGATTTCGGCGATTGCTACATTCCCATATATAATCCACCAACATATTCACTCTGGAGGGATGAATCCCGTTATCCATTTCCTCAATAATTATCCTTGAAGATTTTGGCACAGTTTCCAAGGCTGTAAGAATCGCTAATGTCCGTAGACTTCCATCAGACAAAAGGCGAGCGTCTGCAAGTGAATTATCTGAACGACGAAAGGCGAGGATTACATCATTTAGTTTGGTCTGGACAAACTCAAAAGATTCAAGAGGCTCTTCGGGCAATTGTTTGATATTTTCCAGTATCCGGCTTAATACTGCTTGTTGTTTATTGTTGTGGCTAAGACTATAAAGTACGGAGGAAAGGTTCGATCCATCCTTTACTAATAGGTTCTGTCCAATCTGCTCGTAGTTGCGCATCTGCTTAGGGTTAAGATCAAAAACAAAAGCTGCATTTAAATGCCTTTCGACTTTGAGAACTAAATTAGACGCATCTTTTTGTGTTTGCTTGGCATTATCTAAGTTAGCAAATGATTCATACCGTGATAAAATCGACCGATCCGATGGCAGATGGGCAATAGGTTTATTTCTACCTTTTTTAAAGTTATCAAATTGTACATCCAAAATATCCTCTCGTTTTCCTTGATTAGCAGAGAACACAATTCTCTTTCCCCAGCGCAATTCTTCATTTGATATTTTCGGCTGCGGGGAAAGGTTTATCGTTATGCTATAAACAAAACTTGTTTGTTTATATATTGCAGAAAACTCCAAAGAGAACTTATCCGTATCGGAAATTTCATCAAGTTGACCAATTCTTACACAACCCGGCAACCCGCCTCTTACTTCAAATGTAGAACCACCCCCACGTCCAACGTCGGTTATTTCGTAAAGTGGGCGACCATGGGCTAATTGAGATAATAACTCTACTGCCTCAATGACATTACTTTTTCCGGCCCCATTCCTGCCTATCATTAAAGTCAATGGATTCAATAAATTCAATTTTGCCTCAGCAAAATTTTTAAAATTCTTTAAGATGTGCAATACTCTTAACTCCTATAGCAACCACTCGCAAAACGCGACGCATATTGTTTATTAAGTTGCAAGCGTTACGTAACGTATTATTATCGAAATAAGCACTGAACTAATAAATTATAAAATTCTTCGCAATCGACATCGGAATATTTGGGCTTTCCGGGTTCACAATGACGGCTTGACGTGCGGGAGAAAGTAATATGTCCATGTCTTCCATCGGCAATGCACCCAATAAAACCTCATTGCCCAATACCAAAGCGCCAGTGAAGCAGCCTCGGTTTTGAAATTTCACTTCGACAGGACCGACATAAGCACATAAATGCTTTCCACCGTCGGCGGTCGTCACTTCTCGCTTGTATAATTCTTCCAATTCTAGTTGGATGGCGATATGTTCGGGAATGCAAAGATGCAAAGCCCCAGTATCCGCCAAAGCTCTGACAACCACCGGGTGAAGCGCCCGGTTGCGGGGGTTGGATAACTGAATTTCAGCGTTGATAATGCCCATGGATTTCCCCTATTCCTCTAATATATCATCGTCGTGTGGTGAGACATCTGGAACGGCATTAAGATAATGTTCAAAGGCTTCCCGGTTTCCCAACTTGGCTTCATTGCGCAAGAATTCCAAGCCAGCCATTGCCTCCAGTTTTTCAGTGGCGGCAGCGGTAATAAATTGATTCAGTGTATAGCCTTGCTTCGATGCCAAAGCCTCGATGCTTTTTTCTAAACTCTCAGGCAGTTCAATGCTGAGTATGCTCATGGTAACCTCGCAAAAGTTTAATGAATTTACCCGGTGTTATTGCTGAGATGCCTAATTGTTCCGATCCGTGAAAATCACGTATATTGTGGGTTATGATATATTGACATTTTGCAGCAAACGCCAATTCCACCAGTAAATCGTCGCTGGGGTCGCGCAAAAAGGGCCGCCAATTGAAATAAATTTCTTGTAGATGAGCTTGAC
This sequence comes from uncultured Methylococcaceae bacterium, assembly GCA_903930145.1. GTDB lineage: Bacteria > Pseudomonadota > Gammaproteobacteria > Methylococcales > Methylococcaceae > Methylumidiphilus. The sequence continues at coordinate 2,415 of CAIYXP010000464.1, forward strand.
TAGCCAAATACCGAATGAAATTCAATGCTTCCTCCCTGCTTCGTCCCGGAGGAATGTTTTGCTGTCGTGTCAGTACATCCTGCCATTCCATATAAAGGCTGACCGAAAGACAAATCTCAAATTTCAGTGAAGGTATTGACTGGACTAGGGCAAAACTTGCTCCCTGTCGGGAACGTACCGCAGAAACCAAAACGGAAGTGTCTAGCACTATTCTCATCCATCGACCCTAGTTTAAAACTAACGTGCATTGCCCATTAGGCACACAATATTAGTAATACTCGCCAGCGTATTCCTAATCCAACCGATAATTCGGCGCTTCCTTGGTGATGGTCACATCATGCACATGGCTCTCGCGTATACCCGCCGAGGTAATGCGGACGAAAGTGGCCTTGGTGCGCATTTCGTCAATCGTGCCGCACCCCGTGTAACCCATTGCCGCACGGACACCGCCGATCAATTGATGGATGATGGCGATCATGCTGCCTTTATAAGGGACGCGGCCCTCAATGCCTTCGGGCACTAATTTCTCGGCATCGGCAGCATCTTGAAAATAGCGGTCACTGGAGCCTTGCTGCTGAGACATGGCGCCCAATGAACCCATGCCTCGGTAAGATTTATAGGAACGGCCTTGGTAAAGTTCAACCTCGCCCGGTGCTTCTTCTGTGCCGGCAAACAAGCCCCCAAGCATGACGGTATAAGCCCCCGCTGCCAGTGCCTTGGAAATGTCGCCGGAATAGCGAATGCCACCATCGGCGATCAGAGGTATGCCAGATCCTTGCAACGCATCCGCCACATTGGCGACGGCGGTGATTTGCGGTACGCCGACACCGGCGACAATACGGGTGGTGCAGATGGAACCGGGTCCAATGCCCACTTTCACCGCGTCCGCCCCGGCTTCGACCAAGGCTTTGGCGGCGGCGGCAGTGGCGATGTTGCCGCCAATCACTTGAATATGGGGGAAATTTTGCTTGACCCAACGCACCCGGTCCAGTACGCCTTGAGAGTGTCCATGTGCCGTATCCACGACAATCACATCGACACCAGCCGCTGCCAAAGCTTCAACCCGTTCGTCGGTTCCTACGCCCGTACCTACGCCCGCGCCTACGCGTAGGCGCTCGTATTCGTCTTTGCAGGCTTGGGGGTAGTCCCTCGCTTTTTGAATGTCTTTGACGGTGATCATGCCGCGAAGTTGGAATTTATCATTGACCACTAGAACTTTTTCAATTCGATGCTTATGCAGTAGCCGGATGGCTTCATCTTGGCCTGCCCCTTCCAGTACCGTGACCAAGCGTTCTTTGGGTGTCATGATTTTTCTGATCGGTTCTTCGAGACGAGTCGAGAAACGCAAGTCACGGCTAGTGACAATGCCGACCAATTCGCCATTATCCACGACCGGAACCCCGGAAATCCGATTGGCGCGGGTCAAGTCAATCACTTCGCGAATGCTGATGGTCGGTGGCACGGTAATGGGATCTTTGATGACGCCGCTTTCAAACTTCTTAACCGCGCTGACTTCATAAGCCTGACGTTCGGCGGTCATGTTTTTGTGAATAATGCCGATGCCGCCTTCTTGGGCCATGGCTATTGCCAGTCGCGCTTCAGTGACGGTGTCCATCGCAGCGGACACCAAAGGAATGTTGAGGTCAATTTCTCGGGTGAGCTTGGTGGTCAAGCTCACATCGCGGGGCAGAATATTGGAATACGCAGGAATCAGGAGAACATCGTCAAAAGTTAGCGCTTCTTGGTCTATTCGCATCAGGTTCTCCTCTTTTACCAAATAAAGAATTTTACGATTGTACGGCGCTAGGCGCAAACTTAACTTTTCAAATTTCGCGTCTACCGTTGAAGGCGTGGGCTAGGGTGGTTCCATCAACATATTCGATTTCACCGCCGAAAGGCACACCATAAGCGATCCGCGTGGGCCGTATGCCGAAATGCCTAGCCATTTCGCTGATGTAATGAGCAGTCGCTTCCCCCTCTACCGTGGTATTGGTGGCGAGGATCAATTCTTTGACCATGCCGGTTTGCAAGTGTTGCTCCAATAAATCCAGCCGCAATTCGTCCGGGCCTATGCCGTCCAAGGGGGACAATCGCCCGTTAAGCACGAAAAAACGACCTTTGAACCCTGTCGATTGGTCGATGGCAAACACCTCGGCGGGTGTTTCAACCACGCATAATTGGGTACGGTCCCGGTCGGGATTGGCGCAAACGGTGCACAATTCGCCTTCAGTCAAGGTTCTGCATTCTTGGCAGTGACCGATATGTTCGACTGCCGCCAACAAGGCTTCAGCGAGAGTTTGCGCCCCTTGCCGATTACGCTGAAGCAAGTGAAATGCCATGCGTTGGGCGGATTTAGGGCCCACCCCGGGCAATGCACGAAAAGCTTGGATTAGTTGTGCGAGCAGCCCGAGTTGTGGCATGAGTCTAGAAAGGCAATTTAAAACCGGCTGGAAGCTCCAATCCGCCAGTCAGTCCGGCCATTTTTTCTTGCTTGATTTTAGCGACTTTGCGCACGGCATCATTGATGGCGGCGGCCACTAGGTCTTCCAGCATGTCACGGTCTTCTTTGAGCAGACTGTCATCAATGCTGACCTTTAACGCTTCGCGTTTGCCGTTCATGAGTATTTTGACCAAGCCCGCGCCGGATTCTCCGTGAATTTCTTCGGCTGCCAATTCCTCTTGGGCCTTTTTAATGTTTTCCTGCATTTGCTGAGCCTGTTGCATAAGGCTTGCCAGTGGGTTTTTCATGCTTTTCTCCGCTTTGGTTAATCCAGTGGTTTGATGGAACCCGGCACAATCCGGGCATCCAAACGTTCCTTCAAAGCCAGAACGATTGGGTCTTGTTCTATTGCTTGTTCGGCAGTTTTTTGCCGTTCTTGCTTTTGCCGCAAAATTTGCGCAGCCGGGGTTTCCTGCATTGGGGCATCGACTATGAAATTCAGTTTCAAAGCTCGTTTGAAGTGCGTCTGCAAAGACTTTTCCAGATTAGCCTCCAACTGTGGGGTGCGGAAGCCCGCAGCCTTTTGGTCTAGGGCCAAATTAATATAATCCTTGCCAATTTCAAGCAGTACGCAATGATTAGCCAATTGAAGCGTCAGTCCGGCTAATTGCATGTACTTGATAATGGCTGGCCAGTCGGTGCAATTTTCGATTGCGGCAGGAGGCTTATCGGTTGGGAGATCGGCGGAATCAACCTTTTTCCCATTTCCCTCCGCGTTTTGCCTCGCGGCAAAGTTTTCAGGCAAGGGCTTGGTGGATGTGTCCTTGATTAAAGGCGCAGGCTTTTCCACGGCCATTTCTTCAGCACGGTGAGGAAATGGCTTGTCTGGTCCGCTGGAATGCCGGGAAGGTTGGCGAGTCGTCGTCGATTTGGGTGAAGCCGGCGGCGCTTGATTAGGTTCACCATGACCGACCGGGCGGAAGGCGAGCATTCGCAACAAGACCATCTCAAATCCGCTTCGCGGTTCGGGCGCCATGGGTAGGTCGCGCTGACCGAGCAAGCCAATTTGGTAAAACAATTGTAAATCTTCAGGGCTTAAGCTTTTCGCCAGCCCCAAAATGCGCTCGGCATCGTCATCGTGGCGCACTGCATCCGGCACCCATTGAGCAAGCGCGGCATGATGCAACACAATCAATAACTGCTGGAGTATGTCGGTAAAATTTGGCGAATGTTCCGCCAGTTCCGCGACTTGTTGCAACAGCAGATGGGCATCGCCAAGGCTTAAGGCATCTAGCAGGCCAAATACGGGCTTGCGGGAAACAGTCCCTAGCATGGCGCTGACTGGCCCGTCCTCCAGAAATCCTCCTCCATGGACAATGGCTTGGTCCAGCAGGCTGAGACCATCGCGCATGGACCCGTCAGCGGCTCTCGCTATGGCTCGGATGGCATTTTGTTCAAACTCAACGCCCTCCTTTGCCAAGATGGACTCCATCTGCAAGCGGATTTGTTCGGGGCTGAGCCGCTTCAGATTGAATTGCAAACAGCGTGAAAGCACCGTCACAGGAATTTTTTGCGGGTCGGTCGTCGCCAGCAGGAATTTGACGTGGGGCGGGGGTTCTTCCAGCGTTTTCAGCAGCGCATTGAAGCTATGCCCAGAAAGCATGTGAACTTCATCAATGATGTAAACTTTGAAGCGGCCTTGATTGGGTGCGTACTGGACATTGTCCAGTAGGTCACGAGTGTCTTCGACTTTGGTTCTCGATGCCGCGTCGACTTCGATCAGGTCCACAAAACGGCCCTCGTCCACTTCCCTGCAGAGCAGACACTCGCCGCAGGGGTTGAAGCCCACTCTAGCCTCACAATTCATGGCCTTGGCGAGAATACGAGCGAGCGTAGTCTTGCCCACACCCCGGGTTCCGGTGAATAGGTAAGCATGGTGCAAGCGGTCGAATTCCAGCGCATGGGTCAGCGCTTTGACGACATGTTCTTGACCGACAACTTCGTTGAAGTTACGCGGACGCCATTTACGGGCAAGCGCCTGATAGGCCATGGGCAGCGTTCACTTGAGAAGGAATAAAGAAAGATTTGGAAAGGGTGGCAAGCCGAAAGAGCCACACCCCGGCACATGAAACATCTACTACCGTTGCTCCCTTCCGGGCCTGGCGGGGTTCGCAGCGATTCATTGCGAGGGGACCCAGTCGACTCGCCATAGAAACTAGTCGAATCATCATCGGCATTGATTACCGATGCAGATCAAGAACGCGCATTATGCGTTATTCCAAGACTGGATTCAAGTAAAAAATTCATGTCGCCCGATTTCTTTTGTTTTCGAGGATTGAAGACCACAAGGATAATACAATGATCAGCAAGCCTATCAGTCCGGTTATCCATTCGGGGACATGCAAGCTCATATCCGTCAACATCAGCACCGCCAAGGCGCCAATGGCATAATGCGCGCCGTGTTCCAAGTACATATACTCGTCCAACATCTTTTTTCGCACCAAGAAAACCGTCAAACTGCGCACGAACATAGCGCCTATCGCCAGCCCTAATAAAATCAGCACGACATCGCGGGTGATGGCGAAAGCCCCAATCACTCCGTCCAATGAAAAGGAGGTGTCCAGCACTTCCAAATACAGGAATGACATCAAGCCCGCCCGATGAATGGTGTTTTCTACCGGGTCGATTTCTTGGAACAGGCTAGACAAGCTGTTAACAACGACATATATGATTATTCCCACGATCCCTGAAATGATGGCCGCCAAACTTTCGCCAGGGGGCAAAAAGTGTTGGGCGAACATTAGCGTACATAAAGCAGTCGCCACTTCGATGGATTCCAGCTTTCCAAATTTGGCCAGATGTCGCTCAAACCAGTCCAGCCAGTGCAAGGACTTGCTTTCCTCGAAAAAAAACGACATGAACACTAAGAGCAAATACATTCCTCCAAAAGCTGAGATTTGCACATGCGATGAATGCACATTACGGGCGTATTCATCAGGATGATTGAAGGCCATGGATGCCACGGCCAGTAAGCCTTGCCCCGTGACAACGGCCACAATCATGACCGGTAGCAGGAAGCGGACACCGAACACAGCGATGACCATGCCCCAAGTGAGAAATCGACGTTGCCAAAGCACGCTCATGTTCTTTAGCACTGTGGCGTTGACAACTGCGTTGTCGAAAGACAGGCTCACTTCCATCAGGCCCAAAATGGCCGCCAGTAACAGTCCGTTGGTTCCACCCCAAAAGAAAGCAGCCGTCAAACCCAACACAGTAACGATGATTGAAGAAATAAAATGCCGCACTGAATGACTCCGTTTAAGAAAAGGTTGCCACCATTATAAGGCATGGGACTTATCTGACGATTGGAATGAAGTCCATTTAAGGTGAAAAGTTGACAAAAATACTAGCTTGATACTTTTTTTTAATGAGCGTATAAGAAAAATTTTGGAAGCTCAAAATAACCAAAAATGGACTAAAAAATCCGCAGTTAAATAACAAACTCCAAAATGCATACCTACGTCATCCCCTACCAAGGGAAATATATCGTCTATCAGCCGCTGAAACGTTTGGCGTTCCTTGCCAATTCCGCGTTAGTCAATTTGATTGTTGCACACCAAAACGATCCCGGCCGTTCTGAACAACTCCGCCAACAGGAAGCTTTTCGTTTTTTAGATGAAATTGGGGTTTTTGAGCCTGATCCGCCGTTTACCCCGCCTGCTTCCAGAGAACACCAAGCGTTCAAACCAACGGTTGCCGTTTGCCTGATGACGACTCAATGTAATTTCCGCTGCATTTATTGTTACGCCTCCGGCGGTGAAGGTGCGACCAAGAAACTTTCATTTGAACTTGGTCAGCGAGCCATCGACACGGTTTTTAGCAATGCCCAAGACTTGGGCCAAGATTCATTTGCCGTCAGCTTCCACGGCGGTGGCGAACCGACGATGGCCCAGCGCAATTTCCACAAGTTGGTACTGTATGCAAAATCCAAGGAAATTCCCTGCGAAACTTCGGTTGCCAGCAATGGCTATTGGGGTCGCCAACAGCGGGAATGGATATTAAACCATCTGGATCAGGTCAGCCTGTCTTTCGACGGTTTGCAAGTATTGCAAGATCGCCAACGGCCTTTGACGAGCGGCAAGGGTTCTTTCAAAGTGGTCATGGAAACGATACAGGCCATGGATCAACGGGCATTCCCCTATGGCATCCGCGTAACTGTCACCGATGAAGGCATCGAGCATTTGGCGCAGAGCATTGAATTCTTGTGCCGCGAAACCAATTGTCAAACCTTTCAAGTGGAACCGGCCTTCAACCACGGACGGGCGACCCGCAATGAGTTGGCATTAAATGACAATCGCCGTTTTGCCAGTGCCTTCATGGAAGCTCACCATTTGGCGGTCGCCCAAGGCCGTCATCTTTATTATTCCGGCGCACGGCCTTGGGTAGTCACGGATCGGTTTTGCCAAGCGGTCGATAACGCTCTGATTGTGTCGGCTGACGGCGGCTTGACTGCTTGTTATGAGGTCTATGGGCCGGAACATCCCCTGGCCTCCGATTTTTTCTTTGGTTCCTTGGGCTTAGACGGGCAATTGACGGAAACGCCCAAGGCACGGCAAAGCTTGCAAGACAAGATTGCAGAGCGCAAAGCCCTATGCGAAGCCTGCTTTTGTTATTGGCATTGTGCGGGTGATTGCCCACCCAAAACCCTAAGCCCCGATGGGGACGGGCATCGCCAATTCGGGGCACGGTGTGATCTCAATCGCCTGATTACCCAAGAACTGTTGTTGGGTTATATGGCGGATGGCAATGGCCTGTGGCAAGGCGAGTTGCCGGGTGCGCAACAGATTTGTGAGGCTTAGCAATGACAGACAAAAAAGACGATCAATTAAGACCCGTTTGTGACCAGGACGAGGAAGCCCCTGAAATTTACGGCATCGTCAAGCAAGGGGCAGGATTTGCGCTAGACCGGCGGGCGTTTATTGCGGGTTTAGGGGCGGGGGCGGTGGCATCTTCCGCTATGTGTGAGGATGTCAAAATCAATAGTGAAAAATCCTGCAATACGGGAATGGCTCATAGAGGTAGCATAAATTCCATCGTCATCAGTTTTGATGGACATTTTTTCGCTTCTGGCAGCGTTGATAAAACGATCAAATTATGGTCTCTGCCTGAAGGCAAGCTGTTGACCACACTCACCGGTCATTCTGATAGGGTTTTATCGATTGCCATCAGTTCCGACGGCAAATGGCTGGCCTCGGGTTCGGGTAGCTATGATAGAAGCATCAATTTATGGTCTCTGCCGGAAGGCAAGTTGTTAACCAGCCTCACTGGTCATTCTCGCGGGGTTGAATCCATTGCCATCAGTCCTGATGGCAAATGGCTGGTATCGGGTAGCGATGATAACACCATCAAATTATGGTCGCAGCCAGAAGGCAAGCTATTGACTACCCTCACAGGTCACTCTGACGAAGTTTCATCCAACGCCATCAGTCCCGATGGCAAATGGTTGGCCTCGGGTAGCTTGGATAAAACCATCAAATTATGGTCGCTGCCGGAAGGCAAGCTATTGACCACCCTCACCAGTCATTCTTCCGCAGTTGCATTCATCGCCATCAGTCCTGATGGCCAATGGCTGGCTTCGGGTAGCTGGGATAACACCATCAAATTATGGTCGTTGCCAGAAGGTAAGCTGTTGACCACCCTTACCGGTCATTCTGACATAGTTTTATCCATCGCCTTCAGTCCCGATGGCAAGTTACTGGTCTCGGGTAGCAGTGATAAAACCATCAAATTATGGTCGTTGCCGGAAGGCAAGCTGTTGACCAGCCTCACCGGTCATTCTTCCGGGGTTACATCCATCGCCATTAGTTCTGACGGCAAATTGCTGGTTTCGGCTAGCACTGATAAAACCATCAGATTGTGGTCGTTACCGGATGGTGTTCCAATGGGCTGTGCCATAGATCCTGCAATTGATACCACCCCACCTCCTGTAGGACATGGTGGCGGAGGCGGAGGTGGAAGTAGCTACGGTAGACATTATTGGCGACCCAATTAATTTTAAAGAAAATCCATGAAAACGCTTATTTCCATACTGACCGTTTTGTCTTTACTCAGTTTCGGCTCCTACAGCCTCGCCGAGGAACTTGATATTGTCGATGCCATTCAGACAAAGAAAATCGAGGTTCAAGCCGAGGGGAGTGGCATTGATACGGTGTCTGTGCGCATCCGCAAAAAAGTTACCTCCCCCTTGACAATTCGCATCCCGGTGGGGACGTTCTTTGTGTCGGGCAATGACTCCGCGCAAAACATGGTCAGCACGTCGGAAAGTTCTGTGGAGTTAAGCTCCAAAGACTGGGTGTCGGTGTCGGCTGATGCGGCGTGTGCCAACCGACCCAAGGATATTCCGGTGGAAGGCGACAAATTCTCCGTCCAAAAATCACCCCAACAGGCCGAACTGGCAAAACTGATGCCCGTTTTGAATAATGCGGGAGTCGATACCGAGACAAAACAAGCCGCCGTTTGGATCGTCACGGATGATGCCGATTATGAAGACCTAGGCACTCTTGTCGAAAGCCCAACGGGTTATGGCGGCACTCGGGCGATCAATGAAAAGGAAGCTGCCAATGCCATGCGGATTTGCGAAAAGGCTGGAATTGACATCACCAAGAAAGCCATTTGGAATGACCGGAAAGAGATTCTCAAGGACTTGAAAGATAACGACCTAAAAATCTGGCTTAAAAATAAAAAATGAGGCATTGTCATGACTCAACACAAATTGGCGTCCTAATTAACAATGGACAGGAAACAGGAAACTTTTAACCGCCGAGACTTTTTTAGGGGTTTTTTCCGCGAGACCTTGGCGCAAGCCGCTGAAGTGGTGGAGGAATACCATGGTCGGCCTCAGATGAACCTGACTGATCTCGCAGAATATCCCGATGCCTTGATCCGCACCATCATCCCAGTATTTTTTGAGAATTTGCAGATACAACTCAACCCGACAACCCTCTTAGTTAAAAGCCAAGAGGGTGAGGGTTTTCAGGAACTATTGGTCTTGCAGGAGGGGGATTTCGACATTCTGGATTTGTTCG
>CAIYXP010000465.1 GCA_903930145.1 uncultured Methylococcaceae bacterium
CTTTCTAATGATAACCCCTTTTTTGTTCAATCATATCAGACAAATTAGAGGTGAGCAAAGGATTAACATTCATGGGGATGCCGTCAAATTTATCGATGCATTGCCTAGGCAAACGACCATTGGTTTTGTTTCAAGCCACAAGAGCTATCTGTTATTTGGCGATAATTTTCAAATGCGGGTCAAATATGTACCTACCCAGTCAACTGAATTCTCCGAGTGGCTAAATTATTTGAAAGAGCAGGGGGTTTCCTACATTGCCATAGGGCCAGAAATTGATGGTGACACCCCCCCTCCAGAACTATTTTGGCTAGATCACTTTGATAAAACATTTGAACGTCTTCATGGTAAAATCTTCAAACAAGACTTACTGATATATAAACTAAATCAATAACGGTTTAATAGCCTAGCCTTCTGCATCAGAGGTGAAGTCTTTTTCAATAAATTCTCACATTCAATTGGCAGTGCATCAACGACCCGCTGAATCACCTCAGGCCAATCATTGTAAGATTTCTGCCGGAACAACCTCATAGTCGGATGCCACGGACTGTCCTCGCGTTGCAACAGCCAACGCCAGTCAGGCGCTGACGGCAACAATAGCCAAACGGTCTTGCCAAGCGCACCCGCCAAATGGATTACCGTGGATTACCGATCTTCAAATGAATCAAGCGGCATCTGCGCATCAAGGCGTTCTTCGGCATGTCCGAGAACGCGGTCAAGGCCCAAGTCTGGAATGAATTCGCCGCTACAATTACCAGCTTAATTTCCCTCGGCCAATTGCTCCAATAAGGCGGTTTGGGCGTTGATTGCTGCTTCGTCCGGCTTGGGGGTGGCACGGACATAGGTTCCATCTGTTTGCAACAGCCAAGCATGGGTATTGTCCTTTAAATAAATATCCAGTTCTGCCCTAACCCTTTCGGCATGTTTTTTATTTTCAAGCGGGAAGCAACTTTCAACTCTGCGAAACATGTTACGTTTCATAAAGTCCGCACTGGCGCAAAACACTTCTGGCTCGCCTCCGTTTTCAAACCAAAAAACCCGGCTATGCTCCAAAAATCGCCCAATAACGGAGCGCACTTGGATATTATCCGACACTCCAGGGATGCCAGGGCGCAAGCAGCAGATGCCACGGACAATTAACACGATTTTCACCCCGGCCATTGAGGCGCTATAAAGGGCACGAATCAATTGCGGTTCGTTGACCGAATTGACCTTGATGATAATTTTCGCCGGCAAACCTTTTTTAGCATGATCAGTTTCCCGCCCAATTTTCTTAATCAGCGTAGTATGCAGGGTGAATGGGGATTGCAGCAACTTGTCCAAACGACTCATTTTCCCCAAGCTGGTCAGTTGCACAAAAACCTTCCGCACATCCTCCCCCAATTCCTTGTCACTGCTAAACAAGCTGTAGTCGGTGTAAAGCCTTGCAGTTTTGGAATGGTAATTGCCCGTGCCAAGATGGGTGTAATAGCTCAGTTGCCTTCCTTCCCGACGCAAAATCAACATCATCTTGGCATGGGTTTTATAGCCTACGATGCCGTACACCACCTGCACCCCTGCCTCTTGCAAACGATGGGCTTGAGAAATGTTGGCTTTTTCATCGAAGCGGGCCAATAATTCCACTACCACAGTGACTTCTTTTCCGGCCCGCGCAGCACGAATCAATGCCTCGACGATGGGCGAATTCGACCCTGTGCGGTAAAGCGTTTGCTTGATTGCCACCACATGAGGGTCATCCGCCGCCTGACGAATGAGTTCAATCACCGGGTTGAACGACTCGTAAGGTTGGTGCAATAAGATGTCTTGCTTGCGAATCGACTCAAATATATCGTCCTTGTAACCGGCAAACTGGCGCGGCAAACCCGCGACGAAAGGTGGATATTTCAAGTCGGGGCGGTCGATCAGATCATAAACCTCGCGTGACCGGTTTAAATTCACCGGGCCATGAACCTTATAAAGGCGGTCTTCGGTCAGTCCGAATTGTGACAGCAGAAAATCGATCAATTTTTGCGGGCAATTGTCGGTGACTTCCAAGCGCACCTCATCGCCAAAGTTGCGGCTGGTCAACTCCCCTTCCACGGCCCTCAACAAATCGTCGATTTCCTCCTCGTCCAGATACATATCGCTGTTACGGGTGACGCGAAACTGGTTGCAAGCACGAACTTTCATGCCATGAAACAATTGGTCGGTGAAGGCATGGATAATGGACGAAAGGAATACAAAATCATGCGGTCCACTTTCAGTTTCGCCTTGAGGCAACTGGATAATGCGAGGCAATGCACGAGGCGCTTGCAAAATGGCCAATTCTAGGTCACGTCCGAAGGCATCTTTGCCGGACAGCGAAATGATGAAGTTCAAACTCTTGTTCAGAATGCGAGGAAAGGGATGTGCCGGGTCCAAACCCATCGGGCTTAAAATCGGCAGCAGTTCAACCTCGAAATAATTCTTCAGCCAAACCCGTTGCGAATCGTTCCATTCGGTACGGCGTATGAAGCGGATATTTTGCTGGGATAAGGCCGGCAGCATGACTTCATTCAAGACACGGTATTGTTCCGCCACCAATTCATGGGCGCGTTGGTTGATGGCTGTCAGCGCTTCGCCTGGGCTTAGACTGTCAGGTTCATTGCGAGCCGCGCCCAGTTCCGCCATTTGAATCAAGCCAGCCACCCTAACCTCAAAAAACTCGTCAAGATTGGAGCAGGAAATGCACAGGAAATTAAGCCGTTCCAACAACGGCGTTTTTTCATCCTTGGCTTGCTCCAGCACTCGCCAATTGAATTCAAGCAGGCTCAGTTCGCGGTTAAGATAGAGCTTTGGGTCGGCAAGGTCCACCTCACCGGACTTTTTGGGCAACTCCACCAAAGCAGGGGATGACTTGGCTTGCAACTGCATCGCACTATTGTCTTTTTCCATGTCGCCGACGAGATGCTTGGCGGCACGTATCATCCTTTCGGCTTTCTGGACGGAAAAACCGGGAATTTTCATCAAGTGGTCAACATCGGCAACAGACAACTCCTCAACAGAAAAAATGCCATGTTCGGCCAGGACACTCCGGGCCGATTTGCTGATGCCTTTAACATTGCCTATACTCAAATTTGCATGTCCCGGTTCTTGGTTTGCCATAGTCGGTTTATTAATGGTTAGGTTTATTTAAAGAGACGAAGGTATTCCCCGTATCCTATCTCTTCCAACTCTTCTTTTGGAATGAACCTTAGTGCGGCCGAGTTGATACAATAGCGCTTTCCGGTTGGGGGTGGACCATCTTCAAACACATGTCCCAGATGGGAATCGGCATGTTTGCTACGAACCTCGGTTCGAATCATAAAGTGCGAAAAATCCCGTTTTTCGACAACATTTTCGGCTTCCAATGGACTGTGAAAACTGGGCCAACCAGTGCCAGAGTCAAACTTGTCCAGCGAACTGAACAGTGGCTCGCCAGAAACTGTATCCACATAAATGCCCTCTTGGTGGTTATCCCAATAGGCGTTATGGAAAGGGGGTTCTGTTCCGCAGCATTGGGTAACCTGAAATTGTTCCTCATCCAATCTTTGCTTAAGAGCTTTATCGTCGGGCTTGACGAATTTCGTTGCATTCCAGGACATCTCGATACCTCTTACAGGAAATAGGGGGTGGATAATCCGGTCAAAGCGAAAGCATCCGCCAACCCACCTTTTTCACCCATTGCCCGGTTGCAAGTCGATTGCTTTCCTAAGCCAAAAAATCTTTGGGGTCAAGGGATGGGCAAGGAGATGCGAAAAGGAAGCGTCTTTGCCGGAACTGCCGCTCATACGGCTTATTTTATATTTTTTCTATTGTACTTATTTTATCAATGGAAGGCTCGTTTACATCCACCCTACTTTAGTCACCTAAGTCAATTTAGCCTCCTCGCTACCAGTTTGACCAAGGTTGTCCAGCCAACTGACTTTTATCCTATCGCTCGGTTTGGCATCATTTAACCTAAATGAAAGGTAAGGATCGCGAGACACCGCCGTGCCAAACAAGCAGCTTGCGACAAGCTTGTCATTATGCTCTATTTTGACTTCTTGGATGTAATGGGCGGGAACAATGGCTCCACTGTCTTTATCCTGCCTACGCCCGGTTTCCATCGGGTGAGTAATCAGAATTCGAATCAAGTAAGCAGATTCCAATGGTTTTATCTTTATTTTTATGGACGACATGACAACTCCTAACGGGCGAAAGCCAATACAATCCTGCTGATTTAAACTCACTGACAAATGAAAGACAATGACTCATTCCAGACGATCATTCCTAAGCTCCCTACTCGCACTCTTGCTGTCTTGGCTTCCAACCCTGGGCAGGACTCGCCCGGCAGCCTCAAAACCTGAAACCACCAGCCCTTTGGAGGTTGCCATCGCCATGGAAACAGGTGGACAACATCCAACCGAGAGCGAACAGATCAAACTTGAAGTTCCCGATCTTGCCGAGGACGGGTCAATTGTACCGATTTCGATAGGCACTGAGATGACAAACGTGGACTCGATTTGGGTTTTTGTGGAAAAAAACCCCACTCCCTTGGCCGTTCGTTTTGATCTGGACAAAAGCTTGGAACCCTTCGTGTCATTGCGCATCAAGATGAACGAAAGTTGCGATGTGATTGCGATGGTCAAATCGGGTAACGATTACTACAGTGCAAAAAAATTTGTAAGGGTAGTGTTAGGGGGATGCGGCTAGGATTGATTACGTGCCCATCCTTTTGCTGAAAGGGACCGCGAGCTACATCAAACCTGACGGTGATAACCAACCACTCGTTCAACTTCATTCTTTGAGCCAAGTATCACCGGCACACGTTGGTGGATGTCGTTTGGCTGGATGTCGAGTATGCGTTGCCGTCCGGTGGAACTCACCCCGCCAGCTTGCTCAACAATAAAAGACATGGGGTTGGCTTCGTACATGAGCCTAAGCCTACCCGCCAAATCGGGGTTCTTGGTATCGTAAGGGTACATGAAGATGCCGCCACGGGTCAGGATGCGGTAAATCTCAGTGACCATAGCAGCTATCCAGCGCATGTTGAAATTCTTCTCCCGTCCACCGTCCACGCCCTTGACGCACTCGGTCACATAGCGACGCACTGGCTCTTCCCAAAAGCGCTGGTTGGACATGTTGATGGCAAATTCGGCGGTGTCTTCGGGAATCCGCATGTCGGGATGGGTCAGGATGAATTCGCCAATATCGCCGTCCAAGGTAAAACCGTTGACGCCATTGCCAGTGGTCAGCACCATGATGGTGGTTGGCCCGTAGATGCAAAACCCTGCACAAACCTGCTTAGTGCCAGGTTGCAGGAAATCGGCCGTCGTAGGGGTGTCCACGCCCTCGGGGGCACGTAGAATGGAGAAGATGGTACCCACGGACATGTTCAAGTCGACATTCGATGAACCGTCCAAAGGGTCAAAACAGATTAAATAGTGGCCTTTGGGATAAGCCTTGGGGATTTGTATGATTTCATCGTTTTCTTCCGAAGCCAATGCCGCCAAATGTCCGGTCCATTCCAAGGCTTTGATGAAAATATGGTTAGTGATGACATCCAGTGTCTTCTGCACTTCGCCTTGAATGTTCTCGGAACCTGCAATGCCTAAATTGCCCGCCAAAGCGCCTCGATGCACTTCGTGGGAAATCGCTTTGCAAGCGCTGGCAATGTCATTGAGCAACAAGGTGAACCCCCCTTTAGCTTGGGGGGTTTTACGTTGTTCATGGATGAGAAACTGAATCAGGGATACGCCCTTCATGATCCTTTTCTCCTAAATTAGGGAAAATACGCTTATGCCTTGGGCTCTGGTGCAGCCGCAAGAACATCGTCAATACGGGCGATTTTCAGGGCGTTGGTTCCGCCGGTATGCCCGGTCAAGTCACCCTTGGTGAGAATGACCATATCGTCTTTGGTCACCAATTTACGCCGCAGGAACTCTTCGGCGATGGCGCGGTTTAGCACGGCATGATCGGAGATGCCCTTCTCGTTGAACGAGATTGGGTAAACACCGCGATAGAGAGTCACTTTTCGACAGGTTTTTTCATGATGGGTGAGCGCGAATATCGGTATGCCGGAACTGATGCGCGACATCCACAAAGGCGTTGATCCTGTCTCGGTCAATGCGCCTATGCACCTGACTTTTAACCGATTGGCGATATACATTGCCGACATGGCAATTGCTTCGTCAATCTTTCCAAATTCTTCGGTCATGCGGTGGTCGGATTGCCGCATTCTGGGGTATTTTTCTGCTTCTATGCAAACTCTGGCCATGGCCGCCACGGCCCGATCAGGGAATTTCCCAGCGGCAGTTTCGGCGGAAAGCATTACAGCATCTGTGCCGTCAATGACGGCGTTTGCCACATCCGAGACCTCGGCCCTTGTGGGCTGGGGATTCTCGATCATGGACTCCATCATCTGGGTGGCGGTGATCACCACTTTGTTGCGCATACGAGCCAGACGGATCAGCCGTTTTTGTTCGTGCGGCAACTGGGCATCGCCTATCTCCACACCTAAGTCGCCTCGTGCCACCATGATGACATCGGACTCGTCAATGATGCCTTCGATGACGCCATCCAGAATGGCTTCGGCCCGTTCAATCTTGGACACAATGCCCATATCGCTCCCGGCTTGGCGCAACAACTCTCGCGCCTCTACAATGTCCTCCTTGGAGCGAGGGAAGGAAATTGCCAAATAATCAGCACCGATGCTGACTGCCGTTAGCAAGTCTTGCTTGTCCTTGTCGGTCAAAGCCGGGGCCGACAGGCCCCCGCCTAGTTTGTTGATCCCTTTATGGTCGGACAGCACACCGGGGATGGTGACAACGCACTTGACCCGGGTGCCGACCACTTCCTTGACCTTCAGTTCGATTAAACCGTCATTGAGCAGCAGGGTGTCTTCCGCCTTGACATCTCTGGGCAAGTCTTCGTAACAACAGCCCACTTGTGTCTCATCGCCCTCATCAGCAGGAAAAGCGATATCCAAATCAAAGTCCTGGCCTTCCACCAACTGAATTTTACGCTTGTCTTTAAAACGCGCAATCCGAATTTTCGGCCCTTGTAAATCTGCCAGTATAGCCACATGGCGATTCAGTCGGGCTGCGATTTGCCGGACCAATTCCGCTCTCGCCCGATGTTCGTCAGCGGTGCCGTGAG
Organism: uncultured Methylococcaceae bacterium; assembly: GCA_903930145.1. Classification (GTDB taxonomy): domain Bacteria; phylum Pseudomonadota; class Gammaproteobacteria; order Methylococcales; family Methylococcaceae; genus Methylumidiphilus. The sequence continues at coordinate 7,135 of CAIYXP010000465.1, forward strand.
AAAAGTTAAGTCTCACGACATCTGTTCCGGCTCGGATTATTTTCTCCAATACCTCAGGGGATTCCGAAGCCGGTCCCAAGGTGGCGATGATTTTGGTTCGACGGATAGCCTGTTTGCTCATTATTTTGCTGGTTTAATGTTTATTTCGCATTGATTAGGGCACGGGTGGTGTCCAACATGCGGTTGGAGAAACCCCATTCGTTGTCATACCAAGACAGAACCTTGACCAAGTTTCCACCGATGACCGTGGTTTGTGTGGCATCGAAATTGGAGGACGTGGTGGTATGGTTGAAGTCACTGGAAACTAATGGGTCAACATTGTAACCGAGAATGCCTTTCAATGCGCCCTCTGAAGCTTCTTTCAGAATGGCATTGACTTCTTCTTTGGTCGTGTCGCGTGCGGCGATGAAGGTCAGGTCCACAACGGAAACATTGGGGGTCGGTACGCGGATGGCGAATCCAGAGAGTTTGCCATTCAATTCAGGCAACACTAAGCCTACCGCATTGGCGGCACCCGTCTTGGTCGGGATCATGTTGAGTGCGGCAGCGCGGGCACGGTACAGGTCGGTGTGATAAACGTCGGTCAGCACTTGGTCATTAGTGTAAGCGTGAATGGTGGTCATCAAACCGCAAACGACGCCTAGCTTGTCGTTCAGAGGCTTAACCATCGGTGCCAAGCAATTTGTGGTGCAAGAAGCGTTGGAAATGACGGTGTCGGAAGCTTTCAGTACGTTGTCGTTCACGCCGAAAACGATGGTGGCATCGGCTTCATTTTTGTCGGCAGGCGCGGAGATGATGACTTTCTTCGCACCGGCATCAATATGTGGCTGGCATTTGGCTTTAGTGCGGAAAATGCCGGTGCACTCCAGCACAACATCCACGCCGAGTGCGCCCCAAGGCAGCTTGGAAGGATCGCGTTCGGACAAGACTTTAATATGGTCGCCATTGATGACCAAGTCACCATCTTTGATCTCCACCGAAGCCTTGAAGTGACCGTGAACCGTATCATGCTTGGTCAGATGAGCATTAATCTTGGCATCACCCAAGTCATTGATGGCGACAACTTTGATGTCAGTGTGACCATATTCGTAGATGGAACGCAGAATATTGCGTCCGATTCGTCCGTAACCATTGATTGCGACTTTAATCGTCATAGCTTTCTCCTAAATGGAAGTAATGAAAAAAATGTTGAGTTGCGGTTGATTATGCTGAACGGATTGTTCTTAATCTTGTGGAACTCATAGGGTTATTGCTGAAACCTGTTCGGCTGGTTTAGCATCTTGACCAACTGACCAAAAAGAGATGGGGACAGCCCATAGCAGTTAAGCCAGAAAGGGAATGAATAAACGTGTGGATGTTTCATGTGATTGAATATAACAAACTCGCACTTGCTGAGTCCAGCGCCAGGTCTTCGATGACCCTGACCGGCGGCATGACCTGTCATAGACATTGGCAAGAATATTGCTTTTATTTAGGCGGATGTTTGCTGCATAATATGGCGGTCCTCGCCATTTTCCTTGGGTGATGGGCCAATCACCCTCTCATCAGGAGTTTCCATGACTTCAAGCGAACAACCTTCACCCTTACCCCTAGACCGATTGTCAGTGCGCATCGATCCAGCTTCAATGCCGTTTTCCACGTCAGCCGAAGAAAGCGTCGAGGCATTTCGGGGTGTCATTGGTCAGCAGGGGGCAAGGGATGCCATCGCCTTTGGCATTGCCATGGCCCGTCCCGGCTACAATATTTTTGTCTGCGGCGAACCCGGCACCGGGCGGCTTTCGCTGGCCCGGCAATACTTGGAGGATTCAGCGAAACCTGAGGAAACGCCCCCTGATTGGCTGTACCTGAATAATTTTGGCGAACCTCGGGAACCCATTGCCTTGTCACTTCCTACGGGAAAAGGCAAGGAATTCTTGGCTATAATGGAAAATCTAGTTGATAGTCTGTTCGCAAGCATACCCGCATCATTTGAAAATCCAGCCTTCCAAAGGGTCAAAGCACAGATCGAAAGGGAGTTTACCGAGCGCTATAACCAAGCCATTGGACGGGTCGAAAGCCAAGCCTGCGAACAGAACATCGCTTTGTTCCGCGACGGCGATACCATTTCTTTCATCCCAATGCTGGACGGTAAATCGGTCAACGAGGAGGAATTTGCTGCCTTTGCCGAGGCGGACAAAGAGGCTTTCAACCGACAAAGCTTAAGCCTACAGGATTATTTGGCGGAAGTGTTGGCTGAATTGCCCCAATGGCGCAGGGAAACGAGGGACCGTTTGCGCCAACTCAACCAAAACACCATTGACCAAGCCATAGGGCCATTGTTGTCCAAATTGAACAAAGAGTTTCTCGCGTTGGCAGGCGTCCCGGAGTATCTGGAGGCAATGCGCTCGGATATCATTGTAAAATTTTCTGAGCAGACTGCTGAGGAAACGCAAACGGAGCCATCTGAGCATCCTCCCCGCAACCAATGGCGTGAACGTTACGCACCCCGCCTGATGGTGACCCATCCTGTGGGGGCGGGCGCTCCCGTGGTGTTTGAGGCCAACCCGACTTATCAAAATCTGTTTGGCAAAGTCGAATATCGAGTCGAGCAGGGATTGCTAAACACCCATCACCGGTTGATTTGCCCTGGCGCTTTGCACCAAGCCAATGGCGGCTATCTGATGCTCGAAGCGGATAAGTTGGCAGGGGAGCCTCATGTCTGGCCTGCCTTTGTACGCGCCCTGAAAAACCGGCTAATCACCATCGACCCGCCCTCCATAGACCCAGCTTCGCCCGTCGCACCTAGCCTCAACCCTCAACCCATTCCGTTGAATCTGAAGATCGTTCTGGTGGGTGATCGCGACATGTACTACCTACTTCAGGAAATGGATGAAGACTTCAACGAATTGTTTCGGGTGGTGGCGGATTTCGACGATTACCTTCCTCGCAATGCCGACACCGTCGCCCAACTGATTGGTTTGGTCAAAGATTATGCCGAAAGCTCCGGGTTTGCGCCTTTCACAGCCGGGGCTGCCAGCCGGCTGATCGAATGCAGTGGTCGGCTGGCCGAACACCAGCAGCGTTTGTCGGCCCATATCGGCGATATTTTTGAATTGATGGCGGAATCGGATTTGATCCGTCGGCAAGCAGGCGCGACTCTGATTGAGGAGAAGCATATCGTTGCTGTCCTCGACAACAAAGACCGGCGCCTAGGCCGCATCAGCCGTCGTTTGCTGGAGGAAATGCTGGATGGAACCATCCTCATCGGAACCGAAGGCGAGGCGGTTGGCAGGGTCAACGGACTCACCGTGCTTGAGCTAGGGGGAAGCCGGTTCGGCATGCCCGCCCGCTTCACTTCAACCGTGTCTCCGGGACGGCGCGGGGTTGTCGATATTGAGCGTGAAGTCGAGCTTGGTCAGGCCATTCATTCCAAGGGGGTGATGATCCTATCCGGTTATCTGGCTCACGAATATGCCCGGGATTTCCCTTTGGCTATTTCGGCCACCATCGCCTTGGAGCAATCCTACGGCTATGTGGATGGCGATAGCGCCGCTTTGGCGGAACTGTTGGCTTTGATCTCGGCATTGACTGGTGTGCCGGTTCGTCAAGGCTTGGCGGTCACCGGATCCATCAACCAGCACGGCGAAGTTCAGGCGGTGGGTGGCGTCAATGAGAAAATTGAAGGTTTTTTCAAGCTTTGCCATGCACGTACTCTGACCGGGGGTCAAGGAGTTGTCATACCCTTGGCAAATGTCACCCATTTGATGCTGGATTCCGCGGTGCTTGAAGCAGTCCGCAACGGCCTTTTTTCAATTTATGCCGTCGCTACGGTGGAGCAGGCATTAAGTTTGCTGACTGGCAGGCCGACCGATGAGGTTAATCGCCTGGCGGTGGACCGGTTACAGGAGATGGCGAAATGGTTTCAGCGGGAATAGAGTGTTTCAATTAACTATCAATGCCGACGCGAAGCGTCCGACGTGGTTTCCAGTGTTTCGCAACGCAACAGCATTGATAAGATTTCCAACCGCTCAGGAAGGTTGACGGCCTCGATCAGAAGTTGCCGCTCGGCCACTTCCAAGGGCAATACACAGGTCAAGCGATTGATCAGGTCGAGCATGCCAACATGCTCCAAGACTGGCCATTCGATGTCTAAATGCTTGAAATCGCAATAGTTGCGCAATTGCTGTAAGAAATGCCCCCGCTCCATTTCAGTGACCGTATCTTCCACGGTGTCGCAGCGGAACCTTGACCAGTCCACCCGAACCCGCCGATACCCGCGTGTCGTTGGAATTTCTTCCCTGATGTCAAACCGGCAAACGCCTGTCAGCACCACCATTAGCCGGTTGTCGTTTGTCTCATTGAAAAAAGTGATCCTTCCAGCCGTGCCTGTTTTGTAGAGCGCCAAGGTCTTTTCGTCGGACGCAGACAACTCCGGCTGTATCATCCCGATCAAGCGTTGCTCGGCCAGTGCGTCGAGCACCATGTTCAGATAGCGTGGTTCGAAAACGTTAAGCGGCAATTGGCAACCCGGCATCACTATCGCATGGGGCAGCGGGAATATCGGCAAGGATTCAGGCAACTGTTCGAACGGCAAGGTAAACGAGGGAGGCGCTGTCATTTCGTAGGGTTCCTGTTTTTCATGATTTACTTCGGATTATTGATTGGGAAGATGGTTATTGTCAAAAAAGGCATCCATCACCATCAGCCCATGGTAAGTGTCCATATTATGCTTCACGACATAAAGTTCCAAAAGACATCCGCTGTAAGCAAGCCATTCCCCTTTTGCAGAGAAGCCGGCATAAACGCGATAAAAGCCGGGTGTCAGCGCGACAAAAAGCAGGCGGACTCGGATTCCCCCCTTGCCTGCAACGAGCTGGATGGGTTGGCAGGTCAAGCCTGAATCGACCGATGCCACCAGCATTCCGGCTAAATTCATGAAATGGAGTGTAACCGTGACATCAGCCACTGCATTTTGCGACTCGTACTCCACAATCCAGTCCAAGCTTCCTCCGGTTGTCACCGAAAGCCCATCCTCCACCGGCTTATTGGATATCAATCGAGTAATTGACAATTGGTCATTGACAATTTTCACCGATTGAATCGCATCACCCAATGGCTGTAGCCGGTGATTGAGATAACCGACCGACTCGTAATATTTGTAGAACAAGGCATCCGGTTTGCCCAAGGCCACTTGCCTGCCGTTAAACAGCAATAAGCAACGGTCAGCGACATGGCGCACATTCATTTCCGAATGAGATACGAAAACGATGGCCGCACCATTATGCTTGAGTTGGTTTAGGCGGTCCAAAGCCCTAATTTGAAAAGCAATATCGCCCACTGCCAATACTTCGTCCACTAATAATATGTCCGACTGTACACTGGTGGCAATGGAGAACTCTAAGCGCGCATACATGCCATCGGAATAAGTTTTGACCTGCGCATCGATTGCCTCTTCCAAACCCGCGAAGGCAATGATTGCGTCCAACTTGGCATCGGTTTCATTCTTGTTTAGTCCCATTTGCTGGCAGCGGATATAAATATTCTCCCTCCCGCTTAATAAGGGTTGCAGCCCTGAGTCGATGCGAAGCAGGGATTGCATGACACCTAAAGTGACTATGCGTCCAGCATCGGGGCGATATTCGCGGTGAAGCAGCCTCAACAAGGTGCTTTTTCCCGCCCCATTTGGCCCTATCACCCCCAAACATTCGCCACGTTCAACGATAAAAGAAACCTCCCGCAACGCCCAAAACTCATCTTTGCCCAAGGTTTCTGCCGGTCGAAGACGCAAGGCTTTCCTGATGGCTTTTTTAAACCCTTGAAAAAAAGCACTGGAGAGGCTACGGTGGAATTTTTTGCCGACCCGGTCGACAAGAATGACTTCTTTCTGCACTAGTATATTCTGCGACTAACTCTCAGTTGGGCTGTAGTAATACCATTGGGTGAATGACTAGTCGGAAGATTTAAACATGACGCCCCATCATTTTACCAATCCGGCTGAGGGATGCGTCGAATCAAATCGTCCCACGCGATGGCAACACCCGGCAACACACCGACTGGGGTTTCACCCGACAATTCGCAAACCTCCGGTTTGCCAAACTTGCCTTCTTCAAGTTGGTAAATGGTGAGGATTCGGTCGGTCGGGTGAACCAGCCAATATTCCCGCACCCCAGCCCGCTCATATACCCGGCGTTTGCGCACATGATCGTGGCTTGCCGTGGAAGGTGACAACACCTCCACTGCAAAGTCAGGCGCACCGCGCACCCCACGCTTGCGATCCAATTTACTTTGGTCACAAACCACCAGCACATCGGGTTGCACCACGGTGTCAATGAGTTCGTCCTTCTCATTGGCTTTTGGCAGACGCACATCCACCGGCGCAATAAACACTTGGCAAGGCTTGCCTACGAGGGCGTTGCCTAATTGTCGATAGATTTCCCCGGCAAAATCCTGATGATCAAGCGTAGGAGCCGGAGGAGCCATCAAAAAAGCCACACCGTCTATCAGTTCATAGCGCACATCTTCGGGCCAAGTCAGATACTCGGCATAAGTGTGCAATTTGTCATCGCGTTGTGCTAATCCCATCATGTTCCTCCAACTGAAGTACGTTCAAATAAGTCAGATCCATTTCAAGAGCCAAATCTGCCCAATCCCTTATGTCAAGCTCGGCAATAGTGGGTTTGCCAAGCTGTGCTTGAATGCAGTACGCCAAACTGTCCACGTTGTCAGCTTGATAAAGGCTGTTCGGCGTATTGCCAAACAAATCCTCCATTGCCCCCACCTTAGCTGCCACCACGGGAAGCCCACAAGCAAGCATTTCGTAGGCTTTTTGTGGAAAGCTGGCGCGTCCATAAGGCGTGTCGCGTAAATACACCACGCCCACATTTAATGCGTTGAACAATACGGCTGTTTGCGCATGGGGCAATTCCCCTAGGCAATGAACTTTCGTCCCAGCAGGTGGCGGGCAACTCGGTTCTACCCGCCCCGCAAGCACCAAATGCAGTTGCGGGTGGTTCGGGGACAATCGCTCGAAAGCCTGATAGAGCGGCGAAATGCCTTTCTCCCGTTGCAGCGCACCTGCCGTCCCCACCAGTTGGGCATCGGCAGGAAGACCGAGGGATAGCCGACATTGATCCCTATCCAAACGGCGGAATATCGCACGGTCAATGGTGCTAGGCAATGAGATGACCCTGCCTTTGGCTTGATAATCGTCGCGAATATGCTTGGCCAGCACGTCCGATACGCAACTCACCACGGCTGCTCGCCGAATCGCTCTTTGATAAAGCGTGCGCATCCCCGGTATCCGCGTGAGTCCAAAACTCTCAAAATCATCGTATAAATCGACTGCATAAGGTATTTTCAAACGCCTTGCCAGCCAATCACCTAGGACAATATGCGGACTGTCAGAAGCCCCAACCAGTAAATCAGGGGCAAACGACCGTAAAGCAGACTCCGCGCGCCTTGGGTAAGCGGCAATGCCCAGCCCTTCAGGTGCTAGCCCTATCCAGTGCAGCTTGCCGGGGGTTGCTTCGTGATATTCGTCACGCGCTTCCGTTTGCCGGTAACTCAGGCACAAACCCATTACATCGTGACCGAGCAAGGCCAGTTGGCGCGGTTGTTCATAAAGCCGGGCATAGCGGTCGACGATGACATCCTTGCGCATGTATTGTCGTTTACACAGAAAGGCGATCCGCATGGCGTTTAATTTCTGTTCAATTTGTCTATCAGCTTGTCGGCAAGCTTTAATGCGGCTGCCACCACTTGATCCATATTGTAGTATCGGTACTGTGCCAACCGACCTACAAAACTTGTGTTTTCCTCGCTTTCAGCCCGTGATTTGTAACAATGATACAAAGTTTCATTTTCCGGTCTTGGCACTGGATAGTAAGGTTCCCCCTCATTTTGAGGATATTCACGCATGATTGTCGTGCCCGGATGGCTCTGTCCGGTCAGGTGCTTATACTCGGTGATGCGGGTGAATTGATGATCGTTTGGATAATTGACCACACCCACCGGTTGGAACCAAGGGCGATTCGCGATATGCTCACACTCGAAACGCAATGAGCGATAAGGCAGTCTCCCAAAGCAATAATTAAAATAGGCATCGATTGGGCCTGTATAAACGACATGTCGCACCGGGTAGCGCCACTTTTCAGCCATAAACTCCACTCCCAACTCAATCGTGATATTGGGATGGGCAAGCATCCGCTCGAATAATGCGCCATAGCCTTCTTTAGGCATGATTTGGAATTCATCAGTGAAATAGCGGCAGTCATCATTGATGCGCACGGGTATGCGGGACGTGACGCTGGCACTTAGCTCCGAAGGATCCAACCCCCATTGCTTGCGGGTATAACCACGGAAGAATTTTTCATACAAATCACGCCCCACCGCGTTCAACACGACATCCTCACTGGTTGACAATGGTTCCCGTGGTTCGCGAACCACATCGAAAAACGCCCTAACACCGGCTTCATCAAGATTCAAACCGTACAGGCGATTGACGGTCAAGCGATTGATCGGAATCGGTAAAAGTTGCCCGTCTACATGGGCAAGGACTCGATGTTCGTAGGGAATCCACTCGGTGAATTGTGACAAATACTCGACGACCCGGTGGGCATTGGTATGGAATATATGCGGCCCATAGCGATGGATCAAAACGCCATGCTCGTCCAACTCGTCAAAAGCATTGCCACCGACATGTTCACGCCGGTCGATGAGCATGACTTGCATACCCGCACTGGCGAGTCGTTCGGCAATGACACTTCCGGCAAAGCCCGCACCGACAACCAGCAAATCTAACTTTGCATTGATGGATTTCATTCGTCCATCATAGAAGTTTCAGATGGCTTTAGCTAGCACAATAGCGCCACCCAGCCATGAGCGCTCAATGCATTGCAACATCTCGGAATAGTCGCGTTCCACGAAGTCATACCAGTCTTTGCCATATTCCCCGACTATCGCTTCTCGTTTGGCATGAATTTTATTGACCAATTGGCGATACCACTGGGCATAGTGTAGCGTCAAATCCTCAACTGAATGCAATGCCCAACCGGTTTGTTTCAGTTGGGCAGGCAATTGCGCCAATTTGAGCGGTTGCCAATAGTCATAACGAGCAACTTTAATATCCTTGTGTTCAAACATGCCAGCAGGGTCGGTATAATCAAATATCACCAACAGGGCTGAATCATTCGCTATTTTCCGCAATTGCCCCAAGGCGAGAGCTTGATCGGGAAAAGCATAAAATGAATTGAACAAGACGAACATACCGAACTTCCCAGTAATGCAGTCGACAAGATGTTCGACATTGGCAGTTTGAAATTGGACTAGCGGGTAGCGCTGACTGGCTTCGGCGATGGAAGTCGCATCAATATCAATGCCCACCATCGGACTCCAACCTTGGCGACGGATAAAGTCTGCCGTCCCGCCGCGTCCACAGCCGACATCAAGTATTGGGCCGGGTTGACCCTGAGGAATATGATCCAGCACCAGCCGGATGGATTCTTCTTCACCGGCATGGGCAAAGTCGCCGTCACGAATCAAGGCTAGAATCGCCTTGCCCTCATGGGAGTTCATGTGCATTTTGTCATCCCCGCTAAATGAAAATCCAAGGCTTAGCTTAGCCATTCTCTGGCAAGATGTCATCCCTTAGGATAAACCCAAGCCAACCACCTCCAATAAATTAGAAAGTTAACCACGAGAATTGTTCATGGTTTTGGCTTTTGAAGTTCGGCCAGCACTTCCTCCGCCAAACTGCGGATTTCTGGCGGCACACCCGCTAGAACTGTCGAGTCCCCTGAATTTGCCGCTGCCAAGGCAAGCGAAAAAGGTTGGAGGAAATCGGCCCAGGCGCATCCATTCATCAACTCCATCAACGCAGTCCCTATCCCGATTTTTTGGCATTCACGGGTTTGTTCGCGCAATTTGAAAAATGCCCATTGATCGCCTGATGAGGCGGTTTTTGCCAGACGCTCCAAGGCAAGACGAGCCAAGTCGCGGTTGCCTAGCCATAAGTGGGCTTGTAAAAGCAACTCAACATATTGAATATCACCTTGCGATGAAGAAACTCGTACTTGAGCCTGTTCCGCAGCCTTTCGATATTCAGTGTTTGACTCATCATTACGCCCCAAACTTGCTAGCAACCGGGCTAGGTTAGTCGTAGGGTAAGGATTTGAGATATCGAGTTCCATGGCTTGCCGGTAAGCTGCCTCTGCCTCATTGGAACGATTTAACTTATCTGCTAATAAGTTGCCAAGATTGTTCCATGTTGAAAAATCACTTTCATCTAATGCAATAGCATTGCGATAGGCCGATTCAGCTTCTTGGGGGAGATTTAAATAATTGGCCAAAATATTGCCAAGGTGATGCCATGATTCTTGATAATTTGGTTCTAATTCTATTACTTTTCTGAATGCAATTGCCGCATCTTCAGGCCGTCCTAACTGATGAACAAGCAAATTTCCAAGATTATTATAAATATTAGCGTTCTTTGGGTCTGATTCAATGGCTTTTCGAAAAGCGATTTCAGCCTCTTGTGAGCGATTTAGAAAATCTGATAATAACTTGCCAAGGTTATTGTAAGCGGGGGCATAACTTGAATTCACTTCTATAGCACGACGATAGGCTTCTTCTGCTTCTAGTGGACGATTCAAATAGTAGGCAAGGAGAATACCAAGGCTATTCCACAAACCAGAATCTCTAGGGTTCAATGCGATAGCTTCACGATAAGCGATTTCCGCTTCTTGTGGTCGATTTAGTTGATCCGTTAGCAATAACCCAAAATCATGCCAAGTTGTAGCATTCTTTGAATCCAATTCAATTGCTCTTCGATAAGCTAATTCCGCATCTATTGGGCGGGATAGGCTACCCGCCAACAAATTCCCTAGATTTTTCCAAATTATTACTCCATTTGGATTTAATTCAATAGCTTGTCGATAAATATCTTCCGCTTCTTGTGGGCGATTCAAATGAAATGCCAATAGATTACCAAGATTGTTTAGTATCCCTGCGTTTTTGGAATCCAATTTAACGGCTTTTCGTATTAGGGATTCAGCTTCTTGAGGGCAATTCAAATAACATGCTAGTATATAACAAAAGTCAGACAACAATTCAGCATTTCCTGGATTCAGTTTAATGGCGTGTCGAAAAGCCTTTTCCAGCCAAAGATCATGATGATATTTACGAAATAAATCGACTGCTAAACAGAATGCCACTGAATCTTCGCCGAAGAATGCCATTATTTGCCCATAGGCTAGCTTTGAATCCGGGCAATCTGGGAAAAAGTTACCTTTCAAAGTAGCTTCAAATAGTGCGCATGTGGCCCCCTCTCCGTACTTCTTGTCCCACAAACGTTGCTCATCAAGTGATGCATTAAGAATAGTTTGATATTTTGAACCTTCTATAGTGGCGGCATGTCTAGCAATCAACTCTTTCCTCGCCAAACTCAAAGTTAAACTCCCCTTAACCGCCCTTACCCACCTCTCCCGAGTTTCATCCGTAACATGTGGACAGCGCCCCAATAATTCATCTAAGGCTTCAAACCGAGCCAGATAGTCTTCGGCAGTGGTAAATTCTTTGTCTTCGCCGTCCAACTCAAATAATTCGGATAAAGCTTGCCGGGTTTGGTCGCCTATGCGCCGGACGGCATCATAGACGGCGAAATCCAATTGGTAGCGAGCATCATGGCTATCCGGCAGTGCCAACCCCATGGCGCGGGAATATTCGAGTTGCTCGCCATCGCACCAACGGCCTGATTGATGTTGTATGGCACGATGTCGGGCTATCTGGCCGAGTTCCTCGCCGCTGTACCAGAGCCGCATGAACTCAACCAACCAAGTCAGGCGTTGGCGCAAGCGACGAGAGGCATAACGCATCAAATACCAGACGTTGAAAAGGCGCTCGGCGGCTTGGAAGCCGGCTCGTTTGGAGCCTTGTAATTGAGCTTTTTCAATTAGCCCTTCCGCCTCCAAACGGCTCAACTGACCGCTGACCGTGCCAACGGCAATGCCGGAGATTTCAGCCAAGTCTCGTGCGGAGACGGGTGCCCAATGCTCTAGGACATGGGCAAACAGCTTGCACGCTTGGTCAGAGAGGCTTTCCATTCGTGCTTTGTACAGCGGGGTCATGATGTCGAGCAAACGTCGTAAATCGCTGTGAATGTCGTCCGCGCCACCGGCGGCAAACAATTCATACAGCATGACCGTTGTGCGCGGGTTGCCGCCAGTCATCGTGCGCAAGCCTTTCAGTCGTTCGGGCCGAACATCAAGGTTGCGAATCATCTCCGCGACGGCATCCTCGTCGGTCAAACCCCGACCCGCTCCAAAAGTCCGAGCCAAAGCCAGCATGGCCTGACGCATTTCGTCCAACTTCAACGGACGCAGTTCCACCAGTTGGAAAAAATCCATGAACGCATCTTGATATTGATGTTGGGATTCCAAAGCTTGATAGCTTGCCCCCAACCAGAAGATTCCGGGTTGGTGCGAGAGTGTTTTGCGCAAGCGCCATAATGGGGTAGCGTCGGTCTTCTCTGGTGCCACACTCCCCGAAGCCAGACCGGAAAATAGTAAGTCGGTGCTATCGATTAGCAATAGCAAACGCCGATGGTGGGTGGCTATCCAGTCGGCCAGACAATCCAAGGCGGCGGCTTCCCTGTCCAAGACTGGCAGATTGCCTATGTGGTGGATTTGCCCGTCCAGTTGTGCGAGTTCGTCGGTGGATGCGCCTTGCCGTTCCAAAGTGTCGGCGAGCGCATCCAGCACATTGCGCCAAAATTCGGCTAGTGTGCTGACGGTGTACTGTTCCTCAGGGAAGGTCAGCGCGACCCACTGCCCAGACAATTCAGCATCATCTTCTACGCCTAGGGCGACCCGCCGCAGCAAGGTGCTTTTGCCCATGCCGCGAGCGCCCGTGACGAGGATGTGTTGCGGCATGGAGTTGGCGGGAGTGGCTTTTAGGAGTGATAGCAACTGCTCCAGTTCGCGGGTGCGCACGACGAAAATAGCTCGCAATTCCTCCGGACCCCACAAATGAGGGTTGTATTTAACAGCAGCACTGAGTGGGGCTTGCGGCAGTGTTCTAGGAAAATTAACGGGCATGGTTGCGATGCCAATAATCACGTAGTAAAAAGGAAAGAAATTGGATGCGATCCCCAGAAACATCCAAATAACCGTCCTCTTCCAGCAATAGCATCGCTTGGTCCAGTCGGTCAGCACGTAGTTCCGGGTCGGCCTCCAGTTTTTGCAAACGGGCCAGCAATTGCTTGCGCGTCAATCCTTCAGCGGACTTGGCAACGGCTGACAAAATCGCCAACGTGAAGCTCAACCGCCCTGGTTCCAAGTCGCGCTCTAATCGTTGATGCCAATGAATGAAGCGCGAGCGGGTAGCAAGCAAGCGGTCGTAAGCATCATCCACATCGGAAGACATTAACAGCCGTTCTGTAGAAGTTGTTTCCTGCAAACGATCTCTCGCCGCTTCCAGCGTGTTTGCCAGTAGCAAGTTAAGGTAAAACGGTGAGAGCCAGCCAATGCGCTGACACAGATAGGCCAAGGTTTGCTTGTCGGCTTGCCAGTCTTCTCTAAGGCATTCCTCGGATAACATGGCAAGCGCTGCGTTTTGCTTAAACGGACCTAGGCGAAAATCGTAACAATCGTTGAAATAGGTGTTCATCCGATGCCGTGCAAGCAATGCGTTGAGTCCGATAGATCCAGAGAACAGAAAGCGGCAAGCCAGCCCGCTTTGCTGCCGCCAAGCCCGTAACCAAGCCAATAGTTGCACAGCTTCAGTGGCATCCTTCGCCAGCAATTTTTCCAAGAAGACAGAAATCTCATCAATCAGCAGCAGAACGGGTGCATTCGATAGTCTGTTTTGCAAGCGAAGTGCCGCTTCAGCCCAAACTACATCGGGCATGGCCTGCAACTCTAGCGAGCCTTCGATGCCGCCGGGAAGTTTGATGTCAAGTTTGCGTACCCGGTTAAGCCAAGAGGTGACTTTTTCACCGGCAGATTTCAAATTATGGCTGACTGACTCATCGGGGAAGGCGCGATCAACCTCTTTGATGAAGGCTTCGGCAGTATCGATGCCTTCCACATCCACCAACCGCGCCAGTAAATCCCGTTCCGCCGCTTCTTCCGCCAATCGCTGCAACAGTGAGGTTTTGCCCAATCGTCTCGGCCCACTAAGCACAATATGATTCCCTTCCAAATAGCGCCAAAGGTCCTCTCTTTCGTTCATTCGGTCGAAAAAATCTTCGCCATCTGCTTTGTTGCCTAGTTTAATTGACATAAACATCTCCCAACTGAATTTATCAATAGTTTAATTCAATTCTGAAACAAGTCAATTATAAAATGATTCAATGTTAAATTATTGGTGTACTGGGCATATTGCCCCTATCCCTAAAGCCTCAATTACGGGACACTATAAGGCCCATTTGCCATTAGAGAAACGCCTTGAGCTTGCGATTTCGCCTGAATTTGATGATTGCGCTGACCATGCTGATTATCGTCGGTGTTGGCACGTTGTTTGTCGTCCATAATGCCCGCCGTTCGGTGTCGGAGGAGGTGCGATCCTCCGTGAACATGGCTTTGCAATTGGTGGATGCTGGCTTGGCTCGGAGTGAATCCCGTCGACAAACACTGGTGGCTTGGCTGGCAGAATTGGCAAAAATGGAGAAGATCCGTCGTTTGCATATCCAAATGCAGCAACCGCCGCAATCTTTGATTGACCTGTCCAACAACATTAGCCAACAAGCATCTAGCCCCGTTCCCGCGTGGTTCGTCTGGGCGGTGACACCGAAATTAATCATGGGTGAAAGGGAATTAACCGATAGTGATGGCAAACCCGTCCACATTCTGATTGAAGCCAACCCGGCCGATGAAATTGCTGAAGCTTGGACCGAGGCGCGAAGCTTCCTGATCTTCATGGTCGCCTTGGCATCGGCGGTGTCCGCCTTGGTCCATATCTCCCTTGGCCGGGCATTCAAGTCGGTGGGTCACATCCTTCGGGGCATGGAAGACATCGAGCAAGGGGACTATGGCAAGCGCCTCCCCCATTTCGATTTGCAAGAGTTTGACCGTATTTCGGCAGCCTTCAACCACATGGCTCAGGCTTTGGCAAAGTCCCGCGACGAAAATCGCGCTTTAACTAGGCATTCGCTAAGGGTTCAGGAGGAGGAAAGGCAGTTTCTTGCCCAAGAACTGCATGACGAGTTAGGCCAATCTTTGAGTGCCATCAAAGCCATGGCGGCTTCCTTGCGGCATAATCACGGATTGGTGTTAGCCTCTGACCCTGATAGGCCCTCAGCCAAGATGGAAGCAGCCCAAACCATCATGAATCAGTGCGACCGTTTGTTTGGCGTGGTGCGGGGGATGATGCGTCGCCTGCGCCCGATGATGCTGGACGAATTAGGGCTGATCCCTTCTTTGCATGACATGATCGACAACTGGCGCACTCGGCATCCAAACATTCAGATTGTGTCTGATCTCGAGAATGATGTGGAAGAAATGGTTGGAAATGCGAAGATACACCTTTATCGCATTGTGCAGGAAAGCCTGACCAATGTGTCCAAATATGCAGAGGCTAAAAATGCCCGTATCGAATTGAGTCTGACCGAAGACGATTGCATTCGTCTCTTGATAGTCGATGATGGCAAAGGCTTTGACACCGCCTTGCCTAGGAATGGCTTTGGTTTGCATGGAATCCATGAGCGCGTGTTGAGCATGGAGGCATCTTGGGACTTGCAAGCTGCGCCGAACCAAGGTGTCAGGCTGGAAATTAAAATCCCTTGCGATAAGATAAAGACATGAACAGAAAAATAACCGTCATGCTGGTGGATGACCATGCCGTGGTTAGGGCCGGATACCGTTTGCTATTGAGTCAATCGAGCCACATCGAAATCGTCCGCGAAGCCGAATGCGGCGAAGAGGCTTGCCAATTTTATGCCGAAAGCAATCCTGATGTGGTCGTCATGGATTTGTCCATGCCGGGTATTGGCGGTTTGGCCGCCATTCGCCGTATCTGCGGACGCGACCCCGAAGCCCGCATCCTTGCCTTTAGCATTCACGACGAATCCGTCTATGCCGAACGGGCCTTGGAAGCCGGTGCTATCGGCTACATCACCAAAAGTTGTGCCCCGGAAATTTTGGTGGAAGCCGTGCTGGCCGTCGCTCGCAACGAACATTATATCGAACGCGAAATTGCCCAACGCTTGGCTTTGCAACGGGTGGCCGGCAAGGATGCCGCCGCCAATTTACAAACCCTTTCGGCGAGGGAGTTTGATGTGTTTTGTTTGCTCGCCCAAGGCCGCACCCCCCGAGAAATCGCCGAGGAACTCCGCTTAAGTTATAAAACCACGGCAAACTATAGCTCTTTGATTAAAGCCAAGCTAGGCGTCAACACCTCGGCGGAAATGGCTAGATTGGCTTTGCAGCAGGGTATTTTCAAGGATTGATACTCGGTTAAATTGATTTCTAACCAAGACTGAATGTTAATAATCTTATCACTGGCTTTTGCAAAAGGTTATCTTGTTGACAAGTAGCTTGCAAATACCATATTATCCTTCAATATAACATTTTTTGATAGCAATCTAATTAGAGAATATTTATGAATCCTAGCTGGCTCGAGAATTTTCCAAAATTATGTTCAATATTACTGGATTATGGCTGGTTCATTGCCCCACATATTGTTGGGAGTGATTTCAATAAAGTTGAGGCATTATGTAATGAATTAAGTGAAAATCCACCAAA
>CAIYXP010000466.1 GCA_903930145.1 uncultured Methylococcaceae bacterium
GATCAACGAGTGCCAGATGACTTTCTGCCACTTCTTTCGGTTTACACTTTACACAGTTGACGAAAACAAAACTGTGAAAAATTACCGGATTTTGAAAAATAGTGTGAGGGACTGGAAACGCTGGGATTCAGGCGTTGAATACTTTGAGCACACTGGAGGATTTCGCCTTGGCAAAATTCAATATGTGCAGAGAACTTTCGGGGGATAACATGCCTGGGGCTAGCTTTGCGTAAGCAGGCAAGGATTTTAATGGGGGTAGGTGGCGCTTGCTTTGCGTCCCCCATAGGAAATGAAGTTTGGATAAAACCACAACATCACTTAAGGTCGTCTGTTGGCCGCTGTTATGCTTCCATTTTTCAGCAAGCATGGGCACTTCAACTAACTCTTGGGGAAATCCGGCATGGGCCAACACATAGGAGCCTACTCTGCCTTGCAAAGCTTCAAGCACACTGAAAATATCCTCGGGAGTCCAGTATTCGTGAGGGAAGTTTTCGGCAAAGGCTAAGATGGGGAGTTTGCCTATGTTGGCTATCAATCCGGCAAGCTGGGCGCTTTTTGGGTTGACCCCGGGGATTTGTTCGGCCATCACCCTGCAAATTTTGGAAAGATAAAGGCTGTTCACCCATTCATCGCGAATCAATTGCGACAGAAATTCGTCGTGCATTGAAAATGTTTCGTTCAAACAGTAGTCAATCACCAGGTTTTTTGTCGCCGACAATCCCAATCGATACACGGCATTATGGCAGTTGTTCACCGGGTGGCCAGGAAGATATAGGCCACTATTCGACAATTGCACCAGCTTCAATGCGATGGTAGGCTCCACCTGCATGGCTTGTATGGCTTTTTTAAAACCTACCTCCCGCGCTAACAACAGTTTTAATTTCTGAACGACTTCCGGGATGGTGCGTATCCGTAAATTTTCGCTTCGGAAGTCTTGATAGAATACTTGATAAAATTGACTGGATCGGGTTTGTTCTGGAATGGTTTCCTCGTCGATTTCAACATAACTTGTCGGTGGCAATGTCGAGTTATAACCCTGCCATCCTAAAACTTTATGCGAAATTCTTAATACTTGAATTTTTGTCGCCGCAATGCAAGTCGCACTGTAACTTACCCCACCGCATATCGGAAACTTGGTTAACTCGCTGTTAGCTGAAATCTCGTAGGAGTTGTGGTCATCCACTTCAATGCGCACCACACCTTCGAGTAGGTAGAAAAGGTATCTTGCCAACTGATCGCGTTTGAATAATACGCTTCCAGGGCAAAAAACCTCGGCGGTGCGGCTCCAAGCGAAAGACTGTAATTCTTCGGTAGGGAAACTTCTGATGGGAATGAGCCGTTGAAGAATCTCTGGTGAGATCGCCATGGGTTTGTAGGAGAACCCATCAGGCTTATAGGATAATTCCTCCGGTTTATAGGCTTCATCCAGATCGGTGTCTATGCCGAACAAGTCTTTAAGTAAATTCATTGATCTTGGCAACCTTCAGCAAGACATTCCCTAGAATCCAGAGTTGGAATTATTCCTGCTGAAAAGGGCGAAGACTTAGGCAGGAACAGAATAATCCTCAGAATGTAGAATAGATGGAGGATATTGTCAAATTCCAATTTGGCTATTCCACTGTCACCGATTTGGCTAGATTCCTAGGTTGGTCAACATCCGTTCCTTTAATCAGTGCCACATGATAGGCGAGTAACTGCAAAGGGATGGTATAGACAATGGGGGCTATGACTTCTTGGGTAGCGGCCACCCTTAACAATTTGACATTGGGGACACTTTCCATGGATGCACCGGCATCCGCGAAAACGAATAACTGCCCCCCTCTTGCATGGACTTCTTGAAGGTTGGATTTTAGCTTTTCCAAAAGGTCGTTGTTGGGGGCGACCGAGATGACAGGCATCTGGCTGTCAATCAATGCCAGTGGCCCATGCTTTAATTCCCCAGCAGGATAAGCTTCGGCATGAATATAGGATATTTCCTTAAGTTTAAGCGCACCCTCCATGGCGACAGGATACTGTGCGCCACGCCCTAAGAAAAGTGCATGTTCTTTATCGCCAAATAGCTCGGCCCATCGTTCGATTTCGTTTTCCAATCTAAGGGCGTGCCTTATTTGGTTAGGCAAGCGCCGCAATTCATCCACGATTCTGAGCTCTTCCTCGGGTGCAAGCCCGTTACGACGGCCGAGCGCCACTACCAACAATAGCAGGGCGGTCAGTTGCGTGGTGAATGCCTTGGTGGAGGCGACACCGATTTCGGGTCCGGCACGGGTCATCAAATTAGAGTCAGACTCCCGAACAATGGAGCTTTCAGGTACATTGCAGATGGCTAGGGTATGGACATATCCCAGTTTTTTAGCTTCCTTTAATGCTGCCAGAGTGTCGGCAGTTTCCCCTGATTGGGAAATTGTTACGAACAGCGTATTGGGGGCAACCACATTCCTGCGATAGCGGAATTCGCTGGCCACTTCCACATTGCATGGGATGCCTGCAATATCTTCCATCCAGTAACGAGCCACCATGCCAGCATGGTAACTAGTTCCGCAAGCGACGATTTGCACGGCCTTGATGCTGTCGAAGGCTTGTTCCGCCTTTAACCCGAATGTCGCGGGTAGGATTTTGCCAGCGTGTATGCGCCCGTCCAGGCATTTTTCGACCGCCACCGGTTGTTCATGAATCTCCTTTTGCATGTAATGTCGGTAATGACCGCGTTCGACCGAGTCCGCTGACAGTTTCGTCTCATTGACTTCCCGTTCAACTTGATGATCGGCCTTGTCAAAAACATGCACGTCCTCCGTGTTGAGAACAGCGATATCCCCGTCTTCAAGAAAAATAAATCGCTTGGTTTCGCCGACTAGGGCAAAAATATCGGATGCGATGAAATTTTCGCTGTCACCCAGCCCAACCACCAATGGACTGCCATGGCGAGCGGCATATAGAGTGTTAGGGTTGTCAGTATTGATTACACCAATTGCGTAAGCACCTTCGAGCATGTTGGTGGTTTTGCGAATGGCATCAAGAATGGCGTGACCTTGTTCGATGAAAAATTGGATTTGATGGGCAATGACCTCCGTGTCGGTTTCAGACGTAAACTCGAAGCCTTGTTGTTCCAATGACTTACGGAGTTCATTGTGGTTCTCGATGATCCCGTTATGCACCACGGCGACAGCATTCCGCGATAAATGAGGATGGGCATTGCGCTCGGCAGGAACGCCATGCGTGGCCCAGCGTGTATGGGCTATTCCGACCTTGCCTGCCACAGGCATCTTTGCCAATAAGTTTTCCAACTCCCTGATTTTACCTAGACTGCGGATGCGATCGATTTCGTTGTTTGCGGAAATGACGGCAATTCCGGCAGAGTCATAGCCACGATATTCCAAGCGGCGCAGCCCTTCAATGAGAACGGGTGTAATGATTCGATGGGCGACGGCCCCGACAATACCACACATGACATTAAACCTTCTGTTTTACGGGACGTTGCCATCCCGGTATAGTGACTTGTTTAGGTCTGCTTACGGTCAATTCACCCTCAGGCGCATCTTTGGTGATGGTGGAACCCGCTCCGATGGTGGCATTTTTACCGACTTTTACGGGGGCCACCAACTGAGTGTCCGAGCCAATGAACGCGCCATCTTCAATGATCGTCATATGTTTATTGACACCGTCGTAGTTGCAGGTTATCGTCCCCGCACCCAGATTCACTCCGACTCCAACTGTTGCATCGCCTACATAGCTTAAGTGGTTGATTTTTGTGCCTTTGCCAATATTCGACTTTTTGATTTCGACAAAGTTGCCAATATGGACATGGTTGCCGATATGACTGTCAGGGCGAACCCTGGCAAAAGGGCCTACCCGGCAATCGGAACCAATGACAGCATTCTCAATGACAGAGTTGGCAAAAATTTCTGAATCATCCTTGATTTCGCTGTCTTTGATGAATACGTTAGGCCCGATTTTAACTCGATTGCCCAACTTTATCTTGCCTTGAAGAACCACATTCACATCGATTTCAATGTCTTGCCCATGAGACAAGATTTCTCCCCGCAGATCGAAGCGGGCAGGGTCGAACAAGGTTACGCCATTTTCCATTAATGTGTTGGCGATTCGCATTTGATAGACACGTTCCAACTGTGCCAGTTGCAGACGATTGTTGATGCCCATCACCTCGGAATCATCAATGGGTTGAGCGGTGTGAACATGAATCCCATCAGAGACTGCCAAACCGATGACATCGGTCAAATAATATTCGCCTTGGGCGTTTTGATTGTCCAGCCGGTTGAGCCAAGATTTCAACAATCCACCGTTGACAGCAAGAATGCCCGTATTGGACTCATGTATGCTGCGTTGTTGAGGATTGGCATCCTTTTCTTCGATAATGGCAAGGACTTTGTTATTTCCATCGCGGACAATGCGACCATACCCTGTCGGATCGTCAAGGTTGACCGTCAACAAGCCCATATTTTTTTGGTCGGCAAACCCTGTCAGCTTAGTGACCGTTTCCAGCCGCAATAACGGTACGTCTCCGTAAAGGATTAAGACTGTGCTGGCATCTTCTATCCAGTCAGCCACTTGCATCACGGCGTGGCCCGTGCCCAATTGTTCCTTTTGTTCCGTCCATAAGGCGTTGATTCCGGCCAGTGCGGCTAAGACTTGCTCGCCCCCGTGACCGTAAATGACGTTGACGGAATTGTCAGCCAATTGCATGGCCAAATCATGGACATGAGCCAACAAGGCTTTGCCACCAATTTTATGTAAGACTTTAGGCATGGACGAGCGCATCCGTGTGCCTTGGCCTGCCGCTAAAATGATTGTTTGCAATTTCATATTAATCGTCGTTCCATTTAGCCGGTTTTTTTACAATCGCCATTCTCCTGTAACACAAAAACCCAGTGAGCCATACGAGAATACTAAATTCCGTGGCGCACTGGGTCGCTTTGAGAGGATTTCAGCGGTTTTTACGATAACGGTCTAGTGTCCGCAGTTGAGCCACGGCTTCAATCAATTCCAATTGCGCTTTGGCGTAGTCAAGCTTGCCAGAACGGTCGCTTAGGGTTTCCTCTGCGCGGCGCTTGGCTTCCATGGCGGCAGCTTCGTCTATGTCCTTGGCCCTGACAGCCCTGTCGGCCAACACCGACACTACATGGGGCTGCACTTCCAAGACACCGCCAGAGACGTAGAATGGCAAGGTTTCGGAATTGTCAACTTTAACCCTGACCTCCCCCGCCTTTAGCCTAGTGAGCATAGGCGCATGGCGGGCTGCGATACCCACGTCACCCTCCTCGGCAGGAGCAATCACTAGTTCTGCAAGCCCGGAGAATATTTTCTCCTCCGCGCTGACAATATCGACATGGATTGTCATAACCATGGGTGCAGTACTCCGAACTTTATTTTGTTATGCCGCTAGACGTTGGGCTTTTTCCAACGCTTCGTCGATGGTTCCCACCATGTAGAATGCTTGTTCGGGAATGTCATCGTATTCGCCAGCAACGATGCCTTTGAATCCGGCAATGGTGTCTTTCAATGACACGTATTTACCCGGCGAACCGGTGAATACCTCGGCGACGTGAAAAGGTTGGGACAGAAAGCGTTGAACCTTACGCGCACGGGATACGACCAGTTTGTCTTCTTCAGACAACTCATCCATGCCCAAGATCGCGATAATATCACGCAATTCTTTATAGCGTTGCAAAATTCCTTGAACTTTACGAGTAATGTCGTAATGTTCGGGACCAATCACCAGCGGGTCCAACTGGCGGCTGGTGGAATCCAGTGGGTCCACGGCCGGATAAATGCCTAATTCGGCAATCTGGCGAGACAGCACTACGGTTGCATCCAAATGCGCGAAGGTCGTAGCCGGGGAGGGGTCGGTCAAGTCGTCAGCGGGTACGTAGACGGCTTGGATTGATGTAATCGAGCCGGTTTTAGTCGAGGTGATGCGCTCTTGCAATACGCCCATTTCTTCGGCTAGGTTTGGCTGATAACCCACGGCGGAAGGCATGCGGCCCAGTAGTGCGGACACTTCAGTGCCTGCCAAGGTATAACGATAGATGTTATCGATGAACAACAATACGTCCATGCCTTGTTCGCGGAAGAATTCAGCGATGGTTAGGCCCGTCAATGCGACGCGGAGGCGGTTGCCTGGCGGTTCGTTCATCTGTCCGTAAACCATGGCGACCTTGTCCAATACATTCGATTCCTTCATTTCGTGGTAAAAGTCATTGCCTTCGCGGGTGCGCTCGCCTACGCCAGCGAACACGGACAGACCACTATGGGCCTTGGCGATGTTGTTAATCAACTCCATCATGTTGACGGTCTTGCCTACGCCGGCGCCACCAAACAAGCCCACTTTACCGCCCTTGGCAAACGGGCAGACAAGATCAATCACTTTAATGCCGGTTTCCAGCAATTCGTTGCTGCCGGCTTGTTCTTCAAAGGTAGGGGCTTTGCGATGAATGGCCCAACGCTCTTTTTCACCGACGGGTCCTTGTTCGTCAATGGGTTCGCCCAACACGTTCATGATGCGGCCCAAAGTTTCCCTGCCAACGGGTACAGAAATGGGCGCTCCAGTTTTTTCAACCGTCAACCCGCGTCGCAAGCCGTCCGTGGTACCCATGGCGATGGTTCTGACTATGCCGTCGCCCAATTGTTGCTGCACTTCTAGCACCAATTTGGCGCTATCGACCGTTAGTGCCTCGTAAATTTTTGGTAGCGATTCGCGTGGAAACTCCACGTCGACAACGGCACCGATAATCTGAACGATTTTGCCCGAACTCATTAGTTTTCCTCTTAAAAAAATTTTGCCGTCTTAACTCCCTCTCAATGATGAGAGGGGGGCTTATCAAACCGCAGCCGCGCCACCGACAATTTCGGAAATTTCTTGGGTGATGGCCGCTTGGCGGGCTTTGTTGTAAATCAACTGCAATTCGCTGATAAGCTTTCCCGCGTTATCCGATGCGCTCTTCATGGCAACCATGCGCGCCGCCTGTTCGCAAGCATTATTCTCCACCAAGCCTTGGAACACCAAGGACTCAACATAGCGAACCAACAAGTCATCCAATACTTCTTTGGCATCAGGCTCGTAGATATAATCCCAATGCCCAGCCAATTCAGGGGTCAGTTCATCGCATTTGATCGGCAGTAATTGCAATAACTTCGGCTTTTGCGTCATGGTGTTGACGAACTCGTTATAGGCGACATAAAGCTCGTCTATGTTGCCGTCGCGATAATCATCCAACATGACTTTGATCACGCCGATGATGTCTTCAAGGTGCGGACTGTCGCCCAGTTTGGTTGCTTGGGCGATGATTTTAGCCCCAATTCCATGAAAGAAAGAACAACCTTTCTGACCTATAACGGAAATTTGTGCTTCGACCTGGTCTTTCCCCCAACTGCGAAACTGGCGCAGGGCCATTCTAAACAGATTGGAGTTTAGCCCGCCACACAGTCCGCGATCCGATGTCAACACGATGACACCCACTCGCTTTATCGGCCTTTCCACCATAAACGGATGGGTGTATTCCGGTTTGGCGTGGGACAAATGGTGGATGATCTGTGCAATCTTTTTGGAGTAGGGGCGGGTGGCGAGCATCCTTGTTTGCGTCTTGCGCATTTTGCTGGTTGCCACCTTTTCCATCGCTCGCGTGATTTTCTGAGTATTTTTAATACTCGCAATCTTCACTCGAATTTCTTTACCTACGGCCATGTTTTTAACCCTTACCAGGCATGCGTTGCTTTGAACTTCTTAATCGCCGAATCAATGGCGGACTGGATGTCATTGTTGTAGTCACCCGATGTGTTAATCGAGTCCAACAAATCAGCATGTTCGGTTTTCATATAGTTTTGCATCGCTTCTTCGAAATCACGAATCTTATTGACTTCAATATCGTCGAGCATGCCTTCGTTAGCGGCATACAGGGAAATCGCCATCTGTGCGACGCTGTAAGGCGCATATTGGTTTTGCTTCATGACTTCGGTTACGCGTTGGCCTCGCTCAATCTGCTTGCGCGTGCCTTCGTCCAAGTCCGATGCAAATTGGGCGAAAGCAGCCAGTTCACGGTATTGCGCCAAGTCCAGTCGGACACCGCCGCCAAGCTTTTTGACAATTTTGGTCTGGGCCGCACCACCGACTCGGGACACGGAAAGACCGGCGTTCACCGCAGGGCGTATGCCTGAGTTGAACAGACTGGTTTCCAAGAAAATCTGCCCGTCAGTGATGGAGATCACGTTGGTGGGTACGAATGCCGATACGTCGCCCGCTTGTGTTTCGATGATGGGCAAAGCGGTGAGAGAACCGGTCTTGCCTTTGACCCTGCCACCCGTCAGCTTTTCAACTTCTTCCGGGTTGATGCGTGAGGCACGCTCCAGCAAGCGGGAATGCAAGTAGAACACGTCGCCGGGATAGGCTTCGCGGCCTGGCGGACGGCGTAGCAGTAGCGAGACTTGGCGATAAGCCCAAGCTTGCTTGGTCAGATCGTCATAAATGATGAGCGCATCTTCGCCACGGTCGCGGAAATATTCGCCGATGGAGCAACCGCTGTAGGGGGCGATGAATTGCAATGCGGCAGATTCCGAAGCGGAGGCTACCACAATGATGGTATGGGCCAAGGCACCGTGTTCTTCCAGCTTGCGCACCACGTTGGCGATGGACGATTGTTTCTGTCCGATGGCGACATAAATACACTTAACGCCAGTGCCTTTTTGATTGATGATGGTGTCAATCGCGATGGCGGTTTTGCCGGTTTGGCGGTCGCCAATGATTAATTCGCGTTGCCCGCGACCGATTGGGATCATTGAGTCAATGGCCTTAAGTCCGGTTTGCAGCGGTTGGCTGACAGACTGTCGGGCGATTACGCCGGGGGCGATTTTTTCAATTGGCGAGGTTTCCGTCGCATT
The DNA here is from genome assembly GCA_903930145.1 of uncultured Methylococcaceae bacterium. GTDB lineage: Bacteria > Pseudomonadota > Gammaproteobacteria > Methylococcales > Methylococcaceae > Methylumidiphilus. The sequence continues at coordinate 8,887 of CAIYXP010000466.1, forward strand.
GATCGGACCCTTGCCGTCGATGGGGTTGCCCAAGGCATCCACCACGCGGCCTAGCAATTGTTCGCCGACCGGCACTTCAAGAATCCTGCCAGTGCATTTTACGGTGTCGCCTTCCGCCAAGTGGTCGTAAGAGCCTAATACGACAGCACCGACCGAATCTCTTTCCAAGTTAAGTGCCATGCCAAAGGTATTGCCGGGGAATTCCAACATTTCGCCTTGCATCACGTCGCTCAATCCATGAACACGGACGATGCCGTCGGTCAAGCTGACGATAGTTCCTTCGGTGCGGGACTCAACGCCTACATCGAAATTCTCGATTTTGCTTTTAATGAGGTCGCTGATTTCAGAGGGGTTTAATTGCATGATTCTGTTTCTCGCTCTAGTTGTAGAGTCGCTTGGCCAAGCGCTGAATTTGTCCGTGGACGGATGCGTCAATCACACGATCCCCGGCTTTAATCAAAACACCGCCAATCAAGGTTTCGTCCACTAGAATATGCAGCCTTGGCTGTTTGCCTAGTGTTTGCTGCAATAATGTGGTGAGTTGGTTGATCTCCGCATCGTCAAGGGGGTAGGCCGTATGGACTTCCGCCACGATGTAGCCTTCTTCGTCCGCCCGCAATTGTTCAAACTGTTCACTGATGAGTTTTATCAGTCCCAATCGTTTGTTGGCGATCAAGATACGTACAAAGTTTTCGCCCTCGCCGTCTATCTTGCCCCGGCATAGGTCTAGCAAAGCCTGAGTGAATTTATCCTTGCTGGATACTGGGTTTTCTGCCGCCCGTTCAATCTGTGGGTCCGAGATGACTGCGGACAGAAATTCCAAGGCATCCGACCATTGTGGAGTCGTTCCCGTTTCCTTGGCCCGCTTGAAGACCGCCGTTGCATATGGCCTAGCCAATGTCGCTAATTCGCTCATTAGGCTTGACCCAGTTGATTGCCAAGATTGTTAACAATTTCCTTGTGCTTGTTGATATCGACTTCCTTTCTCAAGATTTGCTCGGCAGCAGAAACGGCAAGCGCTGCCACTTGTTGGCGAAGTTCTTCCTTGGCTTGTTGGATTTCACGATCAATTTCCGATCTAGCCTGAAGGATGATGCGCTCCCCTTCCTGTTTTGCAGCTTCCCTTTTTTCTTCGGCCAAATCATTGGCTCGCTTCTGGGCCAAGTTGACGATTTCGGCCGCTTGTTCTTTGGCCTCTTTCATGTAAACCTTGGCTTTTTTATCGGCAAGCTCCAATGATTGCTTACCTTTTTCACCTGCCGCGAGTCCGTCGGCAATTTTTTTCTTGCGCTCTTCGAGGGCTTGCATCAAGGGCGGCCAGACGAACTTCATGGTGAACCACACCAAAAGCCCGAAGGTGATCATCTGCCCGATAAGAGTGGCGATTATACTCACAGCGCTTTCCTCATAGCTTTGAACAAAAGTGACGATGAAGCCATCGTCTGCTCCGAATAATTACTTGGGCAGGAACGGGTTTGCGAAAGTGAAGAACAGGGCCAAACCCACACCGATCATGGTAACCGCGTCCAACAGACCGGCAACGATGAACATCTTGACCTGCAACATCGGAACCAGTTCCGGCTGTCGCGCTGCGCCTTCCAAGAATTTCCCGCCGAGTAAGCCAAAGCCAATGGCGGTTCCCAGGGCGCCTAGCCCTAAAATGATGCCGACGGCGATAGCGGTCATGCCTTGTATAGTTGCGATTTCCATTTTTCCTCCAAATTTACAGATTGAGTTAAGTTAAAAAAAATAGATTCTAGTGGTCTTCATGAGCCAAGCTCAAGTAGACAATCGTCAAGACCATGAAGATGAACGCTTGCAAGGTAATGATGAGAATGTGGAACACGGCCCAAGGGAAACTCAGCGCGGGCTGCACCCACCATGGCAGCAAGGCGATCAGAATGAAGATCAGCTCGCCAGCATACATGTTGCCGAAAAGACGAAGGCCGAGCGATATGGGCTTGGCTAGTTCTTCGACCAGTTTCAACAACAGGTTAAACGGGATCATCCACGGCCCGAAGGGCGTCAACAGCATTTCCTTCGCAAATCCAATCGGTCCTTTGACCTTAATGCTGTAGTAAATTATTAAGAAGAATACCGAAATCGACATGGCAAACGTTTCATTCAAGTCGGTCGTAGGCACAACGCGCAGATAAGGGATGCCAACTAATGCAGCGATGCCGGGAAGCAAATCGACCGGCAGCAAATCCATGGCATTCATCAAGAACACCCAACAAAAAATGGTCAAGGCCAGCGGTGCTATTAATTCGTTACGACCATGGAAGCTGTCTTTGACTTGCGTGTCAACGAATTCGACGATCATTTCGACGAAATTTTGCAATGGGCCTGGCACATCGCTAGTGGCGGAATCAGCCGCTTTTTTGAAGAACAAGATAAAGATTAGCCCAAGGAGCGCCGAAAAGAACAGCGTATCCAAGTTGAAGGTCCAAAAACCCTCGCCCACTTTTAAATCGGTCAAATGGTGAACGATATACGCGGTGGGTCCAGTTGCTTCATGTACTTCGCTTGCCATTTTAACTCACTATAAATTCTGATAGTTGCTTAACAGAAGGGAAAACCAAAAAACCGCCATGACAGCCACGAATGCGATGAATAAAGGCAAGGCCGCTATGCCTGGCAATTGGAAAACAATCATAAACAAGAGGACGGTCAAGCCTAATTTTAACCCTTCGCCAACATAAAAAGCCCTGACCACTTGATTTGCCGACTTGCCGGGGTCTCTGCGACCAAAAAGGAATGCAAAAACCAAATTAGGCAGGAAACCGATCAAACCGCCTAGCAATGCCGAAATGCCTTGTTTGTCACCGCCTAGCGCCCATGCCCCGGCCACAACCAGCAACACAGTCAGCATTTGAAGCTGAAGCACTCTTTTCACCAGTTTGAACAGGCTCACAATTCGACACCCTCTTAATGTGACGGAATAATAACAATCGGCATGAAAAAGATCAACGACATGGACTGTTGCTTAGTTGTAACAGGCGGGTGGGAGCGGTTTGCAACGGTGATTTTTTTTCGTATTGTCGGCAATGAGGGCGGTAACTTTGGCTGCATTTAGCAGGGCTTTTTTGTTGTGGTCTCAGTCGTGAGTCACGTCGGGCGCTGAGTGTGCTGCAATTCTCAATGCTGAAAGTTTAAGCTTGTCATTGACAGGCAAGCTTGCCGATGTTAGCTTTTCTACCCATTAAATTTCCATGGTCAAATGATCTCTACGGGAAATGTCAAGCTTCCAAGGCATACAATGGCCTGGAACGTCGTTTAGTGTTTCTCCGACGCATCCGAAATGTTGCATTACGTTGTTTATGGAGTTTGCGACGGGTCATAAGAAACCTTGAACGACGTTCAGTGATTTTCCTGCGTGTCCGAAATAGTGCATCACGTCGTTCATAGAGTTTGCGACGGGGCCGGAGAAACACTGTACGACGTCCAGCACTTTTCCGGCGCGTCCAAAATAGTGCATCACGTCGTTCACAGAGATTGCGACGGGTTCGGAGAAACCTTGAACGATGTTCAGTGTTTTTCCGGCGCGTCCAAAATAGTGCATCACGTCGTTCATAGAGTTTGCGACGGGTCCGGAGAAACACTGTACGACGTTCAGCGCTTTTCCTGCGCGTCCAAAATAGTGCATCACGTCGTTCATGGAGTTTGCGACGGGTCCTTAAGAAATAGTAATCGTCGTTTGGCAATGTCTGAAAGCCGTGGCTATGACAGTCAACGCCTGTGCTGTTCATCATCTGCCTAAAGCGAATAGGCTGGTTGACCTGCTGTTTATATACATTGTAGAAACTTTAAGAGGTGTTTCGTATGGCAAACAATAAAATTCCTGTCAGTTATGATCCTATCGTCACGTTGCTGCATAATGCCGTGGCGGGTGCGCGTGACCACGGCGATGAAGTGGGCTTGAAACAAAACGATGAAGCCACTTTGCGCCCACTGCTGGATGCCTTGGCGGGGACTGAAAGCCAGCTCGGTGCGAAAGGGGCTTGGAACACTGCCAAATCCCGTAAAGTGGCCGCGACCGCTGCGCTGCGCGAAGTGGAAAGCAGGGGGCGGGCCTTGGTCATGGCCATCGTCGGCGTATTGAAATTGCGCCTCGGCTCCCAATGGAATGCCCAATGGCATGAGGCGGGGTTCAGTCAAGGTACTTTGCACATTCCCGACCATCCCCATGCCATTTTGCTGCAATTGCGGAGCTTATTGCTCGCCCATCCTGATTACGAAGTGCCAAACTTGTCTGACCGGTTTGCCTGCACGGTGGCTGCCTGCCAAGTGGCAGCCGAAGCCATTGATGCCGCGAAAACGGCAAGCCAAGCCAGCAATGCCGAAGCCAGTGCGGCCAAGCAACACCTAGAACAAGCCATTGCCAATGCAAAAACCCGCCTCACCGGTTTACGCCATGAGCTTGCCCTGCTGCTAGGCCCGGACGATGCCCGCTGGTATGCCTTCGGTTTTGACCGGCCCAATGATTCGCAAATCCCCGCCATCCCCGCCCATGTCACCGCGACAGTGGGAACGGCTGGCAATGATAGTCTATTTGTGGAATGGGATGATGCCCGCCGCGCCGATAGCTATCGCGCCGTGTTGTTTGATGTCGCCACCGGCCAATCCGTGGCTGAAAAGTTGGTCTACGATAGCGAAGCGGTGTTCACCGGTTTGCCGGCTGGAACCCATCTAAAAATTGCCATCACCTCCCGCAATGATGCGGGGGAGAGCCAGCCTTCGGAGGCAGTGACGGTGCAACTTTCGTAAATAGGGTTTTACCAATCGCGTGGGTTCTGTTGCACTCGATCTCATCACCCATCACGTTGAAAGGATTTACAGGATTACCTATCTGATGTTATGCACCGACGCGGAAGTTGCATGACCGGAGCGTCAACGCTTGCTTTGACTCGGGATTGGGAATGCGAACTTGCTTCGCCTATCAAAGCAGGCATTGACGCTCCTATCCTAGGCCGCTGAGTAACATCAGTGCCCGACAAAAGCGTTAACTTGTTGGGCGGAATGAAGCCGCGCCCAACGCGCTATGCTACATTGCATAGGACATGGAAAGATGATGGAATAGATTGTATTCCACATTCTGGCCCGGTTGCGCTGTGCAGACCGCAACCGCCGCCCTTCTTGCCGTCTGCCTCCACTGCGGGAGCCTAATCATTGAATGCCCTCTATTACGGGGACAACCTTTCTGTGTTGCGCGAACACATCAAAGATGAATCCGTTGATTTGATATACCTAGACCCTCCATTTAATTCCAAGGCAAATTACAACATCCTTTTTCAAACCCCGAAAGGCCAAAATAGCCAGGCGCAAATTGAAGCGTTTAAGGACACATGGGAATGGGGAGAACAAGCCGAACGAGAATTTAAAGAGTTACTTGATCAAAGCAACACCGATGTTGCTAAGATGATGGCTGCATTGCGAGGTTTTCTAGGCGAGAATGATATGATGGCTTATCTGGTGATGATGGCAAATCGCTTGCTCGAAATGTACCGGGTATTAAAACCCACGGGTGCGTTGTATTTGCATTGTGACCCGTCTGCAAGCCATTACCTGAAATTGTGTTGGATGCAGTATTCGGCAAGAAAGGCTACCGTAATGAAATTGTCTGGCATTATGGACAGCGTACCGCATTTCACAAACAGCATTTTAGCCGCAAGCACGACATCCTATTTTATTACGCAAAATCCGACCTGAGTACGTTCAATCCGATTTCAGAAACATGGGACAAGGAACAATTCTTGTCCAATCGTCATGATGTGTTGGTAGACGAAAATGGCATTGAATATATTTGGACAGATGGGGGAAAACCGGGGGAAAGATATAAGCGGCTAGTAGAAGATGTGATTTCGGCGGGAAAGCCAATCGATAGCGTTTGGAACATCCCGCTGTTAAATGCCGCCTCCAACGAGCGTCTAGGCTACCCCACACAAAAACCGCTTGCCCTATTGGAACGAATCGTCAAAGCCAGTTCCAATGAAAATGACGTAATACTAGACCCGTTTTGCGGTTGCGGCACGGCGGTACACGCGGCCCACAAGCTTGGTCGGCAATGGATAGGCATCGACATCACCCACCTTGCCATTGCGTTAATTGAAAAACGCCTAAAAGACGCATTTAAAGGGATAAAGTTTGAAGTTCACGGCACACCAAAAGACCTTGATGGGGCGCGAGATTTGGCAAATCGCGACAAGTACCAATTCCAGTATTGGGCCTGTTCGTTGGTCAACGCACGGCCAGCCCAGAATAAGAAAAAGGGCGCAGACGGCGGCATTGATGGGTTGATTTTCTTTCAAGACCAGATTGACAGCGAAAACGCGGCGAAAAAAGTCATTGTTTCGGTAAAAGGCGGGGAAAACGTTTCCGTTGCCATGGTTCGTGAGCTTGGCCATGTCGTGGCAAGTGAAAAAGCCGTGATTGGCCTGTTTGTTACCCTCAAGGAACCGACCAAGCCCATGCAGACCGAAGCGGTCAAGGCGGGGTATTATGAGTCCCCTAGCTTCCCCGACAAACAATTCCCCAAGTTGCAAATCCTGACGGTAGAGGACTTGCTGAAAGGTTCTGTACAGGCCAATTTACCACCCGATTTAGCACAAGGGGTGCATACGTTCAAGAAAGCCAAAAAGGAAAAGAAGGCCAGCAATCAGGGGGTATTGTTTTGATCGCCCAACGTTTCAGCGACCCTGCCATCCATTAAGTTAGGCACGGACGGAGTGCAGGGCTTGCCTTGCAAGGTTTCCCAACTGCCTATTAATACCGGCAAAGCAAGCTTTGCACTCAAAAAGCAAGCAAGGCCAAACCCTTAACCTAAAGGGCAGTGACGCTTCTGCGCGGGAACGAGACAGCACCGCTTCTGTTTGATGCGAAGCGACAATCCAATCGGTGGCTGAACGGCTGGTCAACGATAGCGAAGCGGTGTTCACCGGTTTGCCGGCTGGAACCCATCTAAAAATTGCCATCACCTCCCGCAATGATGCGGGGGAGAGCCAGCCTTCGGAGCCAGTGACCGTGCAGCTTCCATAAAGTTTTTTGCATTGAAAAAATCCATAAAAGCCTTAGAATACGCGATTGAAGCCTTAGCTGGGGAAGGGCTGATAGTTCTCAGCAATTTTTAAGAATTGCAGGATAGTTCTGGTCTGCGATGGGGGGCATTAGATTAAGGGTCTCTCGGATGCTAATCCAGTCATAAAAATAATAGAGGAAACCCTATGTCCACCCATTTTTTGAAACCTCGCCGAGTACCCGCACCACGTCCCCGCCTATTAGTCCAAGCCATCCGTTTAGGTCTCGCGCTGGGCGCGGGCGTCACCGTCCTGCCCGCCCATGCTGACATCCCGAACCCCGTCACCGGAACCTATACCGTGAGTGGCGCGGAATCCACCCCTAGTGATGTCACCGTACAAAGCGGTGGACTCATCGACATCATAAGCCCCAGTGGCGCACTGTCGAATAATCATGTCCTCGACACGGAAGCGGGCGGTGCCATTAACAATGCCGGTTCGCTGACCATCGGTGCGTATCTCAACAACGTCGGCACGTTGACCAACCAATCGAGTGGACTCATCGTCAATAACAAGGTGCTCGATAACCGGGTTGGCGGCACGTTCAGCAATTCTGGCACCCTGACTTCCAATTACTATAGCGCAAACACCGGCACCCTGAACAACAACACCGGGGGACTCATCGACGCGGTTTCCGTGGTGGCCAATCAATCGGGCGGCGTCCTCAACAACGATGGCAGCTTGCGCAGCGTAGCGGGCACCGGCTTCCTCCGAAACTTGGGCGGCACGCTCAACAACAAGGCCGGCGGCATCATCGACAACTTCAACAACTTGACCAACGCTGGTAACAACACCCAACTCAACAACGCCGGAGCGCTGAACAACCACAGCGGGGCGGTGCTGAACAACAATAACGACGCAACCATCACGCTCGCCACGGGCGGAACCCTGACCAACAACGGCACCTTCAACAACGCCAATGCCATCAACTACTCGGTCGGCAGCTTGGTGTTTAATGGCGGCAGTTTCGCCGGCACGGGTGACTTCAACAACTCTGCGGCCAACTCTGGCGGCGGCCTCAACAACGGCACCGTGGCAGTTCTCAGCGGGGCCAGCGGCAGCATTGAACACGCCACCAACTTTAACGCCGGTACCAATACCCTTGCGGGCGGTAAGTGGGTCGTCAACCGCGACAGCTTGCCGGTCAACGGCGTTGGTGGCGGCGGCAGTGCCTCGCTCGCCTTGGGCGACGGGACGACCGCCATCAACACCCTCGGCGCAAACACCCAGGTGACCTTGATTGGATCGGGTGCGCAGTTTGCGCAATTGGGGAACAACACGGCCACCAACCTCAGCAGCGTTGCGGGTACCTTGGCTTTGAATCAGCAAAGCTTTATCAACCAAACCGGCCACACGCTGGAAACTGCCGCTGCAGTGGGTTCAGGTTCGTCAGGAGCTATCTTCAGCAAATACGGCAGCTTCACCAATGCCGGCACGTTGAACAATAACGGCGGTTTTCTCAACACCGCTTCCGCCGGCAAATATGGCAGCGGCCCCGGCGGCAGTCAGCTCCTCGGCGGTGGAACCTTTGACAACACCGGCACATTGAACAACAACGGCACTTTCTATAACATGTATTTTGGTTCGCTGACGAATAAGGCCGGCGCTAGTTTGACCAATAACGGGCAATTGAATCAAAAGTACAGCGGAATCAACAATGTCGGCACGCTGGATAACAACGGCGCGATTGCAAACACCAAGACCTCGACGCTGACCAATAACGGCACGCTGAACAATCAGTTCGGCGGAACCGCGGGCACGGGCGTGATCTCTAACGACGCCACTTCCACGATCACCAACAGCGGTACGTTCAACAACAAGACCGGGGCCACGATTGACAATTCCGGGGCCTTGAACAACCTGTTTGGCGGTTTGATCGGCAACGAAGGCACGCTGAAAAATGAGTCCGGCGCCACGCTGACCAACAACGACACGCTGAACAACTATGCCGGCGGCACGCTGAACAACTATGCCGGCGGCACCCTCAACAACAACGGGGGGCTGATCAACCATGGCATCTTGGACAATAACGGTACGGGCAACAACCAGGTCGATGCGGGAATCAATAATTATGGCACGCTGAACAATAACGCCGGGGCCACCTTCAACAACGCTAGCTCGCTGGTCAACTACGGCGTCATCGACCTTAATAGCACCGCTAACCAAAGTACCCCCTCCGTGTTTAATAACCAAGCCAGCGGTACATTGCACAATAATGACGGCGGCACCCTGACGGTCGAGACCTATGCCAAGCTAAATAACAGCGGCACGTTGAACAACGATTCCGGTGCCACGCTGAATCTCTTGACCCGTGGTGAACTGAATAACAATGCCGGTGCCACGCTGACCAATGCCGGCACGCTGAACGCCACGAGCGGCTGGCTGAACAACTACGGCACGCTGAACAACCAAGCCACGGGTACGATCAATATCAGTCATTGGTTGGGCAATTACGACGGCGGCACGGTGAACAATGCCGGGACGATCAACAACCAAGTCAGTGGTGGGTTAGCCAACTATCGCAGCTCAACGCTGAACAACTTAGCCGGTGCCACATTGAACAGCGCCGAATGGTTCACCATCTATTCCGGCTCCACGTTGAACAACGCAGGCACCATCAACCTCCAGGCGGGTGGCAGTGGTTTGTACAGCGATAGCACGTTGAATAACCAAAACGGCGGCGTGCTGAACAATGCCAATAAACTGAACAACTACGGCGCGTTGAACAACCAAGTCGGCGCCACGTTGAACAACCAGTCGGGCGGTGTGCTGTTAAACGACGGTACGCTGAACAATGCCGGCACACTGAACAACCAGAACGGCAGTGTGTTGAACAATAGCGGCACCCTCACCACCTTGTCTGGTGGCGTAACCACCAATGACGGCACACTGAACAACCAGACCGGCGGGACGGTGGAGGTCCAAGCCGGCGGAACGCTGACGAACAATGCCAGTGTCAACAACGCCGCTACTTTCACCGTTGTTTCCTCGGGTGTGGTCAATGGCATTGGCAACTTCACGCAGACTGACGGCATCGCCACCATTGACGGTTCCATGACGCAGAATAAGCTTGATATCCAAGGCGGCACTCTGCAAGGCATCGGCAGCATCACCACCACCCAAGGCTTGACCATCGAATCTGGCGCGACCATCGCTCTCCAAAACGCCCAGGGTACACCGGGTACGTTCACGGTGAATGGCGACTTCACCCTCAATGGCCGTCTGCTCGAAAACATCAATGGCACAACTGCGGGCAGCTTTGGCGTGTTGGATGTGCATCAGGGCACGGTGAGCTTTGGTAATGGCAGCATAATTGACTTTTATTTTGGCGGGTTTTCCCAAGCGGCAGGCATGAAGTGGGATTTTGTGCTGTCGGATAACGATTTCAGCAATTGGAATAACCTTGGCTATCAGGTCAACGGCCTCGCTGCCGGTCTGACCTACCGTGTCAACAACCTCTTCACGGGAGGCCGGTACGCGCTGGAACTGGTCTTGGATAATGCACCATCCAATGTGCCAGAACCGGGCAGCTTGAGTTTGATGAGCCTAGGCGGCTTGTTGCTGTCGCGCTTCCGCCGTCGGCGTTCGGGGGTTGTGGCTTAAGCCGAAACCATTGCGCAAGTAAAGTGTACGTCGGGCAATGGCTTTAGCGTTGCCCGACAAACCCGTCGGTTTGCCGGGTGCAAGTAACTGCGCACATTTTTGTTTAGGAGTGCAAAGCTTGCTTTGCATGTAGCGGCCCAACCGGGCAAAGCAAGCTTTGCACTCCACTATGATGGCTTCTTCCGCCTCCTGGCTTCATCCATACCCAGACAATTCAATCACCATGGCTTCCGACAAAACCATCTATTTTATCGCCGGTCTGCCGCGCTCAGGTTCGACCCTGCTCGCCAACATCCTCGCCCAAAACCCGCGCCATTATGTCACGCCCACTTCCGGCATCGTGGACATGCTAGTGCAGGTGCGCAACGGTTGGGATTCCAACGATGCCTTCCGCGCCATGGATCGGCACCTGTCCGAACAGGTCAAGGGCGACGTGCTGCGTTCCATGCTACAAGCTTATTTTGCCCATACCGACAGGCCAGTCTGCTTCGACAAGAACCGCTACTGGGCGGAGTTTTTGGAAATGGGCGCGGCGCTGACGGGCGGGCGCGAGCAGGTCAAGGTGCTGGTGACGGTGCGCGATGTGCGCGACGTGCTGGCTTCCTTCGAGCGGCTGTACCGGACGACTTCGGCGATGGGCCAATTGCCGCAAGAGGCGGCGCTGGCGCTGAAGTTCAAGACCGCGCTGGGCCGGGTGCAAGTGTTCATCGATGACAGCCAACCAGTGGGCCGCGCCTACAACGCCATTCGCGACGCGGTGACGCGGGGCTGGAAAGACCGGATGCATTTCATCGATTACGACGATTTGACCGCCCGTCCTGCCGAAACCATGGCAAAGGTTTATCGCTTCCTCGGCGAAGAACCCTGCCAGCATGATTACAACAATGTCGAGCAGGTGACCTTCGAGGACGATTCCGTCTATGGCTTCAAGGATTTGCACATCATCCGCCAAAAAGTCGAACCCCAGCCGCCGCAATGGCCTAGGGTGTTCGATGATGCGGTGTTCCAAAGCCCGTCATGGAAAACCATCGAAAGCGTGGCGCAGTTTTGGAAGCTCTATCAAAAGCCATAGCACTGGAGGCTTATTTCCCTCTCCCTGCGGGAGATGGGCCGGGGGTGAGGGGTTTATGAATTTGCGGTTCAACGATTATCTACTCGAAAACGTCTATCTGCGCACCACCGACGCCCAACGCGCCGAGATTATGGCCCTATGGCAGCAACAGGGCGCAGTGCCTGACCCGGCGGAGCGGGCTCGGCGCAGCCATGAGGTTGTGTTCATGGTGCGCAACGCCGCCGGAGAGTTGTCTGGGCTGTGTACGGTTGGCCTGACGCGGATGCAAGACGGGCGAGTGTATTATGCCTATCGCATGTTTCTGCGCCCACAGGATCGGATGCCTTATCTGATGTGGGCCGTCACTGACGGGACGCGGGATTTCCTGCGCGACTTCACCCATCCCGACACGCCTACGGCGGGCCTCTACATCATCACCGAAAACCCCAAGCTGATGCGACCGGGCATGACGCGCAGCTTCCAACGTCACGGCTATGCCTACCGGGGCAAGACGATCCATGGCTTGGATCTGTGGGTGGCAGAATTCTCAGGGAAAGCCGTCAAGACCGCATGACCCTAAGTTCATTTTGATATATTGGAGATGCAAAGTTAACGTCTATCAAAGCGAGCTTTGACGTTCCATGTGGAAAGAGACCATCCATGGCTAGAAGTCTCCCCTTTTTGGCTTGGCTTACGCTACTATGGCAATCCTAATCTAACAGCCTTGTAATGGGAGCCTCATGCTTGCTTATCCTAACATTGATCCGGTTGCCTTCAGCTTAGGGCCGCTGCATGTCCACTGGTACGGGCTGATGTATGTGGTTGGCATCGGCGGTGCCTGGTGGATGGCCCGCCAGCGGGCAGAAAGAGGGCAGGTTGACCTGACGGCGGCGCAAGTCGAAGACTTGATCTTTTATTGCGCCTTGGGCGTGATTCTGGGGGGGCGGCTGGGCTATACGTTTTTCTATAATTTACCCGCTTTTATCGAGCAGCCTTCGATCATATTCCGCATTTGGGAAGGCGGCATGTCCTATCATGGCGGCATGTTGGGCGTGTTTGCCGCGATGTGGTGGTATGGGCATAAATTGGGCACCGGGTTTTTCTACTTGTCAGACTTTATTGGCCCTTTAGTACCTATTGGTTTGGGGGCAGGGCGGATAGGCAATTTCATCAATGCGGAATTATGGGGCAAACCCACCGACCTACCTTGGGGAATGGTGTTCCCCGGTGCCGGACCCTTGCCACGCCACCCCTCCATGCTTTACGAAGCCATCTTGGAAGGGCCAATCCTGTATATCATCCTGAATGGGTTCATCAGCAAGCCCCGTCCGCGCATGGCGACATCGGGAATGTTTATGTTGTTTTACGGGCTGTTTCGCTTTGCCGTGGAGTTTGTGCGTTTGCCTGACGAGCAAATTGGTTATCTGGCCTTCGGTTGGCTGACTATGGGGCAAGTGTTGAGTGTGCCGATGATTTTAATCGGACTCTGGGTGATTTATCTTGCTTACCGCCAACCCTCCAAGAAGTTGATTTGAGTATTGCTTGTCATGAAACAGTACCATGACCTGATCCGCCGCATCTTAGCCGAAGGAGTCGAGCAGTCTGACCGCACCGGGGTTGGCACTTTGGCAATCTTCGGTCATCAAATGCGGTTTGACCTGCAACAGGGTTTTCCCTTAGTTACCACTAAGAAGCTGCATTTGCGTTCCATCATTTACGAATTACTGTGGTTCCTGAACGGCGACACCAATATTGCCTACCTGAAAGACCACGGTGTGAGCATTTGGGACGAATGGGCCGATGCAAACGGCGATTTGGGTCCCGTGTACGGCAAGCAATGGCGCGACTGGGTGAGTGCGGATGGTCGGCATATCGACCAAATCGCCGGCTTGATTGCAGAAATCATCCAACATCCCGCATCCCGGCGGCAGATAGTCACTGCATGGAATCCCGGCGAGTTAGGCGACATGGCCTTGGCCCCCTGTCATTGCTTATTTCAAACCATCGTGAGCAATGGCAGGTTGCATTTGCAACTCTACCAGCGTTCTTGCGATGTGTTCATTGGTTTGCCCTTCAATATCGCCAGCTATGCGCTGTTATTGTCCATGCTTGCGCAACAATGCGGTCTTGAACCGGGCGAATTCGTCTGGACGGGTGGCGATGTGCATATTTACAAGAACCACCTTGACCAAGTGCGCTTGCAGATTGAAAGGGAACCTTATCCGCTGCCCAGATTGCGAATCATGCGCAAACCACCCGCCATCGACCAGTACCGCTATGAGGATTTCGAGGTGCTTGGCTATCAGGCTCACCCCCATATTAAAGGTGAGATTGCGGTTTGATCAAAATTTTGTCAAACCTCACTAATGCTATATAATGTCGAACTTTATATTTTTATCGGCACAAAACTCGTTTTAGGAATATTCATCAATGAGCAAGAATTTCATTTTTACCTCTGAATCCGTGTCTGAAGGCCATCCCGACAAAGTGGCCGATCAGATTTCCGACGCCATCCTCGATGCGATTCTCGATCAAGACAAGCATTCGCGAGTCGCTGCGGAAACGCTGACCAACACTGGATTAGTCGTTTTGGCGGGTGAAATCACCACCAACGCCACTGTCGATTACATCCATGTGGCTCGCAACGTACTCAAAAATATCGGTTATGACAACACCGATTTTGGCATCGACTACCGAGGCTGCGCCGTGTTGGTGGCCTACGACAAGCAGTCGCCCGACATCGCCCAAGGTGTCAACAAGGCTTACGACGATGACCTCGACCAAGGGGCTGGCGACCAAGGTTTGATGTTTGGTTTTGCCTGTGACGAGACACCCGTGTTGATGCCGCTGCCCATTTACCTGTCGCATCGTTTGGTTGAGCGTCAGTCGCAACTGCGTAAGGCCGGCGAACTGCCTTGGCTGCGCCCTGATGCCAAAAGCCAGGTGACTGTCCGCTATGTGGACGGCAAGCCGGATGCCATTGATACGGTTGTCATTTCCACCCAACATGCCCCGGAAATTGAACTCCCGCAAATCCGCGAGGCAGTGATTGAGCTTATCATCAAGCCCATCCTGCCGCCGGAACTGATTAAGGGTGAAATCAAATATCTGGTCAACCCGACCGGGCGTTTCGTCGTCGGTGGTCCGCAAGGCGACTGCGGCTTGACTGGGCGCAAGATCATTGTGGACACTTACGGCGGCTCCGCTCCACATGGTGGCGGTGCTTTCTCCGGCAAAGACCCGTCCAAGGTGGATCGTTCCGCTGCTTATGCGGGCCGTTATGTGGCGAAGAACATCGTCGCCGCCGGCTTGGCGTCACGCTGCCAGATTCAAATCTCCTACGCCATCGGCGTGTCCAAACCGACTAGCGTCATGGTGGAAACTTACGGCACTGGCAAAATCAGTGACGAAAAGATCACCGAACTGGTGCTGGAACATTTCGACCTGCGTCCGAAGGGCATCGTCAATATGCTCGACTTGCTCCGCCCGATCTACCAAAAAACCGCCGCTTACGGTCACTTTGGCCGCGAAGAGCCGGAATTCTCTTGGGAGAAGACCGACAAGGCCGAAGCTTTGAGATCGGGGGCGGGGTTGTAAGCAAGAGAGGTTGAAGCGGAGACTTCACGAAATAATCATTCTTCCAAGGGAAAATGATTGATGTATAAGGGGCGCTTGCGCCCCTTATCTGTTATAAAATAACAACAAGAATCTGTCGGTTTTTTTTCCATGCCGAGGCAATCGCCATGACCAATCTAACCCTTGAACTTGAAGATTCCACACTTCATTCCCTAAGCCGACTTGCTGACACTAAGGCCGAGTCGGTTAGTGAGCTTATCAAGCAAGCCATTAAAGATTTTCTGGAGGCTGAGCAGGAAGCATTAGAGGATGATGCCCGTTATTTAGATTGTCTAGAAAACGGCGGCATAGAAAACCAAACTGCAATTGCATGGTTGGAAGCTTTGGGGCGAGGTGAACGTCGATCCTGACCAAAGGAACATGGTTAAAAATTTCCATGCAGTATATCGGACAGGTTCTTTAAGTTTTTATAAGTGAATCAACAGTGAGAGGTCATCCCCGTGAGCGCCAATCTTCACAACCAAGATTTTTATGCCTGGACTAACGAACAGTCCCGACTGCTTCGTGCGGGCCAGTTTGAAAATGTCGATATAGTCCATTTGATCGAAGAGGTTGAAGATATGGGCAGTAGCATCCGTAGGCAACTGGAAAGCCGCCTTGAAGTGCTATTGATGCATCTACTGAAATGGAAATATCAATCCAACCTATCTGGCAAAAGTTGGCTTCTCACCATCGCTGAACAGCGCCGCCGCATCAATAAGCTATTGCGCAAGAACCCGAGCCTTAAGTCCGTACTGGATGAAGCCTTCCTAGACTCTTATGAAGATGCCCGTTATAGTGCCATGTTGGAAACCGGGCTTGATTTGGCAACCTTCCCAGAAGAATCTCCCTTTACGTTAGCGCAAACGATGGATACGGAGTTTTTGCCTGAAGCGAAAGATAGTCTTTGATAAAATAAATACGGTCGAATCATTAATTACGATCTGCTGTTAAAGGAGTTTTATAAATTATGCCGATTCTACTTTGCAACGCGGCGTGGATGAAATACTATAAAGGTATAACTGATACCGACTATCCAATAAATGGTGGTGAATTTATTACTCAAAACGGCTATGGTCATGAGGTAATCAATTTTCAGCAGAATGGTCAATATGTTTATGGTTACGTTCAAGCAAGAAACGGAACAATAGATATTGACCGAATTGGTGGTAATGGTCAAAAGTATGTGGATAATATTTTAGTAGTGTGGCGAGCTAGGTCTTCGTTTGGTTCTGTTGTTACTGGCTGGTACAGAAATGCTAGGGTTTACCGAACTGAGAAAACCGCAAACAATAATCGACATTTTGAATTTCAGGGTAATGAGTATCGTCCGGGGTTTTTAATTCGAACAAGAGCTAGAGACGCTTTTTTAATCCCTGTTCAACAAAGAGTTTTTCTGTAACACACAAAGGCATTGGATCGCGGACATTTGTCAGTTTTCTGGATCAAGATATAAGTGAGGTGAATCAGTTTAAGGAGTCGCTTATAGATTATATTGATAGAGTGGAAAATGGAGATTTTTCTGCGCCTAATAAAGGCAAC
>CAIYXP010000467.1 GCA_903930145.1 uncultured Methylococcaceae bacterium
ACGCATAATTAAAATTATGTCAAATAGGGCGGCATTTGGGGCGAAAATGCGTCCAACATCACTAAAATCTGGAATGGCAAATGGAAAACATCCGATTATCAATGGCCGTGCGTAACCTCAGTTAATATCAGTATCGGCCAAGGCAACCGTGACATTATATTCTCCACTGCCCACCGAGGTGATCTTGTAGCTGACGATGAGCCTCTTGTCGCCTGGGTACAACTCATCTTTTTTCCGCAGCATGATGCTGATTAAATCGAGCATCGCCATCGTCGGAAGACTTCCTTATCATTGTTCTTTGCGAACATTTCGTCTCGGAGGCGTCTTAGCAATGAACCTCCCTTGCCATCGATTGGCCCAGTCATCAATGCTTGAACCTGCTGTGCCCGGCTTTCCTTGGGGAATAAAGATAGATGCCATGGCCGCAATCGAGATAAGTGTTTTCATTTGTTCGAATGAAAAGCTTTTCGGGTTTTCGCATACCGAATGCGCCAGTTTGATAAGTAACCCGGACAAGGGAGCGGCGGTTGGGCATTCCGGCGGCGCTTCTTCTTATGGCTAGCTTTTCCCATCGGTAACCATCAAATGTAGTGTATTGAAATGAAGACAAGTCTGGCTTTGCAGGCGTTCCTAAAACGGCTTCCCTGCGCCGCAGCACTTTTTATATTTCTTACCGCTTCCGCATGGGCATGGTTCGTTTCTGCCGACCTTTTTTGTTGGGGAGATTTGTTGCGGGGCATGGGACTTCAGGTAATTCGCATACAATAGCTTCAATTGCTGATGCCTTTGGGCCAACAAGCCATATATATTCGGGTACTTGGCCTCCAACCCACTTTTCGCCGCCCTGCCTTCCACAACAGGGGTATTCACCAACCGGCTGTCCTTTGCTTTCCATTGCCTTGCCTCGTGATCCACCACGTAGCTGGTAAAATCAGGCTCTACAGGCAAGCCGTTTACGTCCATTGGTAAAAAACATAAAATCGATTCGGTGCATTGGCAATTATTTTTGACGCAATAGAGGTCTTCGACAAAATAACGGATATGGTTGATCTCTAGGCTCAAATGTCGGGCATAGGGCAGCACATCATGATAGCCAATCATCGTGCTGTTTTGCTCAATGTCCTTCATCGGAAAATCGACCTGCAGGGTATCGAAATCGGCGTTTTCCGTGTTTATGAATTTGACTCGGACATATTCTTGCCACAACAGTTGATAATCTTCGTCGCGCAGCAAACCATGAAAATCCCGTGCAAAAGACAGTTCTGCGGGAGCACTACTTTCCACCAGTGATTTATCGATGATGTTAACACCTACCCGCCATGTTTTAAGGTGGGTATTGTGTCCGCCGTCTGCGATGGGCTTTAATGTTAGATCGATGAATGCTTCGTTGCATTCGCATGTCGGGTTAGAGCAGACGATGATCGAGCAGTCATAGGTTTGCCCAATGCCTTCATCTGGAAGTGTCGCCGTAATTTGCTGGGTTACTTCATGTCGGGTCAATATCATACTGTCGCCTTCAGAATCTCAACCCTTTCCCACCTTGGCCATTAACGGCACTTGCTTGCCACCCACGCTCAAGCCAATCACTACCAGGCCGGGGCCAATGTGTGGGACCGGCCTGCAAACTGGCTCGAATCCGCGCTCGTCCGCCAACCCGAGCGCATACGCCAACGGCTTATGGTCGGTGTCCGAACAGAACCTGGCCACGTCCAGCGGAACCTCCTCGTCGGGAAACCATGAAGGCAGGCCGAATTCTTCGATAATCCCCTGGTCAGGCAGTCGGCACGATTCCGGCCGAATTGTCCGGCTGGCGCCGGCTTTTTTCGGCGTCGTGCCACCCTTGTGTGTCCTAGGCAACGCTGAACTCGTCCAAAGACCTTCCCTGCCCGAGCAACTCGCGCAGCCAGGTCGGCTGCATGCCTCGCCCCGTCCACTGGTGCCTTGGGTTGTCCGGGTCGCGGTACTTTATGGCCACCTTGATGCCCTTCCGGGTACTTCCTGATGCCTGTCCGGGGGATATGTCGGTCAGCTCCGCAGAGTACCCAATTGACGCAGCCAACTCCTTGATCTGGGCGACGATTTGTTTGCGTTTGGCAATCTGCCTGTCGCGGAGGCTTTTCTGCGCATTGCCGATCAGCCTGGCCAGTTCGTCTTCAGATAATTCATGTATATTTTCGCTCATCGCGCCATCCGGTTTATGGTTTTCGTGAATGCTATTAAGCTGTCTAGTATACAAAACTTTGTCTTTTATTGGCGGTTCACCGGTTCAAGGCCGCCCACCAAATAGGCACACGCATCTTCCAATGGCTTTTCGGAGAAAAGACCGTGACCGTGGGTCGCGTCCATCGCTTGATCATCGGCTGGAATCGATACCTGAGCTTCTTCATCAATGGCTATTTCTACGCCGCCGCCCTGCTTTGCGCAACCCCAAATTTGCCTTTCTGGACGAGGCCACCAGCGCACTGGATGAAGACAATCAAGAACACCTATATCAACTGCTCAAAGAATCCCGCATCGGCTTTATCAGCGTTGGCCATCGCAGTACCTTGATCGACTA
>CAIYXP010000468.1 GCA_903930145.1 uncultured Methylococcaceae bacterium
CAATACGCTTGATGCGCAAAGCTGCCGAATATTTCGAGCAAAACCCAGTGATTTACGCGCATCCGATTAGCAAAAAAACCAAGGCGATAGCCCGCATTGGGCTGCGAGCTGTTTATTTTCTGCCTGCCCGTGAACGAGAAGTTCGTTTGCGGATTTTACAAGCTATGGAGTTGGTTAGGGAAGCATTTGGAGATAAGCTGCGATGGATAGTTTTAGAAGGAGGAAAAGTGAAAGAATACAGAACCACCCCCCTAGATGTGGAATCTTTGCTTGAACGTTATAAAGGCGATTTTGGTATTTATGTTGGTAGTTCCGACCCGGAGAACGCAGAGGGGTTACAAGATTTTCAGGCCAATTTTTTCTGTAGGCAATATTTTGGGCCGAATATCCCGGTAATGGATGCGTTCGAGTTCCATGTTCCTCTATCTTGGTCAATTGATAATGCATCACAGGGAGGGTTTACGGGCCTTGCGGGAAAAGCGGCTGAAATATTGCGCCCACATTGGGGTACGGCAGGGTATGCATTGACAATTATCATGGGGCACATGAATCCTGAGCCAAGTACTGCTTTATATTCTATATTACAAAAATATCCCGGATTAGATTGTGGGGAGGCTATTGGTGATGCCAGCCAATACCCCGATGACATGGGTTCAGTAAACTGGTTGACTTGGGTATCTGACAAATTATTGCAGCGCATCGGCGGACGTGAGGCGGCGAGGAAAAATCTTCGCGAACAACCTGGAAGTGAACAAGTTAAAGTGGCGGAACTGGATTGGGGCATGGTATTTCAAGCCGGAGCGCTGCCGGGTTTGGGTGACAACGGCGACCCCGGAACACTACCCGCTTATCAAGCCGTGGCCCGAACCTTGAAACCGCTTCGTTCACCCAACGCCAGAGGCTTCACGGCTTCACCCGCTGCGTTAGACTCTGATGATGAGGACGAAATTTGGGACAGGGAAACCCGCGCTTGGGTGGCGAGGTTTGATTGATTTGAGTATTCTCAAAGCAACGGACTTCGGCAAAATAATGTTAAGATTGATCATTCCCACGCTTCCACGTCAATACCGTTAAGTTAAGGATTTTGCATATGCCAAACTCGTTTGTAGTCCTGGCTTTAGCCGGTGATTGCTATCAGCTTGCCGCCTAAAGGCGGGACTACGAACACTAATTTAATGGTAGTGACGGGGACCGTGGGAACGATCATCGATTCAAGGAGCTACCTTATGTTCAGCAGAAATGCTCATATGCAAAGCGGAAGGTGTCCGGTAATAGGCTTCTGGACTATTCAATGCAACAGTGATAGCTTGACTAAGCTGCGGATATGCTCGACGAGATGATTTGATCTTCTCTAATAATTCTTCAAGAACAGTCTTTGCGTTTTCTAGTTTCAATGCAAATGTTGAAACATAGCCACTTAAAAGTATGGAAGGGTCGTTACCAATCTCAGAACAATGTAATTTTTCTAGGACTTCCAACAACGGTCTACCCGGCGATGTTAGCCTGTCAATATTAAAGAATACAGGGAAATATCCATCTTCATAGGTTCCTTCTATAAGAATTTTACGTACCGTAGGATCAGTTATATAAGCACCATTTAGAATACGCCACATCTGCAAATAACCACTCACTGCAATAATTTTCAACAAACGAATTCTTTCCTGATATTCGTCGGCACTAAAAATACCTAGATCAAACCGAGAAGAAAAATCCTCCAACTTCTCGGAAATAGACAAGCCAGGAATAAGCCCTTGTGTTTCCAACCAGACTTTATGCGGGTATCCTTTACTAGAAGCATCAACCAAAAATAAATCTCCTGTATGAGGAAACATACCGTAATTCTGAAGTGTATGGGCAGCGACTGTTATGTATTTCGCTGTTGACTCAATCATGGGTTCATGTTCTATCTTCTGATCATCGGTCAATGTAGAAAAATCGCGCCATACTTTAATTATGAAGGGTCTCATCAAGCCTTGCTTGGCTATGCCAATCTCTTCTTTCTGAAGTATTATGCGTTCCTTAAATTTTTCGATCACCTTTGGAATTGAAATATTCTCAAGTCGAAGCGAAATAATGTCAAGGTCATCCAAGTGCGGGAATTCTTGTCCTAATTTCGCATACACACGAACGAGGTATACACGCTTATTTTTACCAACATCATTGAATACCTGAACATGGATACAATCGACCGCTTCATACGATATTACCTTACCTAAATAGATTAGTTCCATGTGTTTCATGAAATTATTGTTCTTAAGCAAAGCGCATTCGATCAACACCTTATCGCGCTTACTAATTGGGGCGTTTCCTGTGCGATCTTCAAATATTATATTCATCGGATAATAAGCTTTTCACTCGACTAATTCAAGCATTGGTCAACCCGCTGGCGTAGAATGGCGAAGTCGGTTTATATGAGTTCCTCAAGAGTTAGGTGCCCCCCCCAAAAAGAGGCCAAATTTAATCGCGTAGTCATTATGCCGTACAGCATTGATGAATTCTGCCTGAAGAGTTTTCCATAGTCTGATTGATTGCGATCAACCAAGAAGCGAAAAATCTCGATATTGTCTAGCAACTTTGAATCAGCATCAAAATAACTCGATACCAGGATGATGCAACATTCTGTGCAGGACTTCTTGATCCTTAATGCGAGGTCAACACCAGTGTTAGTCATCTGCCGCATCACCTTCTAGCTTCAAATCGATAACCGCCACACCGGGATTAAATCGCAAAACCTTTATTAGCGTCTCATTGATATCGATCTTGTTAGGAATTCCACGAGAAGGTATTGGCTTAAACGCATGAAGCTCGCACTGAATCGACTCATCACCGCAGGCAACTTCGGTCACGGGCGCAATATAACCTTTCAAATGACGCAAATTGTCTGGATTATCGTCAATAAGAACAACATTGATTTGTCGTAATTGAGTCATTTCGGTTATCCATTTATGGTCTTTTTGAGGGTCTTGATCAATTCCTCATAGAATTTATCACTGTTGCGATCAAGAACCAAGGCAATGTTGAGTTTTTCCTGCATCTTCTTGAACATTTGGCTGTCCTTATCCGGAAGGTAATACCAAGGATCGTGGGAAATCAGGATGATAGGGATTTTTCTTCCTTCGAGTTTTGCGGCTAGGAGAATACCGCCTGTGATGCTACCTCCGGCCTCGTGCAGATTGATGTCAGCAACAATAGCTCGCAATGTGCTTGACAGTCTATCCACTGCCTCGTTCTCATTTCGTACTAATTCGCAGGTGAAACCGCTATCCGTCAATTTCTTAGAAAGATTAATGCGAAGATTTAGATTGTCTTCCACTACAAGTATGTTGGGGGGCCATACTGTTGAATCAAGCACTTTAATTTCCTCCCCAAATGATGGATGGTTAGGGTGAGGGAAATGTGAATCTGTTATAGGAGTATGTTCCGATCCTGCCTCTACTACTCCATTGGGTTGTCTCCCTCCCAACTTCCCCTTGGGTGTAACCCGATTCCCTCGCCTAGCTCGCTTTGTCGGTTTGGCACCAGTTATGCCCCACACTAACTTTTCCAGTCCAAAATCGTTCAATCCATCGCGCAGATCGACCCAGGTAAAGCTTTGGAGAAATAGCGGTAATTTGGGTGAGGCGGGGGTGCCGGGCAGCAGGACGGGAATCACCGGTAATTTTCGCTTGACGAACTCTAATAGACAGGCACGCATTTCCGGATCTTCCCATGGACCCAGGCCACTCTCCCCAATCAATACGGCCGCAGCCGGTATCGTTTCAATGATCGTTTCCAGCACTTCCTGCCAAGGGCGTCCAGGCACAAGTTGTTCTTCATCCAACCACACCCGCAAGTCATACAACTTTAATTCTTGGGCCAGCTTTCGCACTATTGGCTTGTCTTGGCTGTTGTGGCTGAGGAAAACATGGAATGATTCACTCATGTTAGTTTCCTATAGCTCTTGCATGAGCGGTCGACGGGTTACACCCAAAGACTCCTCACCGCAGGCAAGCTCTGTCACGGGCGCAATATAATCTCTCAAATGACGCAAAGTCACTGGATTATCGTCAATCAGAACAACATTGATATTTTGTAATGGAGTCATTTCGGTTATCCGTTTATGATCTTTTTCAGCGTACTGATCAATTCCGCATAGAAATTCTCACCCTCGTAGCGATCAAGAACGGAGATTATGCTTTGGTCTTCCTGCATCTTCTTGAACTTTTGGCTGTCTTTATCCGGAAGGTAATACCAAGGATCGTGGGAAATCAGGATGATCGGGATTTTTCTGCCTTCGAGTTTTTCAGCTAGAAGAATACCGCCAGTGATTCTACCCCCGGCCTCATGCAGATTGATTTCAGCAACGATAGCTTTTATTGTACTCGACAGCTTATGTATTGCCTCGTTCTCGTTTCGTACTATTTCACAGATGAAACCACTATCCATAAATACCTTGGAAAGATGTTTGCGAAGAATCGGATTATCTTCCACTACGAGTATTTCGGGAGGTCGTCTAAATCCCTTAGTAGAATGTGACGATAGCGGGATAGTGATCTTGAAACATGCACCATTAAACCCTGAAGGCTTATTGGAGGTGAGCAGTTCGATCTTCGCATGGTTTCGATCTAGGTTCTGCTTAACAATATAGAGGCCGAGACCCATGCCGCCTCTCCTCCCGCTTTTCGGTTTTTTGAAAATATCTTCAATTACCTCTCCTGGAATCCCGGTTCCATTGTCACAGACGATACAAATGGCTGAGTCTTGCTCGCGGCTGAGTTCGATCTGCACTTGCATCTCTGATCTCTCCGCGCTGGTTTCCAACTCGTCATCGGATGACACCTCTTTCCAGACATTGATTAGAAGTTCCTCGAAGGCATAGGTTATCTCCCCACGCGCGGCATAAACCCATAGCGGCTGTTCACGGTAAAGCGGCAGCACCTTGATCCCTTTCAGTCCGTTAGTAGTGTTACGGATCGTCCGCTCAACTAGATCGCAAAGATCAAACTCGACGGGTTCCTCGACATCGAAAGCTAGGCGTTGATAATCTCTCACCGCGAGGCGAAGTCGGCTCACGGCCTGCCGGATTACCTTGAGTGAGTTTGCAATGACATCACCCTGGACGGCAATTCGCCCATCGGGGTTCCGCGTAGCCTGCTTCAACTCCGGCTCGATGTGGATTACCACCGAATCATCGATGATGCTCGCCTCGGTACCCACTCGATGCGCGGCGGGTCGTGAGAAGGTTCGCCATGCGTCGTCGCGCTCGGCGATTAACTTTCCGGGGACAGCGGATGCCTGGATGACGGCCCCCGCCATCCCTGCAAATAGGTCGAGCATTTTACACTCAAATTTGTTCACGCGGTTTTCGGTGAAACGATTGTCGGCATAGATGATCCCCTTCAACCCCTTCTCGACTGTTATTGGAATCAGCACAAAGTCACCCTGCGCAAATTGGGAGAGCAACTTAGTTTCCGCAGCGTCTAGAATCTGATTGGGTAAATTGTTTAGCTCATCTAGTGAACCGGAAAAAAATGCCACCGTGTGTTGCGCGATGACTTGGTCTGGATCGGCAATGTCAATCTCGTGACCCTTCCAGCGGTTCATCATGGGATTGTTCAAATACATCGCCCTATGGTAGCGGAAATCCTTCACCTGACTGTCCAGATCAAGGGGAGGTTCGTCCACTATGCAGTCCACCTTTTCTTGCCAATCCTTCTTTTCGATCTCGCCAATCGCGAATTGACAGATAAGTCGGGTAGGTTTCCCTTCTTCCACGGGCTTGTCTTCGACTAGGTAGATCATTGTGCGATTGTACTGAAGTCCATCGCGATGGGTCAGCCCAGTCAGGATGAAGAATAGGGCTTCGTCGAGATTGTCGAGAACTCGAACGTCACCCACCAGTTCCTCCAAGCGGCGTAGCCGATCAATGCGCTCCGAGATGATCAATGAGGAGGTAATCGAATTGCCCAGGATATTAAGAAGCTGCTCGTCTTCTTTGGTAAAGAAAGTTTCTAACTGAAACAGTTGTGGCTGCTTATTTTCGATTTTAAATACGCCCCTGATATCCTGGGTCTCATTGTCGATAAGGGGTATCTCTACCAGGGAATAGCAGGGTTTGTCTTGGGCCTTATTCGCCCACATAATTTTAGCTTGTTCCCCCTTCCATTCGGGGTGATTATAGATTTCATCGGCGGTTTGGAGGTTGAGGGATTTACCTGACCGGGCAACATACACCGTCAGGCCAAGTTTCTTGGTGGAACCCTTCGTGACCGCTTCCACATTGCCATCGGTATTAGGAGGTAATTTGTAAGGGGGTATTTTGATGCTGTTATCGTAGCTGTATCCGTAGGCCGCCATGAGGCGCAACTCAAGACCGGACCGAAGCCATAAAGAACAGGCTTCGGCCGAAATAACAATTGCCGTTTGCTGAACGATCAGTTGAAGATTGGGTACTTCTTTTGCGTCTCCAAGTCCAGCCAGCAAACTTCGTGATACTTCCAATAGTCCGGCACCAACTCTTATCGACTCAGCACGCATCTGTGCCTTCGACAACGCCACTGCAATCACCGCAGCGTATGCCTCGACGATTTTCACATCCTCTGGCGTAAAGTACGCCTCGGGATGCTCAGCAGACGCTACAATATTTTCGAGCTTCAGGATGCCAATCACCCGCTCACGCTGTTTATCAGATGAGTTCACCTGTGCCGCCGACTTCAACTTAAGCGGAACGCCTAGAACGCATTGACATGCATTGTTGGCACTGACGGTTCCATACATCACGCTGTCATACTTCTTGGCATGAGGATATTTCTTGAAGTCCTCATAACAGGTAATATTTATAGTTTGTGCTCGCTGGGCAATCTCGCCGGTAAGCCCTTCGCCGAAATCGTATACGGCCGGACCCCCATTTTCCGCAGTCAGCAGTTTCTTTGCGACACCGCCAGTAGCCGCAAGGCGTAGCCGTTTTTCGCTGGGTGTCCCCTCCGTAAGCCATAGGGTGGACCACTGTACGGGAAAGGTCATCTGCACATGGTCGATGATCTTTTCCGGCAGGGCTTCAGGATTCCGCACTAAAAGGACATCCTCGCACAATTGCTGGATGATTTGCTCGAATGATTCTTTTAACAATGAGTATCTCACTTTGGCAAAAACGCCCCACTTTCAATATTTCCGTTAAGAAAAACTCGGACCGCAAGTAACCAGAGATGTAATCTTGTGACACAACAGTCAGCCGTTAAAACTTACCGATCAGGGAACTCGATAGTTCGGTGGCCGTGGTGGTTGGCATTCTGGAGTGCCATCTGGTTGCTGGATGTCGTAAGGAGAAACATGCCACGATAACGACTGGGGTTCGGGAAGTTTTCGAGTCGTTCAACATCAATAATTGACTTTTTATTGATTAAATCGATAAGCTTTAAAATGCTGTAGGCTGGGGATGGAGACATCAGTATCCCATCTTTGGTATACGGTCGTTCCGCAGATATCTCGTAAAGCCGAAGTGCGGGTTTTCGCAGGTCGTTTGGGGATATCGCGAAACGGCAAAATGCAATCCAATGAATCCATTCCCCAATCTTCTCCCCGTTGGCGATGACGAAGCCGATGGGGTGAATTTCAGGCTGTAGATCAGATAGGTATAACACCCGAGAAGGACCCCCAGGCTTATCATAGAAAAGTTCCTTCTTAATCATGTCGTCGGTAATGAATTTACTTCCACGCAGATTCTCTTCGTAGCCTTCCTTGCCGACAAAGGTCACGAAATGCTTGCAGTGTTCTCGCTTAACCGGAGGAAAGTAAACTGCTTTTCCATTTTTTTGGAGGTGGAGGAAATCGATTTTCTGCCAGGCATCAATATCATCGTGCGGCGGTAGGGTCATACGATAGATACCCGCACTACATGCCACGAATAATTCCTGCGTGATGTAGTTCAATAGGGCCGAGCAAATCGGCAAACCACGCCGGATACAGGTGATGGCTGAAAACGCCCCCGTGATGGAACAGGGACCGCCATGATCACGCTCCCATTCCTCCTTGCACTGTGGTCGATTAAAAGCTTCAACGACTTTGAGCGAAGCATCTTCTTGGATATCGATGGTTTTCAGATAAGCTTTTAATTGCGTGGACCGGTCGGTAGGGTCACAGATAAAGAAGGTCGGCAGGCTACCATGCCTTTGTTGATCACTCTTTGCCAATGGGTCCGCATCTTTTCCGAACTCTTCAGTCAGCATAATGGCGTGTTGGTCGAAGTTCTTGAGGCATTCGAGAATCGCAATCTCTGGAATTGCATCAAGCGATAGGGTATCTGCTTTGCCCCAAAGGGTAGTATGTTGAAGGGCATCCACGATTGTCGTTTCGAGCAAAGCGTAGTTCGCCAGTAACAGTGCCTTGATGAGCGTATTACAGTAAGCTTCTTCTATTCCAATCATGATTGCCTCAAATTATACCGCTATGGCCTATAATTATTCTGTCATGTTAGGCAGATTTGTAGATTCTGTTATCCATGTCAATCTTTGGGAAGGGCTTTCTCGAACTTTTTTCCAGATTTTAGCATTCCAAAGCGCTGTCATAGCAATCACCTTTCTTGCTCAAGTTGCACGGGAACACATGCATTTCCAATCAGCCATCACCCCTCCTGAGGAGTCTGAAACAAGATTTTACACCTTTTCGCATGGTTCGTGATCTCGAATGACGCCCTTGCAAGGGTCGATTTAAATTAAATGTGTGGCAAGATTGTGCTTTGCGGTAGTTTAATGGGTATTGTCGCCGCCATCGGCGGCAAAACATCAAACCTGTTGGCATCGTTTGGCATCAATCCAAGATTGTGATTTTATGCCGGTTTGTCTAACATGTTCATAAACAGGGTCGCCTTTGGGAACGACGCCAATGTCATGTCGTCTGGCAGCAGATGGCCCACCATGCCAAGAGGAAAAAATGCAGTGAATATGTCGAAGATTATCCGTTTTGCCATTTTGTTTATGTTGTTAACGCCTTCTGCGATGCTACTCTCGGGTTGTCCGAAGGGTGTCTACGGAAGCATCATCACACCCGAACAGTTGTCGGAGGTGAATCGGGGGAAATCAACCAAACAAGATGTGATCAGGATTTTGGGCGAACCCGATGAGGTGAGAAACCTAGGCGTTGGACAGGAAGAGTTGTCCTATGTGCGAGCCACCGTCGGCACTCATTATAATTTTCTCGGTTACGGCAATTATAAGAAAACCGAGTTCTGGGTCATCATCAAAAACAATGTGGTGGAGGCTTACGGCGAACGTGACATTGAATGAGTAGTACAATGCTCACCTCATTTACTAATTAACCGGGGTTGAACCTATGAAAAAAGTTTTTCTTGCCAGTCTGTTGTTAGCCAGCATGAGTGCAATGGCAACCAATACCTACGACGGAGGCACAGGCATTCTCAAATTAGATTCCGTAATCTATCAAAATACAAAATATACCAATGTTGTCATGAAGTTGACGGAGTTCAATATCATCAGTGTTGGTTCAACCGGATCGTTGGCAGCCTTATGCCCGAGTACATCGGCTGTAGACACGCTTGATGCTTCCACCAATATTTTGAATTTGAATCAAGTCCAGTACAGCAACAACCAATACAATGATGTTGTGCTTAAACTGACCGGATTTCAGGTGCAAAGCATCGGAGCAAGCACACCTTTGACACCTCCAACTGGCCCTGTCAATGAAACCTGCGCAGACGAAAATTTTACACCCGCCAAATTTAATGCCATTTCGTTAGGTATGACAATCGATCAGGTCAATCAAACCATAGGCTGTAAATTTGAGCCGTTATTTAACATTAATGGTACTTTGTATTCGTCAAGGCAATGGCAGTATTTAAATCCAACCACGTTTGATTTTAAATACATTGCAGTCTCGTTTGATGCAACAGGCAGCATTGTCAATGCTAAAAGTTCACCTTTTAAGATAAGAAAAGGTTTTTAACCACTTCTCAACCTATTGCCTGTTTGAGCTTATGGCCTTGGCTCTACGATGGAAGACATCCACCATCTGAATAACTTCAATCTATCTCGCTATGCTTTTTCGGTTAAAATCCAAAGGTGTGCAAGGCTTGCCTTGCCCGAACCTACCCTCGCAAGGCAAGCCTTGCACTCCTGC
>CAIYXP010000469.1 GCA_903930145.1 uncultured Methylococcaceae bacterium
ACTAAAAGTAATTAACTTATGCTTTTAAAATCTAAATGCATAGGATAATAAACCTTATAATCCAACTAATAAAACTTTAGTTGGAGGACAAGCATGACACATTGGTACGAAGACAATTCCCGCTCCATCGGTCACACGCCCCTAGTGAGACTTAACCGCGTCACTGATGCCGCCGACGCAACGGTGTTGGCAAAGATCGAGGGCCGCAACCCTGCTTATTCGGTCAAATGCAGGATTGGTGCGGCGATGATCTGGGATGCCGAAAAGCGCGGATTGCTCGGGCCGGGCAAGGAACTGGTCGAACCAACCAGCGGCAACACCGGAATTGCCTTGGCCTTTGTCGCCGCCGCCCGAGGCATCCCGCTGACCCTGACGATGCCTGAGACCATGAGTTTGGAACGGCGCAAGCTGCTGATCGCCTACGGTGCCAAGCTGGTGTTGACGGAAGGGGCAAAGGGCATGAAGGGCGCGGTGGCAAAGGCCGAGGAGATTGCCGCATCCGACCCGGACCGCTATGTGTTGCTGCAACAGTTCAAGAACCCCGCCAACCCGGCCATCCACGAAGACACGACCGGGCCGGAAATCTGGAAGGACACCGAAGGCGCGATTGACATTCTGGTGTCAGGCGTGGGTACGGGCGGAACAATTACCGGCGTATCCCGCTACATCAAACTCACCCAAAGCAAGCCTATCATTTCCGTGGCCGTCGAACCCGCAGCAAGCCCCATCCTGACCCAGTACCGGGCGGGTGAAGCCTTACAGCCCGGACCGCACAAAATACAGGGCATAGGCGCGGGCTTCGTGCCGGATGTACTCGACTTGTCCTTGGTCGACCAGATTGAGCAAGTCAGCAACGATGATGCGATTCTGTTTGCACGGCGGTTAGCCCATGAGGAAGGGATACTCTCCGGCATTTCATGCGGTGCGGCGGTGGCTGTGGCAGTGCGGCTTGCCAAAATACCCGAAAATTCAGGTAAAACCATCGTCGTGATCCTGCCAGACTCCGGCGAGCGCTACCTCAGTTCCGCACTGTTCGAAGGCGTGTTTGACGCCAATGGGTTGGCATCATGAGCAGCAATGTCAGAGACATCAGCAAACACTTTCACCACAAGCAACTGCATTTTGAAATCGACTCGATAGTCGCAGAACTGGGGGTGTTGAGGCTCAACTCCTTGGAGGAGCGACAGCGCAAGGACCGCCCGCCGTGGCTCCCATCCCGTAAGGGTTTAGCCAGCATTCTGGAAGGCTTGAGCGCAGTGTTGTTCCCGAACCGATTGGGATTGCCTGCCTTCACCGAAGGCGGAACCCATTATTTTGTCGGTCACACTCTAGACGTCACACTGAGCAAATTGTTTGAGCAAGTCCGGTTGGAATTGCAGTTCGTCTCCGGTCAGGATGGCCTGAGCAAAAACGAATACGACCGCGCCAAAGAAATCACTCAGGCGTTTGCCACGCGACTGCCTAAAATCCGCGCATTGCTGGATAGCGACATTTCCTCGGCCTACGAAGGCGACCCGGCGGCGACCAGCGTTGACGAAGTGCTGGTGTGCTATCCCGGCATCACCGCCATCCTCCACTACCGGATCGCGCATGAGTTATTTCAACTGGGCGTACCGCTGATGGCCCGTATGATTGCTGAACTTGCCCATTCGACGACTGGGATCGACATTCATCCCGGCGCACAAATTGGGGGCAGTTTCTTCATCGACCACGGCACGGGCGTTGTGATTGGCGAAACAGCAGTGATCGGTCAGCGAGTGCGCCTATACCAAGCCGTCACCTTAGGGGCCAAACGTTTTCCGACCGACGAGAATGGCGTGTTGATAAAAGGCAATGCCCGCCATCCTATCGTCGAGGACGACGTAGTGATCTACGCCGGTGCCACGATACTCGGGCGCATCACCATTGGGGCCGGTTCGACCATCGGCGGCAACGTGTGGCTGACCCGCAGCGTCCCACCCGGCAGCAACATCACCCAGGCGCAGGCACGCAACGAGGTGTTCGAGGCAGGTGGTGGAATCTGAGCACGTTAAACCAAATCCGTGGCATGTGCGACTGATCATCCCAACTAACTGGGGTCACCGCACCGAAAGGAGAATACTCGACCCCGCCGCATGGCTCAAGGACACCTTGGACAAGCTCCACCCACTTGGCCGAACAGCCGAATCGACGAACTGCTGCCGCTAAAATGGGATCAAGAAGCAGACTGAATGGGGTTATAGCCGCCTACGTGGATGCGCCGGAGGCATACACAGGGTATTACGCATAATTAAAATTATGTCAAATAGGGCGGCATTTGGGGCGAAAATGCGTCCAACATCACTAAAATCTGGAATGGCAAATGGAAAACATCCGATTATCAATGGCCGTGCGTAACCTCAGTTAATATCAGTATCGGCCAA
>CAIYXP010000470.1 GCA_903930145.1 uncultured Methylococcaceae bacterium
CAACCGCTAATAAATACAGAAATCGTTGAAAGTACTAAAGCTGCAATTCCTTCACTATCAGAGCAACAACAAATATCCCGCTTCCTAGATTTTCACATATCTTCAATTGACAATATTATTCTAGCCAAACAACGCCTACTAAATCTACTAACTGAAAAACGCCGCGCACTTATCACCCAAGCTGTGACCAAGGGTTTGGATTCATCTGTTAAGATGAAGGATTTAGGCATTCCTTGGTTGAGCGTGATTCCGACCCATTGGAGTATTGAGCGTAGTAAGTGGCTACTCAAAGAACGCGATGAACGCTCCGAACTCGGAGAAGAAGAATTACTCACCGTTTCGCATTTGACCGGCGTGACTACTCGCGCCGAGAAGGATGTAAATATGTTCATGGCGGAAAGTCTGGAAGGCTATAAATGTTGCAAGCGGGGTGATCTAGTCATCAATACCTTATGGGCTTGGATGGGGGCTATGGGCGTGGCTAGGCAAGATGGCATTGTCAGTCCGGCTTACCATGTTTATGAACCAGGGCCAAATATTGATCCTGATTATATTGATTATCTAGTGCGAATGCCGGTATTCACCGAAGAAGTAACCCGTTATTCAAAAGGCGTTTGGTCATCCCGCTTACGCCTGTATCCTGAAGGTTTATATGAAGTTTGGTTTCCCGTTCCACCCATTGATGAACAGAGAGCCATCGTCGCCCATTTAAAAACCGAGACCGCAAAACTCAGTAATCTTGCAACAGCCACCGAACGAACCATCAAACTCCTGCAAGAACGCCGCACCGCACTGATTTCCGATGCCGTCACCGGCAAAATCCCCAGTGAATTCATGAACCTCAAAATAGAGGAAAACCATGCGTATTGACCACCTGACTATCAAAAACTTTCGATGTTTTGAACATAGTGAGTTTTCCTTTCATCCGCAGTTTAATTTAATCGTCGGGGTTAATGGTTCGGGCAAAACTGCGTTACTCGATGCGCTGTCGGTATCGCTTGCCACTTGGTTAACCGGTTTCAAAAATGATTTGGATAAACGGGTCATTGAACCGGGGGAGCCAAGATTAGCGACATTGAAATCTGACGGCTCATGGCTTGCTGACGGATCACAATTACTTGATGGTCGAGTTCGGGCAAAGGATACAAACGGAAAAACCCGCTTAGAGAAACAATATCCTGTCGAAATTGACGCAAAGGGTGAAGTAATGGGGAAACCAATTAAGTGGCTTAGGTCTTTGCACAGCGGGGGGAGATATGACGATCATGGATATGATTATAATTTAGTCAGTCTTGCAGAAACGACTGATAGAGCAATTCGCGCTGGTGAGTTGCTTACATTGCCGCTCATTGCTTACTACGGTACGAGGCGTTTACCCCAAAATAATAAACAAGTGACAGCGGAAAGCCAAGTTACTGGACCCGAAGCCTTAGCCGATCCTCGGAGAATAACCCGATTTGAAGGTTATCGCCACTGTGTAAGCTCGGTTATATCAGTACGAGACCTAATCAATTGGTTTGCTCGCCAAGCTTGGATTGCTTTTCAAGAAGGAGAAGAGACCCCAAGTTATCGGGTCGTGCGGCAAGCGGTTCTTGGATGTTTGGAGAACGCCACCGAGCTTTATTTTGAACCCAAAATAGGTGAACTTCTCGTTACCCTAGATGGTAACACACAGCCGTTTTCCAATTTGAGTGACGGGCAACGCTGTGTATTGGCCATGGTTGCTGATATTGCACAAAAAGCCGAGTGGCTCAATCCGCACCTACGTGATGATTTTCTCATCAATACCCCCGGCGTGGTACTAATCGACGAATTGGATTTACATCTACACCCTAAATGGCAACGCCGCATCATAGAAGACTTACTGCGCACGTTCCCAAAAATCCAGTTTATTTGCACCACCCATTCGCCGCAATTGATTGGTGAGGTTAAACCCGAAGAAATCATTTTTCTTCGTGACGGACAGCAAATACAGGAGTCACAGTCTTTCGGCATGGATAGTAATTGGATTCTCAAACATATCATGGGCAGCACTGATCGAAATGCAGAAGTTGCTAAAAAAATAGATAATATTTTTGAATTGATAGAAGAAGATAATTTCAACGAAGCCCGTAAACTAATTGATGCATTACGCGCCGAAATAGGCGAACATCCAAGCTTAGTTCGTGCTGAAACGATCATTGACCGTTATACGAGAATCGGCGAATGAAGCGAGTGGTTAAGGGCAAGGAACCTCACGCATTGACTGCTTGGAAAGCAGATAATCACGATTCGCCGCAAAATCTTGATTATGGAAACTTGCCGGGGAAAATCTTGGACAAGATCAAACAACAGATGCTTAAGGAACAGGGGTATTTGTGCGGCTACACAATGCGCCGTTTAAATACCGTAAGCGAATGCCATTTGGAGCATATTGAACCGCAAAATGCTTCGCCAAGGGATTTGGATTATGCCAATATGCTGGCTTGCTTTCCATCGGACGGCGGCGATACGAAACCCGGTTATGGTGCGCCAATCAAGGGCGGTGTTGCGGTAAATTCAGGTAATTTTGTCTCGCCCACTCATCCCCAAGTTGAACAGCACTTCCACTATACATGGAAAGGTGAAATATCCGCGAAATATTCCGAAGATGTTGCGGCGGTGAAGACCATAAAGCTATTAATGCTAGATAATCCGAAACTAGCTGATTTGCGTAAAGCCGCTATTGAAGCCGCCGGAATCACCCGAGCCAGAGATATACCCTTATCCGCTGCAAAGGCACGACGTTTAGCGCAAGAATGCTTGCAAAAGGACGCGAATTCCCGCCTTCCCGCGTTTTGTCTGGTATTGTCCCGAGTCGCCGAGGAATATGCTTCACGGGAAGAAAAGCAAGCGACTCGGTTACGCAGGAAATCTAGGGATTAAGGATTATGAACGATCAAACCCATGAATACGCCTTTGAATCTCTGATCGAATCCCATCTCCTCACCCATGGCTACGAATCCTTATCCTCCAAAGACTACGACACCGAACGCGCTTTCTTTCCCGCTGTTATCTTAGAATTCATCCAGAACACCCAACCCAAGGAATGGGCGAAATTGGAAACCCTACACGCGGATAAAACACCCGACATTGTTTTAATTGAACTAAGCCGCTGGCTGGATACCTACGGAACCTTGGCGGTATTGCGCAACGGTTTCAAATGTTATGGTCGGACTCTGCGCGTGGCTTTCTTCAAACCCGCCCATGGCATGAACCCGGAATTGTCGGCGCGGTATGCCGCCAACCGGCTCGGCGTGACTCGGCAATTGCGTTACAGCAGCCAAAAGGCCAATGAACTGGACTTGACACTGACGATTAACGGCTTGCCGGTTTGCACGGCTGAATTGAAAAACCCCTTGACGGGGCAAACCGTGGAAGATGCGTTGGAACAGTACCGGCAGAACCGCGACCACCGCGAAAAGCTGTTTGAATTCAAGAAACGTGCGCTGGTGCATTTCGCCGTGGACACCGAAGCCGTGTTCATGACGACCCGGTTGGCGGGCAATGCGACACATTTCCTGCCTTTCAACCAAGGTTATCAGGGCGGTGCGGGCAATCCTCCCGGACAGGAAGGCCGTTGCCGCACGGCGTATTTGTGGGAAGAGGTTTGGCAGCGGGAAAGCCTATTGGACTTGTTCGCCCGCTTCCTGCATCTGCAAGTGGATGAATATTTCACGGATGAAGGCCACAAGATCAAGAAAGAAACCCTGATCTTCCCGCGTTGGCATCAATTACAGGCCGTGCGTGAATTGGAAGTTCAAGCACGATTGGAAGGGCCGGGGCATAATTATTTGATCGAACATTCGGCGGGTAGTGGCAAGAGCAATACCATCGGCTGGATCGCCCACCGGCTTGCCTCCTTGCACAATGCAAAGGATGAAAAGGTTTTTGACACGGTGATCGTCATCACCGACCGGCGGGTGTTGGATCGCCAGTTACAGGATACGATCTACCAATTTGAACACCGCAAAGGCGTGGTGCAAAAAATCGACGAGGATTCGCGTCAATTGGCCGAAGCCTTGGAATCACGCATACCGATTATCATCACCACCTTGCAGAAGTTCCCTTTCGTTACCCGGCAATTGAACAAGCTGGCGGAGGAACGCGGTGAATCCAATGATGGCGTGTTGCCAACCCGCCGCTGCGCGGTGATTATCGACGAGGCGCACAGTTCGCAATCGGGCGAATCGGCAGCCGATTTGAAGGAAGTGCTAGGCGGCTATGATTTGCGGCAGGAAGCGGCGCGTTACGCCCTTGAGGAAGGCGTGGAAAACCTAGAAGAACTCTTCCGTAGCATGGCCAAACGAGGACGACAGGCCAATATTAGCTTTTTTGCGTTCACCGCCACCCCCAAACATAAAACGCTCGCCGTTTTTGGGCGAGAAAAGGATGGTAATCCGGGACTGGCATTTCACCGTTACACCATGCGCCAAGCCATTGAGGAAGGCTTTATCATGGACGTGCTGAAGCATTACACGACCTATGCGACCTATTACAAGCTGCTGAAATCCTGCGAGGATGACCCAAACGTCGAGCGTAAACGTGCCGCCAAAGCCTTGACCCGGTTCATGCGCCTACACCCGTATAACATCGCGCAGAAAACCGAGGTGATGGTGGAACACTTCAATTCGGTCACACGCCATCGCATTGGCGGCAGAGCGAAGGCCATGGTTGTCACCGGCTCACGGCTTGAAGCCGTGCGCTACAAACAATCTTTCGATACTTATATCAAGGCTAAGGGCTATCACTGGATCAAGACCTTGGTGGCTTTCTCCGGCGTTGTAGATGACGACAAACTACCGGGAACAACCTATACCGAAGTCGGCATGAATGACGGGATTAAAGAATCCGAGATTCCTGAAAAATTCGCTTCCAAGGATTACCAAGTGCTGCTGGTGGCTGAAAA
>CAIYXP010000471.1 GCA_903930145.1 uncultured Methylococcaceae bacterium
GTCCGCTCCCGTCTAACCGATACCCCCTTATTAAGTTAAAGATAATTTGCCTTGTCCGTCGAAGTCCTGCAACGGGCAAGGTCAACAAGGCAACACCCCCCTACCTCAAATATCGGGTTTTTATCTCATTCCATCCGCGTCCATCCCCGTTCTAGCCGATAATCCGCCCTGTTTCTTGGCTTGGTGTCTGGCGGTTTTGCGTTTGCCAGACAGGGAGGCATAGCGGTAAGCGTCCGAGCAATAAACCGCCGTGGGTTTGCCGGTCACTGCCGCCCAACTGCTCGTCATTGAAGTCCTTACCGCCGCTTTCGGTCATGGGGTTGGCAAGGATTGCGGTCGCCCCCGCTTCGCGTTGCTTGGCCCGGTAGCTTCGCAGGTAATCCCGTTGCTAGTCGGTGCGCTTGTTCATGTCGTTTCTTCAGATGTCTTCATATCGGTTGTGTCGGGCTTGCCCGTTGGCCTGTCTGCCCGAAAAAAAAAGCCCCAAACTTTCCACTCCTGCCATTTTTCCGCCAAGGTGCATGTCCGTTTGATCTCACTGCTTGGGTCTGCCTGTCCATTGCCCTAGCTTTCCCACACCCCCTAAACCGACTTCCGCAACTCAACCTCGATTTTGCCAATTTTGGCCCATCCTGGCTTTCCAGCCCACTGAAATACCTAGCCTGATACTGTCAAAATCGCTGAAAACCGCGTGTAGTGCCGACCTTGCCCCTTGCGCCCGGCTGATTTTTTGCCAACACTACCCGCATGTTTCTACATGCAAAGTCCCGTTTCAAGGACGGCAAAAAGCACCGCTAATGGAGTATTGTGGAAAACCGGCGCACCGCATCGGGCCGCCAGTGGCCTTGCTTTTTGCGCTGTCGCAACGCTTCGACGAGGAAGCCGGACTCGCCGCTTGATGCTATCAAGGAATACATGAGTTGATTGATAATACCCGTTACTTCCTTTACGATGGGATTCAATTCTTCCCCGCGTTCCGCTTGATCCCACAGAAAACGCCAGACCGACAGTATTCAATCGATGATCCCATTAAATCCTGACCGCTCAACTTTTGGCAGGCACGAAACCTTCCCCTTACGCTTTGCTTGGCTAACCAAAGGGCATCAAGCATGGAGCGAAAATCCTGATGTATTCGAGCAAGATGATGCCACCGTGACCTTGGGTGTCGGCAAGAACATGGTTTCTGCCATTAAGTATTGGATGCTTGCCACCCAAATTGTCAAGCATGACAAAACCGTCCTTCACCCTGCCGAACTCGGCAATAAGCTATTCGACGAAGACGGTTGGGACCCTTACTTGGAAGACGATGCCACCATTTGGCTATTGCATTGGCTATTGGCATCCAATCCTGCCGATGCCACCGCCATTTTTTGGTTCTTCAATCGCTTTCATAAGCCCGAATTCACCACTGACGAACTTATTCATGCGTTGAAAAGCTTTGTCGCTGAAAACTTGTCATCGCGGGCCTCGGAATCAACCTTGAAGCATGATATCGCCTTGCTCATCCGCATGTACCAACCCGCAACCGTGTCCAAATCCGTGCCACTGGAAGAGAGCTTGGACTCCCCGTTTGTGTTGCTGGGTTTGATTCGCCCAATGCCTGAGACCAAGCGGTATGAATCCAAACCCGACTATCGCCCACAGTTGCCGGTTGCTGTGCTGGCTTTTGCCGTCGCGGAACTGTTCGCCCATTTTGGGGAACCCAATTTGCCAGTGGAGCGCCTAATGCGCAGTGTTGGCTCACTGGCTTCACCCGGTTCCGTGTTCCGCCTCACCGAAGAATGCCTGATTGCCAAGCTAGAAGAGATGATCGAATGGCTGCCCGGTCGGTTACAATTACGTGAAAGCGCCGGCATTCACCAGCTTTATCGTTTGGCTGAATTCACACCTGTGGAAGTACTCCATCAATATTATGGTGGCAAACATTAAGTAGGTTTTTACTCTATGAATATCACTGAAATCAAACAATTGCTGGAAACCGAAGTTCCCGTGATTCTGCAAGAATCTCCTGCTTTCAGGGAATGGTTGCAGGATTTCATCCGCCGTCAAACGGTGTCCAAGGAAAGCTTTGACGAGCGCTTTGACCGGATGATGAACGAATTGGCCGCAGATCGGGAAAACCAGCGCCATCATTGGGACGAGCAAGAACGCAAATGGGAAGAGCAAAACCGCAAATGGGACGAGACCCTGCATGAAATCCGCTCAATGAAGACCATGCACGAACAAGGCATAGGTGCATTGGGTGCGCGTTGGGGCATCGCCTCGGAAGCCTCGTTCCGGGCTGCGTTGCAAGGCATCCTGGAAGACTCCTTCCATGTTCAAGTGCTCAATGTCAATGAGTTTGACGACGAAGGCATGGTATTTGGACGCCCCGACCAAGTGGAATTGGACGTCATTGTGTTAAATGGCTTGCTGATCCTGTGCGAACTGAAATCGTCCACGTCTAAAGGCGATATGACCATTTTCGAGCGTAAGGTGAGGTTTTACGAAAAACGGCATCAACGCATGGCTGATCGCAAAATCGTCATTTCGCCGATGGTGGATGCGAAAGCGCGCGTCGTTGCCCAGGCATTGGGGATTGAAGTGTTTAGCTATTCCGATGATGTGACGGGCTTGGCTGGCTACTAATCATAATGCCCTAAACTACCGGACATGAAAACCGACAGTTTATTTTATCGCCTATTCCAAACCGAACCGAGTCTGGCACTGGACTTGGCGGGTTTAACGGTAGAATCAGCGCGTTACCTGTTCACTTCGCGTGAAGTCAAGCAAACCGCGTTTCGTTTTGATGGCATACTTGAACCGCATCCAGATCAACCCTTTGACCCCGTTGTATTCGTTGAGGTGCAGTTTCAACCCGACCCAGATTTTTATTTGCGCTTTTTCGGCGAGATAATCTTGTTCTTGCGGCAGTACCGCACTTTACGGCCATGGCTGGCATTGGTCATCTATCCGCAAAGACAAGTTGAACGCCCTAGCGAAGCGGCACGGCCATTCCTCGACTTGCCCAACTTGCGCCGGGTATACTTAAATCAAGTACCCTTGCTGGAAAGTTCCAATCCTAAGCTATGGCTGATTGCGTTATTGACTGCCGAGGATTCACAACTTCCCCCTATTGTGGAAAAGGTGAAGGCGCACCGGAATAGCAATCCATCAGATGGCGTTGATTGGATTGAACTTTTGGAAACCATTTTAGTAAATAGGCTGCCAGATATTACCCGAGAGGAGATACAAATCATGTTTGGATTGCAAGACACAGACTTGAAAAAAACCCGGTTTTATCAAGACACCTTCAATGAAGGCAGACAAGAGGGATTAGAGCAGGGGTTGGAGCAGGGATTGGAGCAGGGATTACACAATGGGATCGAACTAGGAGTCAAAGAAGGGCTTGAAAAAGGCGTGAGAAAAGGTCGTGAAGAAGGCGAGGCAGCCTTATTGTTGCGCATATTAGAACGCCGCTTCGGGCCGCTTTCCATTGACGTAAAAGAGCGCATCGCTTCAACCGATGCCGAAACATTGTTAATTTACGGGGAGCGTGTATTAGATGCAACAAGCCTGGATGACATTTTCGACGATGGATCTTCGTTGACATAATTTAGAGGAAATTCCACTGATGACTGATAACCGTATCGATCTCGATTTTGACATGAAACAAAGCCGTTTTTACCAAGATGCGTTTAGGGAAGGACGGATAGAAGGTTATGAAAAAGGTTTGGAAAGGGGCATCTTAAGTGGAATGCTTCGGGGGATGGAAATAGGCGAGATGAATGGTAAGTCTGCTTTAGTTTCACATCTGTTAGAGTGTCGTTTTGGCAAACTGACTGAGGATATTCGCAAACGGATAAAAGAATCAGATTCCAAGACCTTAATGATTTTTGCCCAACGAATGCTGGATGCCAAAACCCTAGATGACGTTTTTGGAGATTAAGAGCAAACAACCACGATGTCTTTAAAACCCTATATTCACGTCAACACCCGCTATACCCGCTCCATTCATATCGAGCGCGACAGCGCAACCGGTAGCCAGCCGTATATTCTGACCAGCCGGGCCAAGCAAGTGTTGGCGCGGATAGCGGATACCCTAGATTCGGAACCCAAGCCCCGATCTTTTGCGCTGATTGGCCCTTATGGTTCAGGCAAATCGGCGTTTGGGTTGTTTTTGGCTCAATTATTAGGCAATGGGGAAACGGAAGCCAGCCGTCATGCTTATGATTTGCTTGCCCAAGCAGGGCCAGAACTGGCGAAAAATTACAAGGACAGTCTTGGCAACACGAAAGGCTATTGTGTCGTCACCGTGACCGGTAGCCCGGAACCTTTGGCGCGGAGTTTATTACGCGCAATCAATACGGCAGCGCAGCGTTTTTTCACCGACAAAAAGAAACGCCCGACAGCATTACTGCAACAACTGCAAACCGCAGCCGTCAGTGGAAATTGTAAGATAGGCCGCTTGATTGA
Source organism: uncultured Methylococcaceae bacterium (assembly GCA_903930145.1). Lineage (GTDB taxonomy): Bacteria > Pseudomonadota > Gammaproteobacteria > Methylococcales > Methylococcaceae > Methylumidiphilus. The sequence continues at coordinate 4,456 of CAIYXP010000471.1, forward strand.
GTTGATTGCCGAATTACAAGAAGCCATCCTCGACCATCAAGGCGCGGGCTTGTTGATCGTCATCGACGAACTCGGCAAATTCCTTGAATACGAAGCCCGTCATCGTGATGCTACCGATATTTATCTGTTACAAGCCATCGCAGAACATGGTTTGCGTGGACAAGAAGCGCCTGTGCATTTAGTCGTGCTGCTGCATCAATCCTTTGAGCAATACGCCCAAACCCTAGGCGAACAACTGCGCAACGAATGGAAGAAAGTGCAAGGCCGGTTTGAAACCATTCCATTCCTAGAATCCACCGAGCAAACCATCCGCATCATACGAGCCGCCCTAAGCTCGCAATTTGAAGCAACGACACAAGAGCGGATTGCCGTCGAATCCATCCGCATGGCTAATATACTCAAGGATCAACATGCTTTGCCTTCTGCCCTGTCGGTGGAAGAGTCTGCTGAACTGTTCGCCGACTGCTACCCGCTGCACCCCCACACCTTATTACTATTGCCCACGCTTTGCCAACGGGTGGCTCAGAACGAGCGCACATTGTTTAGCTATCTAGGCAGTCACGAACCGCACGGATTTCTGGAAACCTTAAATCGCTTGCAATGGGAAGGCGAAAACTTGCCATGGATTACGCCTGCTGAGATTTACGATTATTTTATCCTTAACCAGCACGGACTTATCACCGACCATTTGACCCATCGCCGTTGGGCCGAAGTGGTCACTGCCTTGGAACGCCTAGGCGATGCCCCGGAAGCATCGGTTCGTTTGAAAAAAACCATCGCTATAAAAAAGAGGGTTTCGAGTTGGAGACGCATAAGCTCGAAGTTTGAATCATCTGTAGGGAACTTCGTTAACCTCGCACTTCGCCAAGCTCAGTGCGAACGTACAATGTTAATCAAACAGTTCGTTCGTAGTGTGCCTGTCTAACCATGAACGTGACCAGTTTTTCGAGGATTCCTTTTTGTCGAACCCTTAATCGTGTGGTGTATAATGAAACGTGGCACACGGTTTGATTTTATTGGGTGCGGTTTGCAAGCTTACTGTATTCTCAATTATGGAAGTTACCATGAACAATTTTGAGTTTGATATTGCATTATCTTATGCTACTGAAGATAGAGATTATGTTCGAAAAGTTGCCGAATATCTTGATAAAAATGGAATTTCAGTGTTTTATGATGAATTTTCAGAAGTGGAAATGTGGGGAAAAAATCTATATGATTATTTAAGTGATATTTACAGAAATAAAGCACGTTATACTATAATTTTTATTTCTGAGTATTATGAAAAAAAACAATGGACAAATCATGAGCGACAGTCAATGCAAGCAAGGGCTTTTGAAGAAAACAAAGAATATATTCTTCCAGTAAAGTTTGATGATACGAACATACCCGGCCTATTATCCACTATTGGATTCATACCTCTAAATAATAGGACTCCAGATCAATTAGCAGCAATTACAATAAAGAAAATTCGAACAGGCCCGTCTCGTCAAGAATTGCTTCAAGAGGAATTAAAAGTAATTGATGGGAAAAGTATATTGGAAGGTTTGACATCTCCTACCGAATGGTTCATCAACTGGCAAGGAATAATCAACCCACCATCACTACCACCTAGGCATTGGTTACTTCATAAGGTTTTTATTGAAAGGGATATCTATTCCGTTATTTTAAATAATTACCTAAATGGTGGAAAATCAGCGGGTATCACTGGCTTTTTAGGCATGGGTGGGGTTGGCAAAACCTATATGGCTTTGAAAATCGCCTGGGAATTGATAGACGAATACCACTGGCAAGTTGTTTGGGTAGGATTATTGCAACAAGGCACGGATGAAGCCTTGGAGCAAATAGCGAAAAATTTTGGTTTGTTCTTTGTCCAAAATTTAAAAACAGAAGAAAAGGTTGCTGCAATCAGAACACTTTTTCAAAAAGCAATTAATCAATATCCAAAACTTTTGGTTGTTCTCGATAATGCCGAAAACTTTCCACGCTTGGATTTATTGTTAGAAGCCTTTAGAGGAACTTCTGTTCTAGTGACTTCACGTCGCACGGAATGTGCGGATGTCATTCCATACAAAAAATTAGAGCCTCTTAGCGGCGAAGACGCTTTGCGCTTTTGTGAAAGCTTGTTAAATCATTTCAATATCCATTTGGATGCTTCCAAGCATGATCAGGAAGACCTTGTTCAATTATGTAGAAAACTAGGTGGGCATCCTTTAGGCATCAGATTAGCCCTGACCGGTTTTGTTCGGAAACCATTGCTTGAAAAAAACAAAAAACATCGGTTTTTACAATTATGGGAAGACATTAAAAACAAAGGAATATCTGGGCTAGAGACCCAA
>CAIYXP010000472.1 GCA_903930145.1 uncultured Methylococcaceae bacterium
TGAATTCGACACGAATACTATTCAGTTCAGCTAGGTTTACCTGCACATTCTAGCCGATACTCTACATGAACGGCGCAGGAATGCAAACGAGAGACGCAACCAATTGTTTTATATAGGCATTTGTGCGCCGGGAATTGCTGGCCTAGCGCATTATAAGCAAACTGTTTGGAATACTCGGTTTTCTGCAATGCCACCTTGCCTTTGCTTTCATCCCAGTTGATATAGTCCCGGTAATTTTCGGCAAACTGGCGCGTGGTTTCTAGCAATTGCCCCTGAATGTTATAGCGGGCATTGACGATTTGACCGGATTGGTCTTGATGACGGTAAACCTGCCCGCGCAAGTTATTAGCTAGAGAGTCTGCTTGTCCTTCCCCATAAACAAAGGTTTCCACGATATTGTCGGTGACTGGTGTTCCATCGTCCTTGAAGCCTTTGACGCGAATTTGGGTTTTCCTTTGCAAGCGGTCGTATTCGATCACTTGCTCGAAGTTCCTCGGGCTGCGGTTCCACCAGAAGCTGCCAAAGATATTGTTCAGGCTGAGGTTATGTCCGGCATCCGTGCTGTCAACCGAGGCGGGATGTTTGCCGTCATCGTCCATGGGGTACTGGTATTTGAAATTGTAGTAAGCCGTTCCTTGAGTGTTATTGGATGCATATAAACGAGCGTCGATGGATTCGACTTCGCGCCCGAGTATGTCGTACCGGTGGTAGGAGACGAGAGACGGTTCCGATGTGGACAAGTATTGAATATCGAGGAGGGCATTGCCGAGACTGTCCAACACCGTCACATGGGGGGTATTGTGAAACAGGGCGGCTTTGTCTAGGGCATCTTTTTCGTTCTTTTGCTGCTCTGTTGGGATGGACGGATAGGTTTGGTTGAAGTGTTGATAGTAGGGCGAGTCTTTGACCGTGTCGTTTTCGTCATAGTGTGCGCTGGCCCAGGGCGTGAACTCGACTTTGGTGAAAAAGCCCTTGGGCGTGTCTATCCTGATTTCGCGCAACAGCGGGTCGTAATGGATCACCGTCGGCGGCACTGGATTGTCGCCGGTGATTTCCTGTTGGGTTTCATAGTGCGGGGTATTGGACAAATAGGGCAGGTATTGCTTGGCCGGTTTGCCTTTGTTGTTGAAAACCTTGCGTCCTGACACCAGCCAGCATTCAGGTGTTTCGCCGGAAACGCCCGCCGGGGTCGGCTGGCTCTGGCTTGCTGCGGGTTGCGTGTCTACGGTGTTGGGTTCGACCGCCTGTTTGGAAGCGATCTCCCTGCCGAAGCCGTCCGAATACCCTAGCGAAATTTGAATGATGCTAGTCTGCCCCGGTTGAAGATCGCTGACATGGGTTTGCCGAACCAGACTGATATAGTTTGCGGGTTGTTGCCGATTCTTCCAGGCAAACAGGTCGTAATAGAAATAACTGCTGGCCGAGCCTAAATACTGGGCCGGGTTGGCAATCACATCGTCAAATGTGGCTTTCTGTTGGGTATAGGTTTGAAGATCCCCATCACCCACTCTAGGATTGTCAGCTTGGGCTTCCTTAAACATGGAGGTGGCGATGACCATTCCCAAAGGGTCAAAGCGGGCTTGATGGATGATCCCGTTGGCATCGGTCAGTTGGCTAGGGGCTAGGGTATGGTAATCGATGCTGGCGGTGGTGACGTTCTTTTCCGTGTCGGTGAGATAGGATTCCGTTTTGATGGGCAGTAAATGATAGGCATCGTACTCGATGCTTGTTTTCACTTTTAGCCCGTCCGCTTGGCTTTCCTGCACGGCGAAATCATTTTGGCTTAAGTGTGGCAGATAAAAGCCCTGTGGATCGAGGTAATGTTGCACCAGCCCTTTGTTCCACCAATAGCCGTTGTCTTCAAAATAGCCCGCTTCTTGTTTAATTAGGGTTTTGTCTAACTTGCCACTATAAACAGCCTCAAGCCATTCATTGGAAAACACGGCGTGTTGTTGATGGTGCGGCAATGCCTGTGCGGATATTTGTCCCAGCGGGAGCATGTTGGCTTGTTCCGCATCCCAAAAATAGGACTGTTGCCATGAAATCAGGCGGGTTTGTTTGGCGTTGTCGGTGAATGGCGCACCATACGCGATGGAATGCGCCAATGCCTCGTCCACTTGTCGCCGAATCTCGGCTAGGCTGAAATAGCGGTTGCCTGGCAAATCCAAGCCGTTGAGTTCGTAGGATTGTTGCGCATAAGGAACGCCAATCAGCCGGAAAGCCTCCGTCTGTTCAATGAAGCTTGCGGTCTGGACAGTGGCTTTCAGTGCTTTCTGTTCGGGATGGACGGTGCGATAGATGGCCTGCATCCCGGCATCGCCTGCCGGTGCGCCGGTTTGATCTCGCCTGCCGTAATGGACGGCGCAGGCTTTGGTGACATTGCCGAAAGGCGTGGTTTCCAGCACAAATTCGTGCTGGATGCGCGGGTCGTTCGGATTGCGCTCGTAATGATAGGTGAGCGTCTCTTGCGGGTGGACGAAAAAAACCCCGTGCTGGTTTTTGCCCTGCGCTTGCAACAGCTTGACGAGGAAATTCGTCTCGGTGACGGTGTAGGGGTTTGCTTGCAAGGCCGATTGGTCTAAGGCGTAGACTTCCTGCCGCAACACCGAGCCTTTTAGAGCGACATGGGCTTCCCGCTTGGCATTCGCATCGTGCGGCGACAGGCTGCAATCGAACACGCTATCGGGGAAGGCATAAGCGTCGGCATCGCCTTGGAAATACTCTTTGGCATATTGCCTGGACAGTGGTCCTTGCTGTTCCCACGCCCCGGTGTGATGCCAGGTCTTGGTCAATACGGGCGGGACATCGGTAGGCTGCGAGTTTTCCGTCAGAGTTTCGGCGTCTTGGCGCTCCACCCTGCCAAAGCCGCGAAACTCGCGTTCGATACCGTCGTAATGCCCGTGGTGGTAGGTGTAGGTGCTGACCAGCTTGGTGCCGGCGATCAGGTCCATAGTTTCCGTCTTCGCCACGACCTGCACTGGGAATGGCAGGTTGACGATCCACGGGGTTCCGTTTTTCTTGTCTTCCAAGTAAAACTTGGTCGAACTGCAATAGGTGATGGTCGATTCCGCCCCCAAGTTATTGATGACTCGGTTTAACAGGTAGGGCTTTTGTTGCTGGCTGAAGTCGCAACACCAATGGCGGGGCCGGGGGTGGTTTTCACTGAAGATCACACAGGTGGTGCCGTTGCCGTGGATGTCGGCAAATTGGATTTGGTTCAACCGGTCCCACTTCGCCGGGAGCGGGATGCTTTGGGCCTCGCTGAAGGCGTTGCCGCTGTGGTTGTAATACACGTCTAACCGGTCTGGATAGGCGTAAACCAGATCCAGCGTACCCGACCCATCGATGTCGGCCAAGAACAGCCTGGAAGCGTCCAAGTCTTCGCCAAACCGGGGGGCGTTACCCAACACTATGGGCTTGCCAATCCGCCCGTAACCCAAATTGGGCCAGCATTCCACTTTCCCATTGGCGATGCGGATGAGGTGTTGCGTCCCCGAACCCAACAGGTCGGCGAACTGCACCAGCGCGTTGGCGGCACCCGGCTTGGGCAGGGAAACACCCGCTTCCGGCGGGCGGCTGTAGGGTTTGCCAAAGCCTTCCTTGCCCAGTGACGGCCACACCGAAATGCGGTCCTGTTCCATCAGCAGCACATCCGCCAAGCCATCCCCGGTCACGTCCACCATGTGATGGTGCGGGTTGTGGTAGTCGGTCGGGAAGGCGGGGAAGGTTTGGAAGTTCTTCCAGGTGCGGTCGTAGTTGGCTTCATAATAGCCGCTGGCAACCGGGCTGCTCACCACAAGATCCAATTGCCCGTTGCCGGTCAGGTCCAGCAGCAGGGGATTGATTTTCTGGCGGTTGCCTTCGATGGGCAGAGTGGGGAGTGTCCTAGGCGGGCAGTAGCGGGTTTCCCCTTCGCCATTGTCCTTTGCCTCCGAATACAGGGTGCTGATGCCGTCGCTGTAGAGGATGCCCGGTATGCCTTCGCCGTACAAATCGACCAGTTGGTAGTCGGGCGGCAGGTTAAAGCCCGGCAAGGGCTGGCCGTTTTCGGACAATAGGGGCTTGAAAGTTTGCTGTTCGGGTTTAAATGCGGTGTAGGCGAATTCCAAGGGCGGCAGGCTTTGGCTTTGATACTTTCCGTTTTCATAGCGATAGCCGATGGATTCCACGGACTTCAACCGGGTCAATACGGGAGATTCTTCATAGTTGAAGTGGGTCGCATGGACGAGGACGGGGTCCGGGCCGAGTTCCGCAAAGCGGTGGAACATCAAAATGTGGCGGCACAGCCGGTGGGTGCGAATCTCAAAGCCGGCGTGATAGGTCGAGAAGGGGTCTTGCCGGTTGGCCCATGTTTTTTCAAATTTATAGGGGTTGGACTTTTCCACGTCGAGGTCGTGTTCGCCATAATCGAACACGACTTCAAACAGCCACTGGCTTCCGTTGCCTTTCCCTTCCGTGTAAGGCGTGGTGTTGCCGTAGCAAATCTTTTTGAGGTATTTCTGCGCCGTTTGCGCCCGGTTCTGCTCGTAGATGGCTTGCCCGATTCCCACACCGTCCTCCGCCTTGTATTCATAAACGATGCGGTTGCCCTTGGCGTCGAACGTTTCCGTCAACAGCCACTGGCACACATGGCCGGGGTTGTCGGGGTCGGCAATGCGGTTTTCTGCCGTCTTGCCGAAAATGCTGGTGACGTTTTCTTTGCTGACGACCCGCCAATGGGAATCGCCGGTCTGGGCGTCCTTCCAGTGTTCGATGCGGGCGAAAAGCCCTTCCAGGCGCGGGCGGTAACTGGCGACCGTGTAGGTTTTGCCGGCGAGTTGCCTGTCCGATGTGCCGCCGTCGATGGGGACCAAATCCTCCGCGTTGGACAGCAGGAAAACATCGGTGCCGTCGTCGAGGTATCGGGGGATGCCCGTCGCGGTTTTGCGCGAGACATTGGGGATCGGCAAGCCGAACCCGATGCCGAAAACCCCGTTGCCGGAACCGGAACTATACTCGACGCCAAGGCCAGGCTCGAACCCCCGGCAGGGCGATGTGGGGATGGGGATGGAAAGCCCCGCCGTCCCGGTGAACTCATTGGGCTGGAAGCTTTCGCCCAAGCCACGGATCGCCCCGCCCCCCTTGGGCAGGGATAGTTGGGGTTTCGCACTCTCTTTGCCTAGCATCACATCCCTCCCTAGGGATTGGCTGATATTTCGATTGCCGCTGAAATGCGGCAGGTTGTTGGCAGAGCTTAGTAGCATGGCAAAGAACGCAGGGTTGCGGCGAAGCAATGGGCGTTCTCTCGCAAGCTCACATCATGAATAGGGCTGACACAATGATTGCGCCAACGGCTATGCGGATGTGGGTGGCAGGCAATCAACCCGCCAGTGGTCGAGTTGGGTTGGCAGTCTGTTCCGTGCTGCCGTGCGCTTCCAATGCCCCGATTGTCAAATGGACTAGTTAGCTTTGGATCATCTGACCAGACCATCGAAGCAATTGGTCAGATTTATTTCTTCAGCAATAAACTAGGTTAATGAATATATTGCACTTTCTTCCCTTTTTTGCTCGATTTTACAGAAAGTTTTATTGCAATAATATTATATAAATCTGTTTTTTTGAATAAATTTATTTTGTTTTAAGTGACAATTCGGCTAGTCTAAGTTTCGGCGCGATTAACCATTTGTTGGCCAGCAACCCCAAACGTGAACACCGACCGCAACACGCCCTTGATGCCAGTTTGCTCAATTGGCCCGAAGTAACGCCCGTCGAA
>CAIYXP010000473.1 GCA_903930145.1 uncultured Methylococcaceae bacterium
CGTTCGTCCGCCGCGCCATCTGGGCTGGCAAGTATTTCGTCAACTCCAAAACCGGCGGCGACCGGTTGGAATTATCCTGCCGTGACTGGGATGCCTTGCTGGATCAACTCGTGGCAGTGGCGTAAAAAGGCCAAAGTCGAGCACTAGTCACACTTTCAATTTCGGTCCATTCGCCGTCACGTCCACCGGTATCGTCATAAAACTCGACTTTATAGCAGTACCAAACGCAGGGTTTGCCGCTTAGCGGGGCATAAATGGGTTCACCCGGCATCATTTTCGCGTAGCCCTCCAATTTGACATAGCCTTGTGCGGCGGAGCGCAGCTTGGAAGTAGGCAGATCAGCCAACAGCCGGGTACGGTAGAGCGCATTGATACCAAGATAGCAACAGGCAATGGCGGCAGCCCCCACACTAAGGCCAATCACCCAAAACCAAAATGGGTGAAGTGTATGGACTAGATGATATAAATATTGGAGAACGGGATCGGGCATGTCTAGCGGAACAAGGCTTTAATATCCACGTCGGCCATTTCCTCGTCGCTGAATTGCAATAAGTCGAAACCATCGAAGCCAAACAAACGTGCGACAAAAATGTCAGGGAATTGCTCAAGCCTGACGTTATTGATATTGACCACTTCATTATAATATTCGCGTCGGTCTGCGATGGCATTTTCCAGTCCGGTGATGCGAGCCTCCAAATTGCGGAAGGACTCGTCGGCCTTCAATGCCGGATAAGCCTCTGCGGTGGCAAACAGGCTCAGCAAGCCTTGGTGCAAACGCCCTTCGGCCAACCCCAGCGCGGAGAGATTTCCTGCTTTGCGGGCGGTGGAAACACCTGAGCGGGCTTGCATGACCTTTTCCAAGGTTTCCCGTTCGTGTTGCATGTATTGCTTGCAAGTTTCCACGAGTTTGGGCAATTCCTCATGGCGTTGTTTCAGCAACACATCAATATTCGACCATGCTTTTGAGGTATCATGTTTCAGGCTAACCAGCCGATTGTAGATCATAACAACATAAAGTGCCGCGATGGCAGCTATGCCGAGCAGAATGAAGCCGCCTTGGATCATGGGATTCTCCTTAAAGTCGTTTGCGGAAATGAATGAATTATAGACCTAAGCCGCATTCAATGCGGCATGGTTAAACCCGAAGAGTACTGAAAACGTGCCTATCAAAGCATATAGAGACAAACAACCCATCATCGGTAAACACGTTTTTATTGATGAAACGGCTACCATCATTGGCGATGTCTTCCTAGGCGATGATGTCTCCATCTGGCCTAGCACGGTATTGCGCGGAGATGTCAACCATATTAGAATTGGGGATAGAACCAACATCCAAGACGGCAGCGTGTTGCATGTCACCCATCGGGGCGAGCATACGCCTGAGGGCCATCCTTTGATCGTAGGCGATGATGTGACGGTAGGGCATCGTGTGGTGTTGCACGGTTGCCGGATAGGCAACCATTGTCTCATTGGCATAGGCGCGGTGGTCATGGATGGGGCGGTCATCGAGGATGAAGTCATCTTGGGTGCCGGCAGTTTGGTTCCCCCCGGCAGAACGCTGGAGTCGGGCTATCTTTACCTTGGGTCCCCGGCCAGAAAAGCCAGACCTCTGACCGACGAAGAAAAAGTCTTCTTCCGCTATTCTGCAACGAATTATGTCGCTTTGAAAAATGATTATTTGCCATGAAAAAGTTCACAGTCCTGTCACAACTAGCCGGTTTAGTGTTGGCAGCCTATTCACTCCAATGTTCAGGCTTGGCTTTCACCAATAAGACGGATTTTCTCACTGCGCTACCGGGAACATCGGGGGTTCTCAATTTCGACGGACTGTCTGCTGGAACGGATTTATCGGGAGTCACGCTGACCGTTTCGGGAGGCCCAAACACGAGCATCCTATTTCCAAGTACGGTGAACGATGGGCAGGGGACAAACCTTTCGTTAATGATAGCCGCAGACAATCTCACCAGTTCCTCGCCCAACTCGCTAGGTGTGAACGACTCAGGGAATTATAATGCCATTAGTGGCGGTACGAACATCGATTTGGGCATGACGAACCTGGTCAATGCTTTCGGCTTGAGCTTCATCACCCCGGATGATATGGTCGACGGCGACATCAAACTCGTCATCGGCAATCAGACCGCTTCATTACTGACCAATGATCGCACACTGGTTGGAAATGTGTCAGGTGACAACTACTACGCCTATTTCCTCGGCATCATCGCCGATTCTGGTTTCAATTCGGCCCGTATTCGTTACGGGACAGGCGCGGATGGCGCTTTCCTCTACAACGCGGATGATCTCACCGTCGCCGTGGCTACAACCAAGCTTCCCGAACCCCCCACCGTCTTATTGATGTTAGGCGGTGCACTAGTCGCTTCATTGATTCAACGAAAACGCAGAGACCCTTGACAGAGTCGCAATCCACCTTTTACCAATGTTTAAAGGAGATGCCATTATGAACAGCCGTAATTTCATTCTATCTTGCTTCGCCTCGCTTGCCGTGCTATCAGGCAGTCCAGCCATGGCGGAAACCCGCCCCACTTTGCAGGGTTTGCAAGATCAAATTAACACCCTCAACGCCCAATTAGCCAAGGCCGACCCGGCTTGCGCGGACAACGGCAATCGCTATGTCGATTGCAACAACGGCACCGTGACCGATACCGTCACCGGTTTGATTTGGCTGAAACAAGCCGATTGCCTAGGCATGATGGACTATGCATCAAGCAACACGATGGCCGCTAATTTGAAAAGCGGGCAATGCGGGTTGACGGACCACTCCAAGGCGGGGGACTGGCGGTTGCCCACGGTGGATGAATGGCGCGCCACCTTATCGGTTGGGCCTGATTGCCGCAATCCTGCTTTCACTAACGCGGCGGGTACGGGTTGTTTTGTCTACGGGCAGCAATTCACCGGAGTGCAGAGCGATCAGTATTGGTCTTCATCCGCCAAAATAGATGCTCCCGATTACGCTTGGATTGTTGATACCCACTTTAACGAGGAGACATCCATGATGCTGACGGGTCTATCCAGCATCCTCTCCTACCCAAAAACCCAACCGCACTGGGCTTGGCCAGTACGGGGCGTCCCTAATGCTGAACCAGATAATAGCCTTACTGTCATCCGGTCTCAAGTTTCACAGGGAATTAGCCTTGCCAGCGCAGCTAAAGCGAGCGTAGATGAATACTATCAAAACCTTAGGTTAGCGCCGAGGGATAATACGGATGCCGGTTATATTTCTTCTTCAAACGATTATGTGAGCCAAGTGAATATCGTCAATGGCAGAGTCGACATCACCTACAGCAACAACGCCAATGCTGCCATCAGGGGCAAGGTTCTAAGCCTGACCCCTTATGTTAGCTCATATAATGTGACTTGGCGCTGCGGCAATGCCTCGGCGTCGGGCGGCGATTTGTTGGGTACAGGTACGAGTGGACCCGTGGCGGTTTATCTAGCCACGTTGATAGACAACCAATATCTGCCGAGTAATTGCCGTCCGTAATCAACTAACTGGCTTATTTCCGCGACCAAGGCCGTGACTGGCAGTCCCGCATGGATGAGGCGTTGAAAGAATTCATCGCCTCACATCCCAAGGCCCAATGACCTCACATTAATGGCGACACCCCAAACCATTGCATGTGAAAATGCATCACAAGGACGTAAAGTAATATTGCCACCACGGGTGACCAAGGATTGATTTCACCCCAAACCAAGCGGTTGCGGCCTTGCCATATAGCCTGAAAAGGAATCACGGAGGTGCATGCCGCATAAGACGGCCAAACCGCACCCAGTTTGTCACGGCGTTTGATGTTGACAGAACGACCGCCAAAGACAATCAAGGCCAACAGCGAGCCAAATAGAATCAACGAGGCCACATCGCCATTGACGATCAAATGAGTCAATGCCCACAATGCCCCACCACACAAAATCGGATGACGGGTGATGCGCTGGATGCCCAAGGCTGGTTCAACCCCAGCCACTGAGATAGCGTTGCGGGACATTAACCCCACTACCACAAATAGAAACGCGATCAGCATCAGCAGTGCCGCGACGGGCTTTAAACCAGCCAACTGGCCCCAAGTTTCGATATAATCAGAATTCCGGTAGGCGTAAAATAGCCAGAACAAGCCGGCCAACGACAGGATGCCAAAAACAGTATGATAAGCTGTCGCGCCGATCTTGCCGATGATGGATGGGCGCAGAGATGTTCCGGCCACGCCAAAATGAAATCCAAGAAAAAAACTGGTAGCCAGAATAAGTTGCAACATGTTAAGCCTCTGGGAAGAAAAGTGTGGGTGACAAGCAAATCGGTAAAAGCATTTGCGATATTCTCTTTATGTGCTTTAATTTAAGCAATGATCCTGACTTGTCAAATTGAGCGATTGGATTGAGAAATTAAGACCGATGTAAGCCACTACGCAATGGCTTGTCAAATTTTAATGCATTACTTTATTTGGCTTGCCCAAGCAGCCTAATTTTGCAAACAATGTCCCAAATGATTAAAGCCCAAGCAGAATCCAGGACACATCTGACCGCCTGCCACGACTGCGATCTGCTTTTTCACATCCCCCATTTAAAAAAGGGTGAACAGGCGCATTGTCCGCGTTGCGGGGCGCTGGTGATGGAGCGCAAAGGCAACAGCCTCGACTATTCCCTAGCCTTGGCTTTGACCAGTTTGATTTTGTTCGTCATGGCAAATTTCAACGTATTGTTACGCATGAATGTCGGTGGACGCACGCAAGAGGAGAACATCATCTCCGGGGTCAATGAGCTGTTTGTGCAAGGGTATTGGGAAATAGCCGTTTTGGTATTCATTGTCAGCATCTTGGCCCCTTTGCTAAAAATATTGTGCCTATTCTATGTGTTAATCCCGTTGCGTTTAAACACCCGTTTTCCGTATGCCAAAGAAGTTTTCAGCTTTTATGAAACCTTGAGCCCTTGGTCGATGACTGAGGTTTACATGCTGGGCATTTTGGTGGCGCTCGTCAAACTGGCCGATCTTGCCACGATCAACGTTGGCATCGCACTTTATTCATTCGCCGCTTTGATTCCGTTCATGGCTGCCACCGATGCTTCCTTGGACGATCATGAAATTTGGGAAAGCCTGGAGCCAACTGATTGAAAAAACTTTATAATACGGCAGCGCATAAGGGATATTTATTATGCCATACCTGCCATTTGCTCAGCAAAGCAGCTACCCACGTGCATTCAATCCATTGTCCGCGTTGCGGCACTCGCTTGCACAGCCGCAAACCGAATAGCTTGTCACGAACTTGGGCGCTGACATTGACGGCCTATATCCTATACATACCGGCTAATTTGTTGCCGATCATGACCGTGACCATGTCCGGCAAAGGCGAACCGGACACAATATTCAGTGGCGTAAAAGAATTGGTATTAGGCGGCATGTGGCCGCTGGCCTTGCTTATATTCTTTGCCAGTATCACCGTGCCGGTATTAAAGTTATTGATTTTGACTTATTTGCTACTGTCCGTCCAATTCAAGTCAAGCTGGCGACCGAAAGAGCGAACCATACTGTACCGGATTACCGAGACCGTGGGCCGCTGGTCAATGATCGATATTTTCGTCATTGCCATCCTAGTCGCACTTGTAAAGTTGGGCGCACTTGCGACGATAGAGGCAGGCGCAGGGGCGGTGGCCTTTGGCGGGGTGGTGGTCATCACCATGTTTGCCGCGATGAGCTTTGATCCACGTTTAATTTGGGACGCATTGGAAAACGATCATGAATGAAGAAACCCCTAAACCGGATAAAACCACTTCCTTGGCTGATGAAGCCGCAGACTTGGAGGTGAAACAGACCCGTGGCATTTCATTGGTCTGGTTGATCCCCTTGGTGGCATTGCTCATTGGAGCTTGGCTTGCTTATAAAACCCTAAGCGAGGAAGGACCGAAAATTACAATTACCTTTGTCAATCCCGGCAGCTTGGAAGCTGGCAAGACCAGAATCAAATTCAAGGATGTGGAGGTTGGCACTGTGCAAACAGTCAAGCTCAGCCAGGATTTATCCAGAGTCATCGTCACTGCCCAATTGGAAAAAAACGTGGAACCGCATTTGGGTGCCGGCACCAAATTTTGGGTGGTTGAACCCCGTTTTGGACTCAGCGGGGTCTCCGGTTTGGACACGTTGATCGCCGGACATTATATCGAGGTGGAGTTCGAGGAAGGGAAACACACACGCGAATTCATAGGCTTGGAACATGCGCCTAGAGTGAGCGCCGACACACCTGGAAAGCGTTTCACCTTATTGGCTGACCGGGCGGGTTCCCTGAGTGAAGGGACGAGAATCTATTTTCGGGATATTCAGGTTGGCAGCATTATCGATGTCAATTTGGCCGATGACCGGAGTAACGTGCTGGTGGACATATTCATTGATGCGCCCTACGACCAACTCATCCATGATAGCACTCGTTTCTGGCAAACCAGCGGCATCGACATTTCCATGGGCGCTCAAGGGGTCGATGTCAAAGTCGGCTCATTGTTGAGTCTATTGGGCGGCGGCATCACTTTTGACACTCCAAACCTGAACGGCGCCGATAACCCTGCCAGCAAGCCCGGTGCAAAGTTTTGGCTACACAAGGACTTTGCCAGCATTGCCGAAGGTTATTATGTCCATAAGATCGTTTTGATGATGAATTTCGACGACTCCGTCCGAGGTTTGTCGGTGGGTGCCCCGGTCGAAATTAGAGGCATTCAAGTCGGCAAAGTGACGGAGATAAAATTCAACTTTGACCTTGATACTAGGAAACTATCGATACCTGTGTACATCGAGATTGATCTCGACAGGATTTTGCCACAGTCTGAAATCACAAGAATGAAGGATGCCTTCAAAGTGGCTGTTGAGACAAGACGTTATCCCGGTATTGAAGCGCTCGTTGCGCAGGGTCTCAGGGCAAGGCTAAAAACCGGCAATTTGTTGACGGGTCAGCTATTTGTCGATTTGGATTTTTATCACGACGGCCCGCCCATGCAACTGTCCTATAAAGGGGAGTACCCCGAAGTTCCGACTTTGCCATCGGTGGCTGAAGCTTTCAAGAATGATGTTTCAGAAATCCTGGCGAAGCTGAAAAAACTTCCGTTGGACAAGATAGGCAATGAATTGTTGGGAACCGTCCAAGGGTCCAATCGTTTGATGAATTCCGAGGATGTCAAAGACACCATCCGGTCCATGAACACCGCGCTTAAGGACCTACACCAACTGGCGCAGACCACTGACAAAGAGTTGGTCAAATTGACTGCCGGCTTGGACAAGAGCTTGTCCACAGCGGTGAAAGTATTGGAGCAAATCGATCCAGGTTCGCCAATGATAGTGGATATCAACAACGCGCTGGAAGAGTTGGCAGCTTCCGCCCGCTCGATCCGCGCACTCACCGATTATCTGGAGCGCCACCCAGATGCCTTGCTGTATGGCAAGGGAGGACCTAAGAAATGAAAAAGACATTATTGAACTTGATCTGGTTAAGTGTTTGTTTGGCAGTGCTGCTTGGGTGCAGCGGCAGTCCAAACACCCGATTCTACGTGTTGTCCAATTTGCCTAACACGGCACACCTGCCAAATAGCACGGGCCAGGATGTCGCCGTCGGGGTCGGGCCGGTGGATTTGCCGGAGTACTTAGACAGACCGCAGATAGTCACGCGGAATGGTCAAAATGAACTGAACATGGCGGAGTTTGATCGTTGGGGGGAAACGCTCAAAGATAACACCAAACAAGTGTTGGCCGAAAACCTAGCCATCCTGCTACCCAGTAAGAAAGTACACACATTCCCATGGAAACGTTCCACCACGCTGGAGTATCAAGTCCTTGTGAAAATCACCCGGTTTGACCACACCGAGGGTGGCGACACCGTACTTCACACACGTTGGAGCCTTTCCAGTGGCGACGGCAACACCGAGTTTTTAACACGGGAAACCCGCTATACGGACCGTCCCGACGGTAAAAGCTATGCCGATACTGTTGCTGCGATGAACCGGGTTTTGGCTAAATTCAGCAAGGATGTGGCTAATGCAGTCATCGACCATGCCAGCGGTCATCTGACACAGCCTTGATGCCACGACACTTTATCATTAACCTAATATTGGCCCTATTTGCTTTGGCCGAAGGTTGTGCAAACCAGTCACCCTCACCGCTTTCAGCCATGCCGGTGGCAAAAAGTTTCTCGATTGTCATCTTATCTCGCGGACAAGGCGTTCCTGCCTTGGCTAAAGATAAGCTTAAGCAGATAGAATCCTTGCTCAAGCCTTACGATGATCGCGGCGAACTTAAAGTTTCAAAAAGTCGGATTGGACTGGAAGGGGAGACTAAGGCATGTGTTACCGTTTCCGACTCAAAGATTGCCGGACAATTGTTAAGCCAAATACAAGCAATGGCTAAAGGAGTGGATTTAATGAATGTCACAGCAGAACCTTGTGATCCACAGTATTAGGCTTTCGATAACAATAGCTATGCTTCAATTACGTTGGGAGAGGGGGAACCTATGAAAATCAATACGATTATTTCAAGTTTAAGTGCTGTCACAGTCATAAGCCTATTAATAGGCTTATGCGCCTGCAATGGTAGCGGAAAGACCACCAAGCCCGACTCTGTGCCGGGGGTCAATACCGATGCAACGGGCAAAATCCTGTCAGATGAGGAAGCGGCGACCAAGGCTTCCTTGGAAATAGCAAAGTCGGTCGAGCAAGAACAAGAGGCTTTTAAGGCGAAATACAAGACCTACGAAGAATTCGAGAAAAGCGAGGACTTCAACAAAATTGTCCATAAGGAGAATTTCCCAAACGGAAAATATATCGTCAACGGAGATACCCCGATAGCCGACAAGAAGCACTTGCGCGAATACTTCGAAAAGATATTTGCCATGAAGCCCAAACCGCCAGTGAAAGAGGGGGCACAAGAACTAATCCTATTTCGTGTAGGCGGGGTGGATGTAAAATGGAGCCGCTTGGACAAAAAGGCATTGTCTTATTGCGTGAGTACGGCGTTTGGATCGCAGCATCAACAAGTGGTCGATGCAATGGCACAGGCTACCAAGGCATGGGAGGCGGTTGCCGATGTCGGTTTTATTTACCTACCTAGCGAAGATGCCAACTGCAACACGGGCAATTCAAAAGTCCTTTTTGATGTCAATCCCGTATCGGGTCAAAATTACTTGGCACGCGCATTTTTCCCCAACGAATCAAGGATTGGACGAAATGTGATGATAGACCAGAGCTCGTTTGACCTTGGACCCGGAAAACTAACCCTCACGGGCATACTTCGCCACGAATTGGGCCATGTATTAGGCTTTAGGCATGAACATACCCGACCGGGCGGGGCAGCAAGTTGCTTTGAAGATAACGATTGGAGAACCGTTGCGGGTAATGGCATCGACTTGTTGTCAGTGATGATGTACCCACAATGCAATAAGGACAAGCAGGGCCAGCAGGACTGGAGTCTGCGGCTCACCGAAACGGATAAACAAGGGGTAGCGTGTGTCTACGGCCCTTCGGCAGGATACCCATTTGACAAAACGATTTGCATTGATCCACCTGCCCCTGCACCTGTGAACAAGGGTATACCGACGACAAACTCTTTCACCAATCAGAAGGTCAAGCTCGGCCAGGATCGCGTCTATGGACCTTATCCTGTAATACCGGGTAGCATCCTGACGGTTGACATGACCGGCAAAAAAAGTTCTGAAGACCCTGATTTGTATGTCGCTTTTGGAAGCCAGCCAGTCGTTGCATCGGGAAAGTTCGCGTGTCGGCCATTTTTAACTGGACCCAACGAAAGCTGCAAGTTAGACGTGCCGGCCAACAAGCAAGACGCCTATGTCTTGGTCAACGGATCCACTTCGGCAACGTATAACCTGAAAGTCCAACGTGAACGGTCACAATAGTTCACGAAATTTTGCCAGAGGGTTATATCGGATACTTTGACAACGCTTTAACACCACAGCATTCCCCTCACCCTAAGTTTGTACAAAGGATGAGGGGTGTCCATAGGGTTATCAGATAAGCCTATGTCAGTTTTTGAGTTTGGTTTATTTGCTAACGGCGATGCCAGGGGGGAAATTCTTGAACATTTTGCTGACACCCTCGGTTATTTCCTTTTCGTTTTGCTGCGGGTCGTCCGAAATGGTTCCCTCGGAAGTGGCATGCCAGATGCCTCTCTTGGTTTTCGCATCCAAAATATCAACTAGCAACGTCCCCACGGTAAAGTAGGAAACGGTGGAGGTTGACACGCCAGCCCCCGCCCATCCTCCGGCGAAACCAGGCCCGTACCAGCCACCCGGACCCACATTATTATACATGGTGTCGATTTGCTCCCGCTCTTGGGTCGTGACATGGGCAGCGATGGTTGCGTCGGCTTGACCTTCAGGCGCTTTTTGCCAGCCTCTCGCCAAAAGCTGCCCATCAATTTCAGCAACAATCCGTTGGCCCATCAAAGGGTTCTTGGTTGTGGGCGTCTTCGACCAAAAATAGGTTTTATAACGCGAAAAATCGACTGAAGCATCATAGTCAGTGTGTACATCAACTCCCGAACAAGCGGCGATGAAAGGCAATACCGCCCATGAAAGCATTCTAACGTTCCGCATAAATGACTCCTAAAGGTTTAAATGATATAACGCCACGGCATTGACGGCTGTCAGTCCGTTTATAGTCGGCATTATGGCGCAAGTGGTGGCCTTAACGCCAGTCTGATAAGCGATTCACAGAGAAAAAGAAAGCATAATTTTAATCGCCCGGCACTATTTCCTTCCAATTCGGTTCCTGCACCTTTTATTTCTCGTATTGGCCTGTAGAATGGAATCCATGAACACACCAAAAACCAAACCGTTTTCCGGGTTAACGCCTGACTGCGTCATGAACGCCATCGAAAGCCTCGGGTTTCGCTGTGATGGCCGATTATTGGCCCTGAACAGCTATGAAAACCGGGTTTATCAAGTTGGCATTGAAGACAACCCACCCTTAGTGGCGAAATTCTATCGTCCAGACCGTTGGACCGATGAAGCCATCTTGGAGGAACATGGCTTTCTTCACGAACTTGCCCTGCATGAATTGCCGGTTGTGACCCCCTTAACCATCACAGAAGACCAATCGCTTTATCAATTTGAGTCCTTTCGTTTTGCGGTGTTTCCCAAGCAAGCCGGGCGAGCGCCAGAACTGCAAGGACGGGAACACTTTGAACAAATGGGGCGCTTGATTGCCCGCATCCATGCGGTCGGTGGACTGAAGCGTTATCGCGCACGACCCGCCATTAATCTTGAGACTTTCGGTAAAGAACCGCTCGATTACTTATTGTCCAATGGTTTCATCCCGCCAGATTTAACCGAACCTTATCGCAGCGTGGCCTGTCATGCATTGGAACGGGTTAGGCTCTGCTATGAGCGTTCAGGCTCCCCTGCCCTTTTGCGATTACATGGAGACTGCTATCTAGGCAACATCTTATGGACAGACGATGGTCCTCATTTTGTCGATTTTGACGATAGCCGGACCGGACCCGCCATCCAGGACTTGTGGATGCTGCTGGCCGGCGAACGTGAGGACAGGGAGCGGCAGTTGTTCGACTTGTTGACGGGTTACCAGTGTTTTTACGAGTTAGACCGCCGCGAGTTGCATCTGATCGAAGCTTTGCGAACCCTGCGTTTGATCCATTATTCGGCTTGGCTGGCAAGGCGTTGGGATGATCCCGCCTTCCCCATTGCGTTCCCATGGTTCAATAATGCCCGTTATTGGCAGGATCGCATTCTCGAATTGCGCGAACAAATCGCCCTGATGGACGAACCTCCGTTGAATGTAATCTCATAGAACTATTCCGCAGTAAAATTGTCAACTATTTTAGGGGAAGCAGTCCCTTGTAAGTCGGTATTATTTTGCCCGCCTTTTCATACAACTTGACATTGGCTAAGCAAGATTGCCATCGATTTGAGCCTATAATTACACTGTTTCGGGGGTTATAATGAAAATAGTTTACGGTTTTTTATCATTTTTTTTAGTAATGGGTTTGTCCGGGTGCGGCAAAGAAGCCGACATAAGTGACCTAAAATCGACTATTGGCATGAGTAAGGACGAAGTGGAATCGAGGTATGGCAAGCCCCAGACCTCAATCTTGGAAGCCGCTGATGACCATCCCGGCGGCTATTGGGTCTATAAAGTCAAATCAGGCGCAAACTGCAAACTGCGTTTTGACATTCCCCCAAGGGTTATTGGCGCGGACTGCTGATCGACCCTAGTCTCATTCTTTTTTTATTCCGTTCGCCCTACAGGATGCTTGGGCGAATGGAAAATCCTCAGAAATCTTCTGGCCTAACCTTGGCTTGAATCATCCCAACCCCTCAAACATCCTAGTGCTTCACTATGCAAGCACCAGTTCACCATAAATCAGTTATATTCGTAATGCTGATCGCTTTTGTCAAGGTGAAAATTACCAATATATTCAAGGCAAAAGTCAGTTGACATGAAATAAAAAAGGCGTAGCATAAAATATCGACAGGCTAAACACCGAATGTCTAAGTATCAGACAAACTCCGAGAGCGTTGCCGCACAATAAAACCAGGCCGCTACACTATGTTTGGCTTCGTTATAATGACGTATTGACTCCCACCATAAACAAGGAATAAAACGATGAGTTCGCTTATTTTAAAAAATGTTAATGATGCAGCAGCAATCGTATTGGAACAAGCGACGGCTGCTGCAAATCAAACCACTTTCGCTGTGGGTGGCGTTATGGTGAATAATTTAACAGGGGAAATTATATTCGCCATCCATAATAATGTTATTATCCCGTTAAGTGATAACACATCGTTTACTTTCGATCCAACGGCCCACGGGGAGCGCCAGTTGGTTTATTGGTATTATGAAAATAAAGAAGCTTTAAACCTACCTGACCCATCTCATATCACCGTCATTACATCCCTAGACCCCTGTGCCATGTGTACGGGGGCTTTGTTGACAGCGGGTTTTAACGTGGGTGTTGTTGCCATTGATACTTACGCCGGCATCAATTGTGCCCAAAATTTTAAATTTGAGACTTTGCCTTTGAATTTACGATTGAAGGCACAAGAAACTTTCGGCTATTACGCCTCAGGGCCGTCCTACCCTAAGACCTTGACTAGGAAATATGTGGGGGGATTAAATGTTGCCTTCAAAGATGGAATTGTAAGCCCTGCGAATCTTAAAGATTGCGGCTCTATATTTAATCAAAGTGTTGACACTGTCCGTGCAACCAGTAATAGTAGTGGGTTACAGCCTAGCCAAATGCAAGACCCCGCACAATTGCCAGGCACATCGCCCATTATCAGCGCATACCAAAATATCTATAGTAAGGCATTTACAGTCAAAGTAAAAAACTCGCGCTTACCCGATTGTCAAATCCTCAATGAATTACAAACTACATTAGATTCCGCGAGCAATGCTAATAATGCAGTCGCGTTCATCGATCCATTTGGCAATCTTGTACTTTGTCTGGCAGATACTTTTGACGAAAGCCCTGTCCATACGGCATTCATGAACGTTACCCAAGCTTATGCAAAAACTCGTTGGGAACTGATGGATCAATACGTTGCTGAAGCAGGAGCAGACAACCCTCAACTATACCTAACCCACCCCAAATATGGAAGCTTCGTGTTTCTATATGCTCCAGATCCTCATGACTCCAACACCATCATGACACTGGGCGGGTACGGATCAACCATGGAAGGCTCCATTCCAAATATGTTCCCTAGCAACCTTCAGTTTTATTATCCACCACGCGATGGCAGCAATATCAGCGAACTGGTTTCCGTTGTTAATAACATGCCTCCATTTTATACATCGAATGTCAATATTTCGATGATGCAAGTCCTTTCCATGATCTGCAATTAGCCATCTTAAGACAAGCCAACTAGAGTTAAATTTAAATATCGTCTCAGTCAGTGCTTTAGCATGAAGCAATTCGCTTTGTCGATTAGCAGAATGACATCCCGCCGATTCTCGCCGCTGGAAGAACAGCAATTTTGTCAGTTTTTTAGCGATAAAGCTTATCCAAAAGCTCGTTTTGGCGTGATATTTGGTTTTTTCGCTTGGATGGCATTCGGGTTTTGGGACGGCATCGGATTTCCTAGGCTTATACCTGAATTGGCGGCTATACGCTTTGGGCTGATTGCGCCAATCATCGGTGGTATGGGTTGGTTTATCGCACGACATGGCAAGCTGTTTAAACAGGCTTTGCAAGCTTTTCTATTCATCCCGCCCGCTGCCGCTGCATTGGGTTTGTTCCTGATGATGACCCTTGCCCAACAAGAAGATTCCAACCGGGCTTTCCAACAGTATTGGCCGACTTTTTCAGCGCTTTATTTCTTTGTTTATGCCTTCCTTGGGATGCGTTTGATTCCTGCCACTATCTTGGGTTTGGCGGCCTTTGTCTTGGTGTGCTTGGCGGGTTGCCGCAATGGCGTGGAAAACAACTCTTTCGGCATTGCCTTGTTGCAACTATCCATCCTCAATATCTTAGGCATTATTATCTGTGCGAGAAACGAACTTCAGGAAAGGACATTATTTAGGCTCCGGCAACATCATCGCCGTCTATCTCGAACAGCTTGGGAAGAGAGGACAAAAGCCCAAGCAGCACGCGACGAAACTCTGCTCGAATACAGCCGTGCAGAAGCCGCATTGATGCTTGCCCACTCGGAGCGGGCCAAATTAGCTACCGCAATCGCGGAAAAGGAAAGGTTTCTTTCTGCCGCTTACCACGATTTGCAGCAACCCCTTTCGACCATTGGCCTTTATGCTCGTATTGCGACCCATAAATTAGAAACATCGTCGCCGCTTGCGATTAAGCCTGACCTCAGCGTGATCGAGGATGCTGCCCAAGATATTGCCCTGATGTTCAGAGGGGTTCGAGACACTTGGGAGGTTGGCAGTGCGCTGCCCACTCTTGAAGCAGTCAATATTGACGGGCTTCTTGCCGAAATTGAACGGGAATTGCAGGATTGGGCCGGGCAGAAGGGTTTGGCTTTACGGGTACGCAAGCCAAGTTATCCTTCACTTTGGGTGTGCAGCGACCGGACTCAATTAAAACGGGCGCTTTCCAATCTAGTCTGCAACGCCATCAAATACACTGAAACTGGCGGCGTACTGCTTGGGGCTGTCAATTTATCGACGGGTGTCCGCGTTGATGTTTGGGATACCGGAGTGGGCATACCTATTGAATATCAAGACCTTATATTTGACGAATATTTCCGGGTTACGAGTCCCTCCATCGGACAAAAACGTGGGCTGGGGTTAGGGCTTTCCATCGTTAAGCGCATTGAGCAAAACTTGACGGGTCATAGGCTTCGCTTTGCCTCAAAACTCGGGCATGGCTCACGGTTTTCACTTTACATTCCATCCGTCCAAGCGCCCGGCTTGGATCATGACGGTTTGGACGGCAAGCATTCTGCGTCCAAATTAAACAACAAACTGGCGGGTAAATATATCGTCATCATTGAAGACGAACCCGCCAATCTGGACGGCATGGTTCAGACCATTCGTAGGGTCGGCTGCATCGTCGAAGGGGTGGACGGAGTCGAACCGGCAAAACGGCTGTTTGCCGAGCGGGAACGCTGCCCTGACATCTTAGTGACGGATTTCCAATTGAGCAACGGTGAGACAGGTTTGGATGCCGTCGCCGCAATGCGGGATCGTTTTGAGTGGGCGCACGATGTGCCGATTCTGTTCGTGACCGGTGAGCTTGAACTTTCGGCTAAACTCAGCACATTCAAAGGCAAGTTCGACATACATAACAAGCCCGTTAATCCCGATGATTTATTGGCAAAATTGGATACGCTAGTCAATCCTCTTCAAGCATAATCTCATCCTTGGGGTCGCTTAATTCCGGCGAACCCAAAAAAATGCCACGCTCTGCAATGAAAGCGACTAGTTGAGTGCGACTAACCACCTGAAAATGGGCCAACAAATCACTGACATGCTTCTTCACCACCGGAACCGAAATGTCCAGCTTGGTGGCAATGCGCTTGTTTGGCAAGCCCTGCACCAACAGCTTTAGCACATCGCCTTGGCGTTTAGTCACCCCCAACTCATCCACTTTGCACGAAAGCTTGAGGGTTCGCTCATACCCATCACCATGCTTGATCGACTGGTTTGCCATTGAATCATGGCTAGACTTGTTGACTAGCGACATCGGCAAGAATACCCCGCCCGCCAATGCCGCCCGCAACGCTGCCGCGATCATGTCGGCATTTTCCGACTTGGGTACAAATCCCATGGCTTTCAGTTCCAGTGCTTCTTCGATCAAGTTTCGGTTCATCTCCTCACCCGATACCACCACCACTGGCAAACTGGGCCGCGCCATTTTCAACGCCCGCAGACACCCTAGACCATTGCCATCCGGTAGGTTCAAGTCCAAAAACACCAAGTTCAAGGGTTTTTTTTGGGCGATGGCAATGCCTTCCCTGCAAGTGCCTGCATGAAACACCATGACGGCAGGCTCCAACTCTTTCAGCAAAAGTTCGAGTCCGGCGCGGAAGATGGGGTGGTCGTCGATCAGTAGGATTTTCATGGGTGGGCTTAGCTTCAAAGCCATTAACTTAACGATTTTTCCGTTCGCCCTGAGCCTGTCGAAGGGTGGACGGAAAAATCCAAAACATTGACGTTTAAGCCGTTCATGCCCTTCAAATTTGCTCAGGATAGCGTTCGATAGGCTCACCACCAACAGCTTAAGTTAATGGCTATGGGGCTTAACTTGCCAATTATTACAACAATAGCAGTCTTTATGGATTATTGCACGACTACCGAAGTTCGCAGAGATGGTACTTTGGTAGGGGGTACTTCAGTAGTCTGGTTTGTTTGAGTCATTCGGAGCAATATATTTCACACGGATAGAGGATAAACTTCTGAATTCAGGAATACCCTATAATTGTTGATTTTGCGCTCATTCTAACCAGCTTGGTGCATTATCAATTAGGAGGTATGTTTATTGCTTTCAACGGTTCCGTTTCCATTGTTGTTGTCAATAATAGGCAATGGATTGGATGAATATTTGTGTGATTATATACCTAGAAGAAGATGAGTTGCGAACACTTTCCCAATGAATCGATCCAGCTCACCCGCGCCACAAAGCGCCTTGATGTTTTTCAGGTTTTGTGGTGTGGCGCTGGTCGTTGGCGTTAGGCCGCACGGGTGAGCTACTACCGTCCGCCTTACATAATCATAGTAACGAGAGATTAAGACGATGAAAGGTTATGAACTTGGCAAAGATATACAAATGATCTTAGCTCGATTGGAGAAGGTGGAAACGCTGCTGACCAACGCCATACACAGACAGCGGACATGTGGATGTGACCATCGAGAAGACATGGGCCAATTCACGGTTCATGAGGCTTCTCTATCTTAAAGAAAGAAGAAGGTTGGTCGTTTGGGAAGGAAGGACGATGATGAATGCGAGTGTCGTGAACAAAGTATCACTATCTGGGACGATGGATCATACGAACACGTTTCCGTTCATTATAACCATTCTAAACTTCCAGACGATGGAGATAAACACAAAATCACAGTCTTCATCTATACGACTGCTGGCGTGATCGCTCATACCTTCAGTGACGTCATTTTCGTACCAAGGGAAAATGACAAGACTTTGCCAATCAGAGGACAGAGCGATCGACTACGTGAAGAGTTTGATAAGCTCCACCATTGGGATGCAAGTATTAACTGCAACTAAACGCGGATCCGGTGAGAGTAATAGGGACAAACCATGGTTTTTTCGCTAACCCTCCGCACCTGCGCCATGAAGCTGCTTGGTTTTTTCAAGTTTTGTGGGATAGCGCAGGACGTTGAACGGAAGCGTTAGATGTCAAAACTTTACCCTTTCTAATTGGAGAAATACAGTGAATAAAGCAACGATTTGCTCAGGCAACGCACAACATCAAGAGGGGGAATGCACTCACCTTTTTAATGAGATGGCGTTCTCACAATTTCCTGAACCCGACTACCCCAACATTGAATTTATCGGCCCTCCGAATGGAGTAACTCCGATTATTCCAGAGACTAGTCATAACCCGAATCATTGGCTTGCTGCGGAAGGTGCCGACGTTCCATACGCATTTACTATCGGCGCTGTTACAATCATCGGGGTACTCTATATTCGCGGCTCTGGTGGTATTGATACTTACACAAGTGGCGTTATTGGTGGCGTGCTCGATTGCACCTACGACCACGTGAATCGAAACCGAGCGACATTTAAATGTCCTGGCGTTGGCGTGAAAGGATACATTGTTTTGGATTTCCAGAAAAAACATTGTGTTGCATGGACTGAGACGTTAGGCACTCGCTGCTGTGGATACCGAAACTGGGGCAAGTGCGAAGAGTGGTACACCTCTAACCAAGTTATCCTCGCAAGCTGGTAATGCGGTAAGGCGCATTCGTGTGGCGCAATAGCGGTACTCCGCGTATTGCGCCGGATGGATAAAAGTAGCAGAATCAATGAATCCCCGGCATTGTCTCTCTGCCCACCCACCTCTCAAGAAGCAAATGCAAGATATTGATATTGTAAGACCATATTTCAGGCATGCTTCTTGGCAACGCCTTCCACCGGGGCGGTCACTCCGCTAACCCGCCGTTCCAGCCGACCCGCGTGGTCGTTTTACATCATTTTTCGGGTTCATTCCGCGCGGGCGGCTGAACGGGGACGTTAGGTGCTAAACCACTCTTGGCGAAAGCCAAAACTCGAAAACAAAAACATCAACACCAAAGGAGACACAAATGACCTCTTCACAAACTCACAACACGACAAGCCAGAACACCAATACAACAGCATCTGAAAATCCACTCGGACGACCACACGAGTTTGAAGGCTTCCTGAGCGAAACAAGAGATTCCGGTTCCGATTTCGATTTGGTTCAGAGGATGCTTGGTGTGCCAGCTATGACCACGGCCAATTGGCTGGGCGTGGGACGCGCC
>CAIYXP010000474.1 GCA_903930145.1 uncultured Methylococcaceae bacterium
AAACCTAGCGGATTTGCGGATTGTCTCCTTCAAGCATTTGAGGGATAAGTTAGGCCATAATGATTGGAATGTGATAGTCCCTTTATATGTTTCAAACCTTGTCAAATATAATAACGAAGTCTGCCTAATTCATAGCTTGATCTGCTGGACTAATCATATTATTTATTGCGTCAAGAATAACGATCAAACCTATTTGTCAAACCTCCACCTCATGTACTTCGAATTTGAGCGTGAATTAGCAGACACGATTCCAAGCTATGGCTATCAGTCATTAATTGCAGAACTTTTAGGGCAGTACAAACTCCAATTGGAACTTGCCGAAACCGCTTTGCATCCGGCTGAGGGGACTCATCTTTGAAAAGGGAAATCCGTATATTGCGTGTCGAATATTATCAATAGGAGATTTTATGCGAGTTTTTGTCAGTTATAGCCACCAGCAAGGCCCGTGGGTTTGGGATCGGCTGGTTCCGGTATTGAAAGCGGGTGGAGCGGAGGTGTTGATAGACAAAGAACGCTTCCAAATCGGCAAAGCGATGGTCGGGCAGATGGATGGTTTGCAAGCTCAGGCAGACCGGCATCTACTGGTATTCTCGCCCGATTATCTCGCCAGCACTTATTGCCAGCATGAAATGAAAAAGGCCGTGGCGCTCGACCCGGGGTTTAGCCAAGGGTTCATCATACCCGTTATGCGGGAGGCTTGTAGCTTGCCGAAACCTTTCCCCAAAAACAACCCGCTCTATGCTAACCTACAAAATGATTCCAACGCCGACGTGTGGGACAAGTTATTGCAAGCTTGCGAAGCGACAGGTTTAGGCGCGAAAGCCACCGATTGGCTGGCGGCGAGGGACGGGATTCGCAAATACCTTGAACGTAACCAGTCGGTGAATCTAGTGGTGCATGGCGATGGGGTGAATTGGCGACGGCTTCTGGATCATCTTGCCTCCGATTGCTTAACCGATTTGGCGCGGATTGATTTAAAGAATCCCGATACCACCAGCCGGGAAGGTTTGCTATCGACGATTGCCAAGGCGATGTGTTCTACAATTAAAATTCCGCCAGTTCCCTATGATTTGGCAGAATTTAATCGTTTATTTAATGGGCGTTCTTCTCCTGTGCGGCTTTGCATTAGTCATTTCGATTCCGCTGTACGTCGGGACTATTACGATGCGGATTTGTTTGACTCCTTGCGTTATCTGACCATGGAAACCCATAAGTTAGTTTTGCTATTATTGTCAAGAGAGCCTTTCGGTTCGTTGCCACTTCCAATCGATAAATCCTCGCCGATAAATTTTCAAACCATCGAACTGCGCGGTAAGCCATGAAACCCTTGGATCAAATTAGTCTCAGGCCGCGAGACCACCGGGCGGCCTTGTGGTGGTTGGGTTTGATGTATCGACGGCCTGCGCAATTTCAGGAAGCACTCTCTAAAACGCGTCGGCTTCGGGCCATTCTGGTCGGCATTGCCCTGTATCTGCATTTCCTGCCTTATATGCTGCTGCTGATCTTCGCTA
Source organism: uncultured Methylococcaceae bacterium (assembly GCA_903930145.1). Lineage (GTDB taxonomy): Bacteria > Pseudomonadota > Gammaproteobacteria > Methylococcales > Methylococcaceae > Methylumidiphilus. The sequence continues at coordinate 1,512 of CAIYXP010000474.1, forward strand.
GTCGTTGGCTATTATTTGTGTTATTGGGGTTGGAAATGCTAACGCCCGTACCAGCCGACTGGCTTGCGTTTGGTTTATGGCATGTTGAACTGGTTCCCGTAGGGATCGCCTTAGGGATCGCCTGTGGGATCGCCGTAGGGATCGCCTTAGGGATCGCCAATGGGATCACCCAAGGAATCGCCATAGGGATCGTCGGAGGGATCGTCGGATGGAACATCGGAGGAATCGCCACAGGGATCGTCGTAGGGATCGCAACAGGGATCGTCGTAGGGATTATCACTGAGGGGATCGACCCGGTGATCGGCATTTGGTTCGCCGGAGTGATCGGCGGTGGGATCGCCGTAGGGATCGCCGTAGGGATCGACTACGGAATTGCCGTCGGGATCGTCGTAGGGATCGCAATTGCGATCGCCTTTGGGATATCCATTCCTCGCGCCTATTATTTAGTTTGCCATCCGATATTTTTTTGGCCACGGTTGCGGCCCCGTTGGTATTCGTATCACCCTGTCGCGTGGGATGATCTCTGTGGTGTCCCATTCCCGGGCTTAGACCGATTGCTGGCCGCTTACGCTGAACTCGAACCCATGGCGGGGCAACAGGAATTGACCCGCATCATTGACACCTACCCGGCGCAACGGATGTCCGCGTTGCGCGCCCAAGCCCGACTAATAGCGCGTGAGGTTGGACGGGTAGTCGTCTTGAGCCGATTGGATGAAATCGTTAGCAGCCTACCGGAAGGGGAAAAGGGTTTCCTGAAACACACCGCCTTGCTGAAAACCGAAATCAGCGCAATCGCCAGTTGCCAACGCCGCCTTGATGCCCAAACCCGCCCTTTTTTAAAAGAACCTGAATCCGCGTTGTTGGTCGAGAAAATCCGCAACTTCCAAAGCCGGATCAGTGGTAACCCGGAACCTTTGGGCAGCGAATTCCGCAAAGCCGCCGGTCAGTGGCTAAAAATCGCCGAAGCCCAATATAACCAACTGCGTGGCATTCTTGACCGCGAACCCCGCCCACAAGTGTTCCGAGCCGGTGATCCGGTGGACAGGGAGCAGGAGGCTTTCATTCCTCGCTTTGAAACTTTGGGTGAGTTGGATAGACAACTGAGCCTTGCCACCGGTTGCCCCGGCGTGATTCTGTATGGTCGCCGACGCATGGGCAAATCCACGCTAATTCGCAACTTGGAGGGCTTTCTGCCGGTCAGCGTTCGCATCGGTGCCTTGTCCATGCAAAATCCTGAAGCCTTCACCAGTTTGGGTCTTTGGCTCAACTGGGTTTCGGAGCCTGTGCGGGCGGTTTGGCCTGAGCGGGACCGACCCGAAGCGCCGGATAGTTTGCCGTCTTTTTTTCGCCTACTGGGCGAGTGCAATAAACGATTAGAGGCAGAGGGTCAGCGCTTGTTATTGGCGATAGACGAATACGAAAACATCGACCGCAAGCTCGGCGAGGGGGTGTTTCCGATGGATTTGCTGCACATGTTGCGCGAGTCCATCCAGACCCATAGGCGCATCGTCTGGCTGTTCGCCGGTAGCCACGCTATCGAGGAATTGATCCACGCCGAGTGGCCTTCCTATCTTATTAGCGCCCGCACCGTGGAAGTCCCAGCGTTCAGCGAGGCTGAGACCCGCTTGCTGTTGACCGAGCCGATGCGCCATTCGCGGCTGTTCGAGCGCGATGAGTCCAAGCGCCCGCGCTTCGAGCTGGGCTTTTGGGGTGAGAATGGCATCGCCCGCATCCAAGCCGAAACTGCTGGTTGGCCGCATCTGGTGCAATTGTTGGCGGAAACTTGCGTTGACTTGTGCAACGAAAGGCAACGCCCGCTGGTGGATGCGGCTTTGTTAGACGATGCCATCGCCAAGGCGGTGACGGCGGGGGACACGGTGCTGCGGCAATTGCTCAAGGGCGAATCTAGCGAAGCCGATTGGGCGTGGCTGGTGGGTTTCCGTCGCTTGGACGCCTTGCCGATTCCAGAAGACGAAGCGGTGTTTTTGTCTCTGCGCCGCCGCTGGTTGGTGGTGGATGCGGAACTGGGGAAATGGCGGTTGCGAGTACCGTTGTTGCTGCGGTGGTTGCGGGAGCGGGGATAAGCCGTTAATGTGGGCGTAAACAAGCCGCTTGTTTGTGGATCAATCGGAATCAGCAGAAGATTATTGAGAGCATTGAAATGTCCCAAGTTATATTAGATATACCCAATGAAGCTTTCGCCAGCTTACATAAAGACCCGGCAGAATTTGGCCGCGAATTGCGTATTGCTGCCGCTGTAAAATGGTATGAATTGGAAATGATTTCCCAAGGGCGAGCTGCCGAAATAGCCGGCTTGAGCCGCGCCGATTTCATAACCACTTTGGGCCGGTATAGAGTCAGTCCATTTCAATATTCCGCCGAAGAAATTTTGGAGGATTTGGCGGATGCGGATTGATCGGGTAGTTATCAATTCCTCACCCTTAATTACCCTATTCCGGGCGGGACTGCATCCTCTACTGCCCGAACTTTTCCCCTCTATCGTAGTACCCGACGCCGTCTGGTCGGAAGTTACCACTACAAGTTATGACGGCCCCGCCGCGTTCGGATTGCCGCATGAACAGTAAACAACGCAAGACTTTGCAAGATATTTTTTCTGAACCCGTGAGTTCGGCCATCCCTTGGCGCGACATTGAAAACTTGTTTTTCGCCTTAGGCGCAGTCGTGAAAGAAGGGGCCGGTTCCCGTGTCAATATCTTGCTAAATGGGCGGGCGGCGGTTTTTCATCGCCCCCATCCCCAAAAAGAAACCAACCGGGGCGCGGTCAAATCCGTGCGCCGGTTTCTCACCGAAGCAGGCATAAAACCATGATCGAATACAAAGGCTATATAGGCCGGGTGGAATTTGACGATGAGGCCGGTATATTCCACGGCGAAGTGATTAACACCCGCGATGTGATTACTTTTGAAGGGACTTGCGTGGAGGAAATCCAGCGTGAATTTCGGGCATCTGTCGAGGAATATCTTGGATTCTGTGCCGAGCAGGGCAAAGCCCCGGACAATCCCAATGCCGGACACTTGGTGATTGACATCACTCCCGATCTACAAAGGGCGATGATTCAAGCCGCTAAGCGCGAACACAAGAATTTGGATGCCTGGATTTTGGATAGACTGGCTTCTGGCATTGCCGCCTAAATTTCCCAATAAAGCTTTATCGTGAAGAGCTAAGTGGACTCGTGCAACGAACGGCAACGTCCGCTGGTGGATGCGGCTTAGCTGGATGATGCCATCGCCAAGTTAGATATACCCAATGAAGCCTTCGCCAGTTATTGTAAGGAACGATCCTCAAGCCTTGCGGAGCATTCCTTATTCATTTTTCACCTGTGCGCATGTCATCTATACCATTGCAAGAGTCTTTTTCATGGTTGCCCGAAGCTTGCGGAGCAATGGCCGGTGCTTTTGTAACGGTGCAAATGTCTCGATCATCATTGCAACTGTATTTTGCACCCATACCAGCGTCTTGTTCACCCATGTGACTGTCTCTTTCACCCGTGCAAGCCTCTGCCCAAGCATTTCCCTAGGCTTGCGGTGCATTCCCCGAACACTATGCACAGGACCCAATCCACGCGCATCATTCCTCAAGCTTCGGGGATTGCTCCCTGAGACCTGAGGAACGGTGAAAGTGACAGTTGCAATGGTTAAAAGGATCACTGAACAGGTGAAAAAGGTCTGCTCAATAGTGAAAACGAAGAAAGGAATGCTCCTCGCATTCTGGGCAATAGTGCAAATCGGATATAATTCAGCAAGCAGATACAGAACACGGTAAGCGCAATGGCAACGGTCACCTTCGACACGCACAAATTCATACGGCGATTGGAAACTTCTGGGTTCACCCTAGAGCAAGCAGAGGCCCTGGCGAAGGCTTTTCGCGAGGCATCCGGGGAAGCTGAATTGGCGACACGGCAAGATTTGAGAGAATTGAATCTTCATTTGGAAGCCAAAATCAACGACATCAAATTTGATTTGGTGAAATGGATAGCGGGGATGTTGCTCGCCCAAGCTGGTTTGGTGGCAGCATTAGTGAAGCTAATATAAAGCTAAAACCTCGTCATTTCGGCATTGATTGCCATGCAAATCGACAGGATAGCCGATTTGCTTAGGTCAGCCGCCCGCAACATGAGTTAAATGGATGTCCCGAATGCATCCAGATTGCAGGGAAGCCTCTAGCCCTTGTCCGTTGGGAAAGTTTGCCATCCTTGGACGATGGATTCCGACATCCCTGATCGGAATGACGGCACTTTTTTTCCTTGTTGTTGCGATTTGAATTGCTTCATGCGATTGCCTTGACTATAAACCGAAGCACGGCAAGGATTGCAAATTCCGTTCGGCGTTGGGAAAAGCAAAGCTTGCTTTGCCTGTCAAAGCAAGCTTTGACGCTCCAGTCCTGCGAGCTTTGACGCTCCAAACCTAAAGGCGAAACATCAATACTTTTTCGCCATTTGGCAGTAAAATTGCCATCTAGCATTCCCTTTTGGATAACCCAGTGACTGAACATCCCACAATTCACTTCCCGCCTGAATGGGCGGAACAATCCGCTGTTTTACTGGCTTGGCCCCATGCTCAAAGCGAATTCAACCCTTGGCGAACCGATGTCGAAGACACTTATGAAGAAATCGCCATTGCGGTTGCGCAGCGGCAACGCTTGATTATCGCCTGTTACGATGAGGCTTTGCGCGAACAAGTGGCCGCAAGGCTAAAACCCTATCTTGCCAACATCAGCTTTGCGGTAGTCCCTTACGATCTGGAATGGGTGCGCGATACTGCGCCCTTGACGGTTGAAGCCGGCCCGAAAGCCAAGCTACTGGATTTCCGCTTTAACGGATGGGGCAACAAATATGATCTCAGCAATGACATCACTTTTGCCCGGAACCTTCACAAAACGGGCGTGCTTGGTAAAACACCGATGGAATCGCTTGATTTTGTATTGGAGGGCGGCAGTTTGGAAACCGACGGTGAAGGGACTTTGCTGACCACTGCCCGTTGTTTGCTCAATCCGAACCGCAATCCTGAGTTGAGCCAAAGCCAGATTGAAGAACAACTGAAATCGGCTTTTGGGCTAAATCGCGTGTTGTGGTTGCATCATGGCTTTGCCGAAGGCGACGACACCGATGCCCATGTGGATACCTTGGCTAGATTCTGCTCCCCCACCACCATCGCCTATACGGCCTCGAACGATCCGCAAGACCCAAACCATGCCGAGCTAACTGCCATGGAAGACGAATTAAAGGCTTTGCGCACCGCCGATGGCAAACCCTATAAATTAGTTCCCTTGCCGGTCCCCAAGCCCATTGTTAGCGAAGAGGGCGAGCGATTGCCCGCCACTTATGCCAATTTTCTGATTATTAATAAAGCGGTGCTGATTCCGGTTTATGACGACGATGAAGACGCAACCGCCTTCATTCGCTTGTCAAATTGTTTTCCTGACCGGGATTTAATTGGGATTTTCGCAACCCCGTTGATTCGACAGTTTGGAAGCATCCACTGCATGACCATGCAATTTCCTAAATCTTTGATATTGCCGGAACTATGAACAAATCCCTGACCGTAGCCTTAGTCCAACAAGCTTGTGGCTCCACGCGGGATGCCAATTTGGCAGAATCGATCAAGCATATTCGCCAAGCCAAGGAATTGGGCGCGGAATTGGTCTTGTTGCCAGAATTGCATGTAGGGCCGTATTTTTGCCAAGTCGAAGACACCGAGAACTTTAACCTAGCCGAAACCATCCCCGGACCCACTAGCGTGGCATTGGGGCAGATTGCCAAGGAATTGGGCATCGTCATCGTCGCATCTTTGTTTGAGCGCCGCGCACCGGGGCTTTATCACAATACCGCCGTGGTGCTGGAAAAAGACGGAACACTGGCGGGAAAATACCGCAAGATGCACATCCCCGACGACCCCGGCTACTACGAAAAGTTTTATTTCACCCCCGGTGACATCGGCTTCAAGCCTATTCAAACCTCGGTGGGTAAACTGGGTTTGTTGGTTTGTTGGGATCAATGGTATCCTGAAGCCGCTAGGCTGATGGCGCTCGCCGGGGCAGACTTGTTGCTCTACCCCACGGCGATAGGCTGGAACCCCGATGACTCTGAGGCAGAACGGCAACGTCAACTAGACGCTTGGATCACCATACAGCGAGGTCATGCCGTCGCCAACGGCTTGCCGGTGCTGTCTTGCAATCGGATTGGTCATGAACCCGACCCCAGCCCGAACAGCCAGGGCATACAATTTTGGGGCAATAGCTTTGTGGCTGGGCCTCAAGGGGAATTTCTGGCCCATCTCGATGACCAAGCATGTAAAATCATCCTCGTAGAACTGGACCTCAAACGCTCGGAAGATGTGCGCAGAATCTGGCCTTTCCTGCGTGACCGGCGCATTGACGAATACGGCGGATTGGTGAAGCGATTTTTGGATTAACCCAGATATAAATCCCCTCCCAGAATGGAGGGGTCTAAGGTGAAGGATTTGGACAAACGCAAGCAATGACTAACATGAACAAACGAAAATTTGAACGCGATCCAGATGATAGGATAATAGCCGGGGTATGCGGAGGATTGGCGAGATACTTTGGTGTCAGTTCCAAAATAGTCCGCATCTTATTTCTTATACCCTTTATCCCATCGTTCCTCTTCCCTCCAAGTGCTTGGATTTCTTCGGGGTCTGCCATTTTGACCTACATTCTGTTTTGGGTGATTGGGTCGATGCGGCGTTCCACGATTGAAAACCTTTCTAGGGATATGCGCAAGAAGGCCAGATCGTTGGACAAGCTTGTCAGAGACACCTGCGCAAGGGTCAATATTCCCGGATTGTCTGCCCGTTTGAAAAATGTGCATGAGATGATTGAAACCCTGCTGCCTGAATTGGAGAGCAAGTCACTCAGCAAAGAACCGGAATTGCGCCCAGTTTATGATGCCGCCTTGGTGCATTTGCCCGAGTTGCTGGAAAACTTCTTAAGGCTGCCGTCAAACTACGCTCAGGGCCAGCCTATCAGTGGAGTCAAAACCGCCCAAGACCATTTGTCTGACGAGTTGCAGAAATTGGAGAGGACCTTAGTCAATGTCACTAAAGGTCGTTATGGGCAGAAATTTGCCCGCTCGGTCGATGCTTTGGATAGCATTAGCTCTCGCTATGAAGACGACCCAACCGCCCCCTACCGTTTGAAGCTCGAATCACTGCAAAGTAAGATGGCAAGCCGCTTAGACCCGGAGGCCACCGCCAAGCTGGAAAATATTAAAAACTCATTAATCGCCGCTTTAGGCCGTTTGATGCAAACGGTTGACGAATCGGATGCCAATCTTTACAACGTCAAACAAATTGCCTTGGAATATCTGCCCAACACCGTGGACAAATACCTTGCCTTGCCTCAAGGTTTGGCCGACAACGAACCTTTGTCACAGGGTAAAACCGCGCAAGCCGCTTTTCATGAACAATTAAATGTCCTCGACGGTGCGCTAAATCGAATGGTCACTAGCCTGTATCAAGAAGATGCTCAAGGCTTGTTCGTGCATGGTCATTTTTTGCGCGATAAATTCCTTGATGGACAATTGGAATGGATGGGGAATGACAAGGCTTGATCGTGACTTTAGTTTTGGCCGTTTAAGCGAATAATGGCACTTTCGTCCTTGGAAATCTGCGCTGGCGCTGGCGGACAAGCTTTAGGCTTGGAACGGGCGGGGTTCAACCATGCCTGTTTGGTCGAAATCGAACCTCCAGCCTGCGCCACTTTGCGCCTGAACCGCCCTAATTGGAACGTAGTGGAGGGCGATTTGCGCCAGTTTGACGGAACACCCTTTCGAGGCATAGACCTACTGGCCGGCGGCGTCCCCTGCCCTCCGTTTTCCAGAGCGGGCAAACAAATGGGTTCTGATGATGACCGGGACCTATTTCCAGAAGCCATTCGACTCGTCGATGAATGCCGCCCCCAAGCCGTGATGTTGGAAAATGTGCGCGGTTTATTGGATGCCGTGTTTGGTGATTATCGCAACAAAGTCGAAAAGCAACTGATCAAATTGGGTTACAAGCCGGGCTGGAAATTGCTCAATGCTAGTGATTATGGGGTATCCCAACTCAGACCGCGTGTGGTATTCGTCGGCATCCGCAAAGATTTGGCCGATCATTTTGATTGGCCGGAACCGCTCAAAATTCAGCCACCCACCGTGGGAGAGTTGCTCTATGATTTGATGGGCAAGCATGGCTGGCGGGGTGTGGACCGTTGGCGGGAGCAAGCCAATATGATCGCGCCGACTTTGGTGGGCGGGTCGAAAAAACATGGCGGGCCTGACTTAGGGCCAACCCGCGCCAGGCAAGCGTGGGCAGCACTAGGCGTCAATGGGCTTGGGTTATGGGATGATTCGCCTCCGCGTGATTTCGTCGGAATGCCGCGCCTGACCACCCGCATGACGGCACGCATTCAAGGCTTTCCCGACGACTGGGCTTTCTTCGGCAAGAAAACCCCAGTTTATCGTCAAATCGGCAATGCCTTTCCTCCGCCTGTGGCCGCAGCCGTGGCAAACAAAATTCACCAAGCCCTGACGGTCAGGCGAAGCTTCAAAGTCGCTTAGACAGTCACAGTGGCCATCATTAAACCCGGTTCCCAAGAATCTTTGAAATTTGGCGAGGAAACCGATTCGGCTCCTCGTGTTGACCAAACGAATGTAGCCCCCTGCCCTGCTTCCAGCTATACCGGCATGAAGCAGGACAATCAGATGACGCTGCCAAACTTCCCACCCATCAGCACGGAATTTAGCCAAGCCCGCAAAGCCTTTCATAAAGAATTACTGGAAACTGTGTTGACGCTGAATGCCGCAGGTGTAGCCAGCAATGCCGACAAAGACAATCGGGCCAGCGTCGCAATTGCGGCAGGCATTGCCCATTTGCTGGAAGCAGAGACGCAAGCCGAACGCTTGGCAGGGCAAACTTCAGGGAATCGCTTCGAAGATGCCTGCGCGGGTTTTGTCCGCAATACCTTCAGCAAGCTCGGCCACTTGCGTCCGGGATCATGGGATGTCCATCAAGTCACCGGGCGAAACCGGCTGGAAATTGCCAAATATGAGCAGTTTGCCCATTTGGTCGCCTTGGACGAAGCGGCAAGGGGCAATCCAGCCCTAGCCGCAGCATTGGGCAGCGATTACACGATCACGCCGGATGTGGTGGTTGTCCGCCACACCGAGTCGGATGATGCCATCAACGCCCATGCCCGGCTGGTGGATGCATCGGTTTCGCGCCATGCGAGTTTGCGTCAGGCAACTGGCGGCGGACCCTTGCTTCATGCCAGCATTTCTTGCAAATGGACCATCCGCAGCGACCGCGCCCAAAATGCGCGATCCGAAGCACTGAACCTGATCCGCAACCGCAAGGGCCACCTTCCCCACATCATGGTGGTGACGGCGGAACCCACGCCCTCCCGTTTGGCTTCCATCGCCTTAGGCACGGGAGACATCGACTGCGTTTACCATTTTGCGCTCTATGAATTGCAAGAATCCCTGCAACAATTGAACATGATTGATGCGATTGACCTGTTGATGGTGATGGTGGACGGCAAACGGCTTAAAGACATTTCCGATTTGCCGTTGGATTTGGCGGTGTGACCAGCACCTCAATCCCCGCTTCGCGCAACAGCCCTGCCGTTTCAAAGACTGGCAAACCCATCACACCCGAGAAACTGCCTTCGAGATGGGCGACAAAAATCGCACCCAAGCCCTGAATGGCGTAAGCCCCTGCCTTGTCGCAAGGCTCGCCCGTCGCCCAATAGGCTTCGATTTCCTCGTCGGCAATTTCGCGAAAGCGCACCTTGCTAATACTCATCGCTTGCCAATGATGATTGCCTAAGCGCAGGGAAATGGCACTCAACACCTGATGTTCGCGCCCCGACAAACGGCTTAGCATGTCTCTGGCATGGTCAACGCAGCTCGGTTTGCCGAAAACCTCCCCGTTCAAAACCACCTCGGTATCCGCACCTAGCACAGGCAAACGAGATTGGCATGAAAGCTGGCCTAGCCAAGATTTTTCGGCGGCAACCCGATGGACATAATGTTCGGCTTGCTCACCTTGCCTCGGGGTTTCATCGGCCTCAACGGTCAATGTCTCAAAAACTAGGCCCATCTGCGCCAACAATTCGCGACGGCGAGGGGATGCGGAGGCCAATACAATGTTTGGGGTGTTCATCGATGATAAGGATGGTTGTGCAAAATGCTCCATGCCCGGTAAAGTTGCTCGGCAAGCACAATGCGAACCAGAGGATGTGGAAACGTCAACGCAGACAGCCGCCAACGATCATCGGCTTTAGCCAGACAACTCTGGGCCAAACCGTCCGGCCCACCCACTAACAAGGACACATTGCGCCCGTCCCCTAGCCAGCGCGACAAAGCTTCTGCCAACTGCGGGGTGGACCATTCCTTGCCGCTCAAATCCAAGGCCACCACCCGGTCCCCTGAGGGTATTGCCGCCAGCATTCTCTGCCCTTCATCATCCATGACACGCTCAATGTCGGTATGCTTGCCACGCTTGCCGGGCGTGATTTCCCGCAGTTTTAGCTCACATTCTCTTGGCATCCGCTTGGCATATTCCGTGTAGCCTTGACTGACCCAATCAGGCATGCGATTGCCCACGCAGAGCAAGTTTATTTGCATGGCCCGGCTTTATATTTCCACCAAGGTTCCAATTTCTATGGCTTGCTTGGACGGTATGCCAAAAAACAGGATGGGATTGGAAGAATTGCGGAACATAAATATGAAAATCCGTTCCTGCCAAGCGTTCAAGGCCGGGTCGCTGGAAGGAACCAAGGTTTCACGTCCAGTGAAAAACATAGCCTCATGCAAATCGAACTTTACTCCACGTTCATTGATCATCTGTAAAGCATAATAAATGTCGGGCGATTGGGTAAACCCAAAGTTGATGGTGACGCGATAAAAGTTTTGCCCGAGATCTTCGATTTCCAAACGGTCTTTGGCAACCACATAGGGTATGTCTTGGGTGGTGACGGTCAACAAGATCACCCTATCATGCAAAATTTTATTGTATTCGACATTCTTCAACAGCGCGAACGGCAGGCTGATATGACGGCTATACAGGAAAATGCTGGTGCCGGGGACTCGTATCAGTGGTGATTCTTTGATTTGGGTCATGAAATCGGTCAGCGACATCGATGAACGTTGCAAATGCCGAATCAGAGCAGTGCGACCTTTTTTCCAAGTGGTCATGAAAAAGAACAGGAACAAGGCAATTAGCAATGGGAACCAGCCACCGTCAATAATTTTGATGGCATTGGCCCCCAAGAAAGACAGATCGACAGCAAGGAAGACGACTAGGAAGGTGACAGCCCAACGCAATTTCCATTTCCAAACATCCATCGCCACGATGAAGGCCAAACTGGTATCTATCGCCATGGTTCCGGTGACGGCAAACCCATAAGCCGATGCCAAATGGCTGGAAGATTGGAATACCAAAACGAGGATCAACACGGCAATCAATAGAAACCGGTTGACGGCAGGGGAGTAGACCTGTCCCATTTCAGAACTTGAGGTATGGATAAAACGCAAACGCGGGATGTAATCCAACTGCACCGCCTGCCGGGTAATGGAAAATGCCCCCGAAATGACCGCTTGCGAGGCAATCACGGTGGCCGCTGTGGACAGGGCGATGAGCGGGTATAACGCCCATTCCGGTGCCAACAGGTAAAACGGATTCTTGATTGCCGAAGGATCGCGCAAGATTAACGCCCCTTGCCCTAGATAATTCAGCAACAGTGCAGGCATCACGAAGAGCAACCAGCTAAACTGAATGGGTTTTCGCCCAAAGTGGCCCATGTCGGCATAGAGCGCCTCGGCACCCGTCAAGGCCAGCACCACAGCGCCCAAGGCTAAAAAACCATGCCAATGGTGCTTGATGAAAAAATTCAGCCCATATTTCGGGTTGAAAGCCATCAGGATGTCAGGTGATTGAATCAGGCTGTCGATTCCCATCAGCGCCAAAGTGATAAACCAGAAAACCATCACAGGGCCGAACAATTTACCCACCTTGTCAGTGCCCATGCTCTGAAACAGAAACAAGCCAATCAACACGCAGAGCGTTATCGGTATGACATAAGGGTGCAAGGCCGGCGCGGCCACTTCAAGCCCTTCAACCGCGCTTAACACTGAAATTGCCGGGGTTATAATGCCGTCGCCGTAAAACAATGCGGCCCCGAACAAGCCTAGGCTGATGATGATGGCACGGTGATGATTCTTATGCCTGCCTCGCAAAGCCAATGCCATCAATGCCATGATGCCACCTTCGCCCCGGTTGTCCGCCCGCATGACGAAAACCACATATTTCAGGCATATCACCATGATAAGCGACCAGAAAATCAGCGAAATGGAGCCATACACCGTCACCTTGTCCGGTGACAAGCCATGCGCCTCATTGAAGATTTCCTTCATTGTGTACAATGGGCTAGTGCCGACATCGCCATACACAACGCCTATGGCGCCTAGGGCAAGGGCAGCGAAACTTGATTTATGATGGGATTGTGATTGGTCAATAGTGGGCATGTCGGTTCCTTCAAGGACCGTTGCAAAAATAAGGATGGATTCAAGCTTGCGTGAAAAGTGCTTTGCATAGACAATAATTTTATTCGTTGTATGAGGAAATAGCGACTAAACTGATATGAAAGCCAACTGCGCAATGAGTTTTAAACGGGTTGCCTGCGGTACGCAGGCCCATGCATTATGCCTAGACATCAGTTCTTCGGGCATTTTATTTGAAGCATCCGAGGCCGCCGATGTGGGAAGGGCGCTCGAAATCCGTACATTCCCCGCCGACCGAATCACCCCTCCCCTGACCGCTCTCATTGAGGTCATCCGTTGCACCAAGACCGATGAGGGCCATTTTCGGATCGTCGGTGCCATCAAGGGAATTAAAAGCCAAGCCCCAGACCCAATCAACTCTTAACCATGTACTCAATCACCAAAGAAATTTATTTTTGTTATGGTCATCGGCTGATGAACCACCCCGGAAAGTGTAAAAACATCCACGGCCATAGCGTTAAAGCCGCCATCACCTTGCAATCCGAACGCCTCAATGACCAAGGCATGGTTTGTGATTTTGCCGACATCGCCGCCGCTTCGGCCGCTTTCATCGATTCCGAATTGGACCATAATTTCCTGTTGCACAAAGACGACCCTCTGGTTGGGATGCTGCAACAAGCCAATGAACGTTGCATGGTCTTAAACGAACACCCCACGGCTGAATACATTGCCAAGCTCATTTTCGATTTCATCCTCGCGAAAGGTTATCCCGTGCGTGAGGTCACCCTCTGGGAAACCGCCAGTGCCTGCGCCAGTTACCGGGAAACCCACAGCTAAACCCCATGTATTTTCTTGAACCTTTGGCAAAATCCTACTGGCTGTCGAAACTCTGTGAAGCCAACTACGAACGTTTACTCCGGTTGATACCCGATTTGACCCAAATGGCGGGAACCTGCGTCGCCCATGCCGACGGCAAGCCCTCCCTACACATGCAATTGCAGAAAAACTCGCGTTATACCTTGACCTTGGAATTGACCCATCGCTTTGGGTTAGGGCTGCTCAAACCCCAAATGGAGCCTTCAGTCAGGGTGCGGGTATATTTGGATGTACGCGCAGCCGAAATGCTTGGCGATCATGACCGCCCCAAAGTGTACGAGGCGTTCAGGTGGGGCGGCAAGGGCAGAGAAATGCTGGATTACAAATGGAAACTGAATTATTTCCTGTCACAATGGCTAGACCATTGCCTTGCCAATGATTATTGCTTTAGCATGACTCGCTGTGAGCAGAACATCTGCACCGAAGAAGTGTAAATCTCAAGGCAATAGCCTGTCGCAATGTTGTAAAATCATCCGATGAACCTAATACCCTCTTTCAACCACTTAACCAAGCAGAAAGGCGAACACCAATGAATGCTGTGGCAAACCCATCCGAAACACTTACCCTGACACCGCCCGAACCGGTCAAACCCATCGCACCGGAACAGGCGTCCTCCCTCGTCAAGTTGGACGAGAAAACCATCGCCAAACTTGATGAAAGAGTCACCAGCTTCATCGATAACATCGTGCAATTGGACTCACACAGCCCCGAGTTCATTGGCAAGGTCAACAGTATCCACGCGCTAGGGAGTGATCAGATACGCGCAGCAGCCAGTATCTCAAACCGCTTGCTGGACCGGCCCGTTGCCAGCCTCGACGATGGACTTGGCGATGGTCATTCCAAAGTGTCTAAGAGCCTGCTGGATTTAAGGGAAACCATCGAAAGCCTAGATCCGACAAGGCAAGGAAATTTATTGGAACCACGAAAAATTCTAGGGTTCATACCCTGGGGCAATAAGCTCCAAGATTATTTCAGGAAGTATCAATCTTCACAAACGCACCTAAACGCAATCATTCAAGGACTTTACAATAGCCAAGACGAATTGCGCAAAGACAATGCCGCGATTGAACAGGAAAAGGTCAATGCTTGGGATTTGATGCAAAAACTTGAGCAATACGCCCATCTCGGCAAAAAATTGGACGCGGCGCTGGAAGCCAAAGTGGCCGATATTGAAGCGACCGACCCGGAAAAGGCGCGGGTGGTCAAGGAGGAGATGCTGTTTTATGTACGCCAGAAAGTTCAGGATTTGCTAACCCAACTGGCCGTCACCGTACAAGGCTATCTGGCCATGGACATGGTGCGCAAAAACAACATGGAACTCATCAAGGGCGTGGAACGCGCCACGACGACGACCGTTTCCGCATTAAGGACGGCAGTGATTGTTTCACAAGCACTCGCCAACCAAAAATTGGTGCTGGATCAAATCTCCGCGTTGAACACAACGACCAGCAACATGATCGAGGGCACTTCCGAATTGCTGAAACAGCAATCCACGCTGACTCACGAACAGGCCGCCAGTTCCACCGTGAACTTGGAGCAATTGAAAAAGGCTTTCCAAAACATCTACGATACGATGGACACGGTTGCCAACTTCAAGGTCCAAGCCTTGGATAACATGAAGCAGACTGTCAACACCCTGTCAGCCGAAGTGGAAAAGTCCAAGTCATACCTAGACAGAGTGCGCGGCGACAACGTGCAAGCAACGGTTTCCGAAATCGCTGCCCAAACCAAAAGCGAATTGCAACTATAGGTAAAACCTTCAAAGCCCATGCGTCCTAAAAAATGGGGATGCATGGGCCAACAGTTAATTCAATGCTGGAAATTCGTGGCATAATGTCTGCTTTGAACCTGCTTCCCACTTAGCCCTTTGATATGACTGCACTCATCGACGACAAGGAATTGCAGCGGATCGGCCTGAATGTTGTTCGGATCGAAGCGGAAGCCGTTGCCTCGCTGGTCGAGCGCATAGATGCCAACTTCGTTTCGGCGTGTCGTCTGATGCATGACTGCGTCGGTCGGATTGTCGTCACCGGCATGGGTAAATCGGGTCATATTGGGGGCAAAATAGCCGCAACCCTGGCCAGCACTGGAACCCCTGCCTTTTTTGTCCATCCCGGAGAGGCCAGCCATGGTGATTTAGGGATGATCACTTGCAAAGACGTGGTGCTTGCCTTGTCCAATTCGGGGGAGTCGGTGGAAATTCTGACCATCTTGCCGGTGATCAAGCGTATGGGCGCCGCGCTGATCAGCATGACGGGCAACGCTTCTTCCACGCTGGCTCGCCAGGCCGAGGTGCATATCAATATCGGGGTTCGCGAGGAAGCCTGCACACTGGGCTTGGCCCCCACGTCCAGCACGACGGCGGCTTTGGTCATGGGGGATGCCCTGGCAGTCGCCTTGTTGGAAGCAAGGGGCTTCACCCGTGAGGATTTTGCCCTGTCCCATCCGGGCGGTAGGTTGGGTCGCCAGCTTTTGCTCAGGGTGTCGGACATTATGCACACTGGCGATAAGATGCCCGCCGTGACCGAAACCCAACTGGTGCGCGAGGCAGTTTTGCAGATGACCGCCAAAAAACTGGGCATGACCGCCGTACTCAATGCAGAGGCACGTGTCATGGGCATTTTCACTGACGGCGATTTGCGCAGATTATTTGAGCGTGGCGGGGATGTCCATGCCATTCCGATCAGGGACGTGATGACACCGGGGTGTCAACGAATTAAGGCCGACCGACTGGCTGCCGAGGCATTGCGCATGATGGAGGCAAAACGCATCAACGCCTTATTGGTGGTGGACGATGAAAACCGGCTTATTGGAGCCCTAAACATGCACGACTTATTGAGTGCAGGCGTAGTCTGATTTCCAAAAGGTAATATAATGATGGCAGAAATCTTGGAAAAGGCAGCAAAAATCAAATTGGTGATTTTTGATGTCGATGGAGTGCTGACCGATGGCAAACTTTTTTTCGACGAGCACGGCAACGAATACAAGCCGTTCCATTCCCGCGATGGCTTAGGTATTTGCATGTTACGGGAAACCGGGGTTGAGGTCGCGGTGATTTCAGGCCGGGCATCCAAATCAGTCGCCCAACGCATGGCGAGTCTGGGCATTGAAAGAGTCTTTCAGGGGCAGCGCCACAAACTCATTGCCTATGAAAGCCTGCGGGTGGAATTGAGCTTGGAACCCGAACAAATCGCCCATGTTGGGGACGATTTACTCGATTTGCCCCTAATGCGCAGGGTCGGCCTGTCCATCGCCGTGGCTGATGCCCATCCGGCCATCTTGCCGTTTGCCCATTGGGTCACCTTAAAGCCAGGCGGGAATGGGGCCGCACGCGAAGTCTGCGACATGATCATGGAAGCCCAGGGCAATCTGACCAAGATGATTGAAAGCCATTATTAATTACCCCATGAAGCTGAACCTAAAATCCATTGCCTCCAAATTGCTGCTGATCCTGCTGGCGGGCGGAACTTGGTGGCTGTCCGATTATTTTAGCCCAAAGGATACGGTGGAACATAAAGCCAAACATGACCATATTGACTATTATTCCAAGAACATCACCCGGACCGTGCTGACCACTGAAGGCACGCCTAAGGAAATGCTCGTTGCGTCCATGATGACACATTACAAGGGCGATGATGACCGGACCGAATTGGATCAACCGGTTCAGACGCTTTATAAAAAGGACGGTCAGCCTTGGGTGATCCATTCGTCGGAAGGGACTTTGCTGAACGGGGGGAAAACTGTCTTGCTGCGGGGCGATGTTTTGATAACGCGAAAGAACGACAAGGGCGAAGAGTTGCGCATTATTACTTCTAATGTCAAATACATTCCTGACCAAGAATTCGCTGAAACCGCCGAACATGTGAAAATGATCGGGCCAAACGATGAAAGCAGCGGCATGGGCGCCGAAGTCAAGTTTGAACCGTTTCTTGTCATTAACCTACTCGCCGATGTGAAGAGAAAGCATGAAATCCGTTAACCAAGCATTCCTGCTGGCGATGTTGGCGCTTGTCAATTGTCCTGCACTGGCCCTTGACACCGATTCCAAACAACCCATGTATATTGAAGCAGACAGTGCGACCTACGATGAAGGCAAAGGGATCACCGAATACCGGGGGAATGTCCGCTACACTCAGGGCAGCATTGAATCGCTGTCGGACAAAATGATTGTCTACCAAAAAGACGGCAAGACGCAAAAAGTCGAGGCGTTTGGCAAACCCACACGGATCAAGCAGACACCGGAACCCGGCAAGCCTGATTGGCATGGACTGGGGCTTAGGTCCGAGTACTTTCCTGAAACCAGCGTGTTGATCCTGTATGAAAAAGCCATGGCTTGGCAGGGCGAAAACCCCGATACCAGCAACAAGGTGACCAGCGAGCGCATTCAATACGATAGTAAAAATTCGGTGATGAAGGCTGGCACACCCACTAGCAAGGGTGATCGTGTCCGGGTAACTTTGCAACCCGAAAAGGAAGAGGACTCGCAGTAGCCCTCATGACCTTACTCACCACAGAATCCCTTGAAAAAACCTACAACAAACGGCGTGTAGTGGGCGGTGTCTCCCTGCGGATGAACAGCGGGGAAATCGTTGGTTTGCTTGGGCCGAATGGAGCGGGCAAAACCACCAGTTTTTATATGATCGTCGGCCTGATTAGCCCGGATTCGGGCAATATTTTTCTCGACAATCGCCCAATCACCCACATGCCCATGCATGCCCGGGCTCGCCTTGGCCTGGGTTATTTGCCCCAGGAACCTTCGATTTTCCGCAAACTGACCGTTTCTGACAACCTTAGAGCAGTTTTGGAGTTGCGAGGAGACCTCACCGTCGGACAGATGGAACTACGCATCGAGGAGTTGCTGGAAGAATTCAGCATTGCCCACCTTCGCAACCAACCCTCCATAGGTTTGTCGGGGGGCGAAAGGCGAAGGGTGGAAATCGCCCGTGCATTGGCCTGTGAACCCCGCTTCATGCTGCTCGACGAACCTTTTGCCGGGGTTGACCCATTGTCCATCATCGATATTCAAAGGATCATTGACCATTTGCGCAATCGGGGGATTGGCATTCTGATCACCGAACATAATGTCAGGGAAACCTTGGGCATCTGTGACCGCGCCTACATTTTGAATGAAGGCAAGGTGATTGCGGAAGGCGATTCAGAGGAAATCGTCGCCAATCAAGAAGTTCGTAAGGTTTATTTGGGGGAAAACTTCTCGCTTTGACAATGCGGATAGAGCCTGC
>CAIYXP010000475.1 GCA_903930145.1 uncultured Methylococcaceae bacterium
ATAATATTTCTATTATCCTATCAGAAATAATAGGAACCAGAATAATTTACGTCACTCCCCTCCCAGTTCCGCCAGCATATCCGCCTGATGCTCATGAATCAAAGGTTCGACGACTTGATCCAAACTGCCTTGCATGATTTCTTCCAAACGGTAGAGCGTGAGGTTGATGCGATGGTCGGTCAGTCGGCCCTGCGGGAAGTTGTAAGTGCGGATGCGCTCGGAACGGTCGCCGCTGCCGACTTGCAGCTTGCGGTCGGCGGCAATTTCCGAACTGCGCTTTTCCTGCTGTGCGGAGAGTATTCGAGACTTTAACAATGACATCGCACGGGCGCGATTTTTGTGCTGGGAGCGCTCGTCTTGGCATTCGACCACGGTATTGGTGGGAATATGCACGATACGAATGGCCGACTCGGTGCGGTTGACGTGCTGACCGCCGGCCCCGGAAGCACGGTATGTGTCCACGCGCAAATCCGCCGGGTTGATGTCGATATCGTCAATCTCATCGACTTCCGGCAAGATTGCCACGGTACAGGCGGAGGTGTGGATGCGGCCTTGGGCTTCGGTGGCGGGTACGCGCTGGACGCGATGGGTGCCGGCTTCAAATTTCAGTTGCGAATAGACATCTTGCCCACTGATGCGAATCACGATTTCTTTGTATCCGCCCAGATCGCCCTCGCTCTCGCTGATGATTTCCGGCTTCCAGCCTTTCAATTCGGCATAGCGGGCGTACATCCGGTAGAGGTCGCCCGCAAACAATGCCGCCTCGGCCCCGCCCGTCCCGGCCCGCACTTCGAGGAAAATATTCCGCTCGTCATTTGGGTCTTTAGGCAATAGCAAGATTTGCAGTTCCTCGGTGAGTTGCGCAGCCTTGTCTTGTGCGGCCAGCAATTCCTCCTTGCCCATGGCGCGGACTTCGGGGTCGTCATCAGCGGCCAAGGTTTCGGCATAAGCCATGTCATCCAATGCCGCCCGATAGTCCCGAAAGCATTTGATGACTGGGTCGAGTTGTGCGTATTCCTTGCTTAAAGCGCGAAATCGGTTTTGGTCGTTCTGCACCGCCGGTTCGGCCAGCAGTGCGGTGATTTCTTCAAAGCGTTGCGACAAGTTGTCAAGTTTGTTTTGTATGGAGGCTTTCACGAAATTACTGGTTGCCCTTGAGTTGAAAAAGTTCCCGCACGGCTTCTATCAGGTCGTGGCGCTCGTCAGTGCCGGCTTGTTTGATCTGTGTGCTAGGAATATGAATGAGTTTGTTGGTGAGTGCGTTTGCCAGTTGCCTGAGTGCATCCTCTGCCGGTTTGCCATTCTTCAACGCCCGCAAAGCGTTGCTCAGGGCTTCGTCGCGCAGGGTTTCGGCTTGGGTACGAAAATCCAATAAGGTCATCGTGGCCCCTTGTGACCGCATCCAAGCGAGGAAATGATCCACCTCGGTGTCAATGATTTCCTCAGCCTGTTTGGCGGCTTCCTGCCGGGAGCGAATGCCTTCCTCGACGGTGTTGCGCAAATCGTCAACCGTGTAGAGGTAAACATCGCTCAATTGCCCCACTTCAGGCTCTATGTCACGCGGAACAGCCAAATCAACCATGAACATAGGTTTGTGCTTACGCGCTTTGAGGGCGCTTTCCACGCTGCCTTTCCCTAAGATTGGCAACTGACTGGCGGTGGATGATACCAGAATGTCGGCCTTGGCGAGATGCTTGGGGAGTTCCGATAACGCAATGGCAAAGCCATTGAATTGCGCCGCCAAGGCATGGGCGCGTTCGATTGTCCGGTTGGCAATGATAATTTCGCCTATGCCTTGTTCGTGCAGATGCCTTGCGGTGAGTTCAATGGTTTCACCAGCCCCGATCAGCACGGCGGTCTGTTCCTTGAGCGTGTCGAAAATGCGTTGCGCCAAACGCACCGCCGCGAAGGCGACGGACACCGGGCTTGAGCCTATCGCAGTATCGGTGCGGACTTTTTTGGCGGCACTGAAGGTATGGTGAAATAGCTTGCTCAGCGTCTTGCCCAAGGTTCCTGCCTCGGCAGCCGTTTGGTAAGCGGTCTTCATCTGGCCGAGTATCTGCGGTTCGCCTAAAATCATAGAATCCAAGCCACAAGCCACCCGAAACATGTGGCGTATGGTATCCTCATCGGTGTGCGCATACAGGTAGGGATGGAATTCTTCGCGCTTTAGGTGTTGTTCGCGGGCGATCCATTCGACAATTTTGTCCAAGTCTGCATTGGCTGTCCCGCAATAGAATTCAGTGCGATTGCACGTGGAAAGAATCGCGACCTCCTCAACTTCGGGCAGACGAACCAATTGCCCCAAAGCCGGTCGCAGACGTTCAGCGGGGAAGGCAAGCCTCTCCCTGATCGCAACGGGCGCGGTGTTATGGTTTAGTCCTAAGGTCAAAATGGTCATCGACTCATCTATATGGCGTGTGTTTCAATAATAGGGATTTTAAAAAAAATTTGACCGTAGGCCAAATAGTTCTAACCTTAACCTATTGCCGCAATCGATGGAAGGCGTAAAATCACCCTTGCTTGCAGCAATTCTCATTTTGGCAAAATCGTAGGGTGGGCTAGGTGCGCATTTCAATAAACTTTCCATTTCTCGCTAAGCTTGGAGCGCACCTTAGCCCACCATTGCAATCAAGCCGCCGGTTTGGTGGGCTACGGCGCACGGAAAGCGCCGAGTGGGATCAAGGTTCCCGGTGTGTGCGCCTAGCCCACCCTACGGTAGG
>CAIYXP010000476.1 GCA_903930145.1 uncultured Methylococcaceae bacterium
ATAAAAAATTGTGAAAAGCTGATATATGTGGATAATCCGCCAGAACACCAATAATAGAAACTGCCAAAACTGGTTTATCTAACTGGAGGTGCGAAGCAGACTGTAGACCATTGGAAACAGTTTCCCTGCCAATGAAGTTAAAGTCTCCCCTACCATTCTTGATGGAAAGGAACGTAGAAATTGGCTGCATTCTGCTCAGTGTAGGCCATCCGTGTAGCTCCTCACTAACAACATAGACTTGCCCGTTCTGATTAAGGTTGATGTTAAGGATATAACTCATTGTCAAGGCTTGATTGTCTTCCCGATATTGAACCTCAATACAAATCGGCCCGTCACTGCCTTGGGTACGCAACCGTTCAAACCCGCCACGTTGTGGTTTATCACATGCGGCTTGCACACCTTCCCGCAGACAATCCTGCAAAAACTCAAAAGCATCTATCAAGCTGGACTTGCCTGATCCATTCGCGCCAATGACAGCGACCAAACGAGTCAGGGCAGGCGTTTCATTATCGAAAACCTTGCCCAAAGTCACGTCCTTCAATGCCCGGTAATTTTGTATTCGAATACCTTCAAGAATCGCCATGGTTGTTATCGGTCTCGTAAATTCTTGCGATACGCTGGTGATAGATGCTCCCGCCAGACGTTTTACGGCTGCGTAGCCATATTTGATTCAAGGTTTCCAGTTCTTCCAGAAGCTCGGATGTGGTTCAGCAGCATGTCAGCATAAAAAACTGAGTAAAGGGTAGCCTATTTTGATAAGCGGGTGTCAATGGGCTTATGATAACCTAAATTTCCCCCGTTTTTTTCATCAATAGTTTGGACACAAGCCCATGGGATGTCACCCTGCAAACCTACCCCCTTCAATAATGGTACTTTTTAATCGGATTAGGTGCGATTGTGGCAGCCATGAAAAAATACTCCATTGGCTCATCTTTGAACGGGGCTTCACAGCCTAAGCCCATGGGTGCATAGTATTCGTGGCAAATCAGCGACTATAGTGTTGCAAACTGGACTGATCCAACAACAGACTATGACTATCAATACCCGAAAGATTTTTTTGGCTTCCTCCTCGGAATTGAAAGAGGACAGGAAGGAATTTGAAATTTTTATCAGCCGCAGAAATAAGGCTTGGGTAAGTCAGGGGGTTTACCTCGAACTGGTGCAATGGGAAGACTTCTTGGATGCCCTGTCGCAAACCCGGCTCCAAGACGAATACAACAAGGCGATTAAGGACTGCGATCTGTTCGTGATGCTGTTTTTCACCAAGGTGGGCCAATACACGGCGGAAGAGTTTGAAACGGCGTTTGGTCAATTCAAGGCGACCAACAAGCCATTCATCTTCACCTATTTCAAGGATGCGGACATCAGTACGGGGAATGCAAACAAAAAGGATTTGATGAGTTTGTGGACATTTCAGGAAAAGCTGGATGATTTGGGCCATTTCTACACTCGCTATAAAAATATCGACGAGTTGAAACTGCATTTCAGCCAACAACTGGACAAGCTCGCTGCCAATGGATTCATTGAACTCCTGAAAAATGAAAACGGGATAAGCATCAAACAAGCTGAATTGACCGGTTCTGGGTCCATCGCTCAGGGCGAAGGCGATGCGATGGGTGCGGGAGCCGTGAAAGTAACGGGTGACGTTGTCGGCAATATCATCAGCGGCACTCAAATCATCAACCATTACCATGGCGCATCCGAGGGACAGGGCAAAGCGGAAATTGCCCGTCAGGTCGCTGGCTATTTGCTGTGGTTGCGGGAACGGACCAGTAGCATAGAATTGCGCGGCATCGAAAAGGCAGGCGGTGCGCCGGTCGTGCAACTGCCTCTGGAAACGGCTTATGTGCCGTTGCGGGCCAAAGCCATGCCGCGCCTAGGCGAAGAACCGCGGTCAGGGACGCGCCTGCCTAGTCCCATGCGCGAACCGTCTGACGATGTTCAATCCAAGGAGTCCGACAACGATATTGCACTTAATGAAGTGTTGGGCTTGGGAAACCGGCTGGTCATCATCGGCGGTTCGGGCTGCGGCAAAACCACGGTCATGCTGCACATGGCTTGGGCCTTGGCTGCTTCGCTGCTGGCGGGGCAGAACGAGCCAGCCCGTTCCCGCCTGGGCTTAGGTCTGCCGCCGGACGCACTGCCCTTGCCCATCCTCGTGCCGCTGGCCTCGTTTGCCCGTTATCGCCGCAACTTGGCCCACAACACCCCGGCGAGGGAGAAGTCCTTATCCTTTTTCATTTCCCATCATTTAATCAGCAAGGATGCCGATTTTGACTTGCCTGCCGATTTTTTCGTCAAACTGCTGACGGACGGGCGCAACGTCATGCTGTTGCTGGACGGCTTGGACGAAGTCGCCAACGAAGACGAACGCGCCGAAGTGCGGCAATCCGTCGATGAACTGGTGGCGGGGAGGTCCGCTTTACGAGTCGTCGTCACCTGCCGCACGATTGCGTATCGAAGCGGGCGCACCGCGTTGGGGGCAGATTTCCGCGAAATCTCCGTGTGCCCCTTGGATCGCGAGCTTCATGTCAAGCCGATGATTACGCAAGCCTACGCCTGTATCCATCCCCACGACACCGCGTTGCGCATTGAGCGCATAAAAGACTTATTAAACGGCATAGACCGTTTGGAGGCGGAGCGGCGGGTCCGCCTAGGCGAGGATGCCGCCGCTTTTGTGGACAGTCCGCTGATGGTGCGGCTGTTGCTGATTGTCCATGTCAACAACCGTACTTTGCCCGACGAACGGGCTGAACTGTTCGACAAGGCCATCAACGCCCTGTTGCAAGTGGACTATGGGCGGGAGGAAAGCAATATCCGCGAATTGTCCACTGACTGGAAACTCTACCGCGACATGGCGCAACATTTGGCCTTTTCCATGCACCGACAGGGCAAGGATCAAGGCAGGGAAATCGAGGAACCTGCCTTAATCAAGGCATTGCGGACGGAAGCCGAATTCCTGCCGCGCATTGACGGATTCCTAGTTCATGCCCGCCAACGCGGGAGTGTGTTGGAAGAGCGTGACCGTGCGTATCGGTTCATTCATTTGGCGTTTCAAGAATTTCTGACGGCTCGCCATATCCTCAAAATCATCGGCGCGGAAGGCCGGGAGGCGATGCTGGCGAGTTTGGAAACTCGGTTGGAAGACCCGTGGTGGCGGGAGCCGATTTTACTATTGGCCAGTTACATGGGTTCCGATGCCGCCAAATCGGCGAGGGAATTCATTGCGGGCTTGTCCAAGTTGGGGAAGGCAGCTAACGCCCAGTTCTCAGCCGCCGAACTGGCCGCTACGGCGGCGCTCGAATGGCGGGAAAGTGGCGATGCGCTCAAAGCCGATTGCGCCAAGCGCATCGTCGAATTGCTGGGCGACGGGGATAGCCTGAACAATTCCAAGCCCGTCATCCGCGCTCGTGCCGGTGACCGGCTGGCACAACTCGGCGACCCGCGCTTCGACCCGCAACGGTTTTATCTGCCGAATGACGATTTGCTCGGTTTTGTGCATATCCCCGCCGATCCCGATTTCATCATTGGAACCCGTAGCGGAGATTTCGACCGGGTGATGGAGGCGGTTGGTGTCTTAAAAGATCACATAGTTTTTTCCAAAGCCGAGATCAACGACCAGCCCACGCCGACACGGGAGTTCTACATTGCCCGTTACCCCGTCACCGTCGCCCAGTTCCGCGCCTTTGTCGAGGCGACGGGTTTCAAGCTTGGCAATGAAAAAGCCTTGCGCGACCCGGATAGCCGACCGATGCGATGGGTCAGTTGGCGTGAGGCGAGGGAATATTGCCGTTGGCTGAATGGCGTTCTGCAAACCTCAACAGATTTGGCATCTTGCGAGCTAGTTGAGAAGGTTCGCGGCGGTCACTGGCATGTGACTTTGCCAAGCGAGTTGGAATGGGAAAAGGCGGCGCGGGGCGGGTTAGTCGGTGCAATCTTCCCGTGGGGTGACGGCCCGGACCCGAACCGGGCGAATTATTTTGACTCGAATATAGTCAACACTTCTGCCGTCGGTT
The DNA here is from genome assembly GCA_903930145.1 of uncultured Methylococcaceae bacterium. Classification (GTDB taxonomy): domain Bacteria; phylum Pseudomonadota; class Gammaproteobacteria; order Methylococcales; family Methylococcaceae; genus Methylumidiphilus. Next base: position 4,017 of record CAIYXP010000476.1, read on the forward strand.
GCTTTCCGCCCAATGACTATGGACTCTATGACATGGTTGGCAATCTATTGGAATTGACGCGAACCTTATGGGGTTTTGATTATCCTTATCCACTTGACGACTTACGGCGCGAGGACTTGAAGGCAGGGAACGACAAAAGCCGGGTCACGCGGGGCGGTTCTTGGCTCAACAATCGAGGCGGCTCGAGCTGTGCCGTCCGCGGCGGGTATTGGCCCATCTTCCGCAGCGACTACGTCGGTTTTCGTGTGGTGTTGCGTTCTGCCCCTGTTGTTTAACTCTGCCCTCTGTCGCTCTGAACTCTGTGTCTCTGAATGCTCTGCCTCAGAGGGGGTGTGGGGGAGACTTCCCTCACCCGAAGTAGGCCGGAATAAGCCTGTCTTGAGCGAAGTCGAAAGGCCGCGCCAGCGGCGTTTCCGGCATTCGGGTGAGATGTTGCCGGCAATGGTCGGGGTGTGGTTGGTGTTGTTTTGCCGGAAACGGTCGCGGGCGACCTTATTCCGGCCTACTTCTTCCCGGCAGGAATGACAGGTTACGTGTCAACTCTTTACCTAATAATGAGAATTGCTGACAACCAAGGCCGCATGTCCACAAAACAGTCTGGGAACGATACGCCGCCGCCCAAACGGGATTGGCACAACTGGAAACTAATCCAGAACGACAGTTAAAATATGTCAGCAATTCTCATTTTGAAATGTTAAAGCCAACCCGATATGTTTGTAGTGCCGCCTTTAGGCGGAAAAGACCGCAGAAGACCGGCTAAAGCCGGGACTACGAACGATTTTTTCACCAACATAACCTTGGATTTTGCACCCATCTTAGACTGTTTTGCATGAATCCTAGGATGTTTTGGATGAGTTCCAAGACATTCTGCGAACCCGCCAGCACGTTATTTTTTGCAAAAATGCGTTCTGGAGCAATTCTTGGACGTGGTCAGACTCTCCCGCCGGATCCATGAGATATTTAACCTTGCCATTTTTCTTTTAGAAAATGCGGTGGGGGCTTTGAAAAACGTCCTTGAGAAGTTCAAGAATATCCTTGAGAAGTTCCAGAACGTCCTTGAGCCGTTGAAAAACGTATTGGAGTTCTTGGAAAATATTCCTGAGTTGTTGGAAAACGCATTGGAACCGTTGAAAAATATCGTCAATTGCTATTATTCTTTGGCAGAGTCCTTGCCGAACCGGGTGAACTGTCTCTAAGATAGCTGATGACTGCAACGGAATACGCTATCGGAACAGCATCCGGGCTTGATGTTGTCGGCAATGGTTTGTCATGTGGTCGGTGCCGTTTTGCCGGAAACAGTCGCGGTGCGACCCCTTCGACTTCGCTCAGGACAGGCTTATTCCGGCCTACTTCTGCCGTGTGTCAACAGTGCAAAAGTGCTGGATCGCCGTTCAACCAAAGCCGCATGCCCACAAAACAGTCTGGGAACGCTACAATGACTGGAACTGTTAAGGACAGATAAAATAGATGCACGACCAAAACTTCAAAAATCTGATTCTCGACTACCCTTACCAAGCGTTGGCATTCTTTGCCGACGAAGAAGCCAACGACTTGGACAAGGCGCGTATCGTACCGATCAGACAAGAGCAACTCAAGGAGCGGCTTGGCGAACGGTTTCGGGAATTGGATACCCCGTTAATGGTTGAATGGCCCAACGGCGAACGTG
>CAIYXP010000477.1 GCA_903930145.1 uncultured Methylococcaceae bacterium
AAACCTAAGGCGGCTGACAAGGCCAGGGCGATTAACAAATGATGGTGCGTTTTCATGGTGGATTCTCCTGTGGTTGTTAGTGCGTGCAGTGTGTTCCTGCCGCAGCATGAATCAATGAAATCATCGCTTGCAAAGGATTCCGAGTTTCGGCTTAGAAACGAGTTTGCCCGGTTCATTCTGTGACCGCCTTAAGCCAACTGTGGCGGCGTTTCTTTTTGAACACATCGAAATTGGCGGTAACGGTTTTGGCAGTGTCCATGATGACAGTGCAAGTATTGCCATTACCATTGCAAGCCCCACCCCAACTGGTGAATTGAAACTCGTTGGACTTAGGAATGGCGAATAGCTTGACCAAAGCTCCGCTTACATAGCTTTGGCTACAGGTTTCGCCGCAATTGATGCCACCAGAATCACTTGTCAGCGTGCCGCCCAGCTTGTTGGAGTTGATGACAATCAATGCAAACCCTGTGGTGACATTGAAACTCTGTGTCACGGTTGGTGCGTCATTATAGTTGTCATTACCTGTTTGATTGGCGGCAATCGTACAACTGCCAACCGCCTCGCCACTCACTAGGTTGCCGCTAATCGTACAAACATCCGAAGTTAGAGTGCTGAACACCACGGGATTTCCCGACTTGCCACCTGTCGCCGAGACTGTGCCAGTTCCGCCAACAACTACTTGCGGTGGGGGACCGAAGATAATGTGTTGATCGGTTTTAGCCATGAAATTAGCACCAACCGATTTGGCAGCATTAATCGTCAAAGTACAAGTCATTGCCGCACTATTGGCACAATCTCCACTCCATCCAGTAAACTTATAACCGGGGGAAGGTGTTGCGGTTAAAATAAGCGTGGAATCCGCCGCATAATTTTCGCTACAATCGTAATTGGGATAACCACAATTAATGCCTGGAGTGTCACTGGCTACCGTGCTAAATCCAGTGTTTGAGATTGCAACTTTGACTGGAAAAGCCGCCAGAGGTCGAGTCACTTCGACACTGGCAACTGAATTAAGATAAAGCTCGGCTGGCAGAGTTGCTGCCGCACCAAAAGTCGGAATAGTGTAAGATTTTGGGACTAAAAATGCTGCAAACTTGGTTGCCTTTTCATCCGAACCGCCTGTCACTGTATAAGCATTCCACTCGCCTCCTGCATCTAATGAAATATTCCGTAGATCATTGCTGTAAGGCTTAATCCACCAACCACTAGAAGAACCAATATTAGGTATATAGATATAAAGGGCTACTTTATATTCGGCTGGTTTAATATGCTTTGCTTTTCCATAAATAATTGAATTGATTCCCGATGTCCCATAACTGGGAACTAGGGTAAATTCCAAAGAGGGTTCCCCAACCCCGTCCACCAAAGTCCAATTATCATCCATGATGGTATTGTTGAATGCCTTCTCCATACCAAATTTCAAATAATCAGAGCCGTCCAGTATACCCCAATGAGATTCCACTGCGGGCAGTTGTGGGTTATGGCTTTTCCATACGGAGTTAAATGCTTCAAAGTAAAAATATTCGATGTTTTTACTTCTTGCCCAAGAGACAAAATCAAGAAAATACCAACTCGCATTGTCCAAACTGGGTAGTGCTTCGCCTAATTTAGCACCCGCACTTGGCCAACCTGCTTCCGAGACGATAACCTTCTTACCCCCGGCAATCGCCACGACTTTCTCGTGCTTGTAGTTTAAATCAAGCATAGCCTTATCGACCCGCACTCCTTCCCAATAGGGGTAGTAATTGACAAACAAAACATCCCGACAAGCCGCGACAAGATTGGGATGATTTAGCAAGGTGTTGTAAGTATCCGCATAAGTAACCGGCAGGCTGGCGGGTACAGCATTTTTGACGCGATTGAGATATTCAATGATTTTGGCTTCGGCACCGGGAAATGGAGTGGTTCCGTTCTCGGCACGTAAAACCGTCTCACTGCCGACGATCAGCATATCGGCTTCGCCGCGATTGGCAGCGGCAATTAGATTGTTGATTTCAGTTTCATTTGTTGCCAGGTTATTGGAAATCCAAGCCCCCATGGCAATTTTTAAACCTAGCTTATGGGCTACCGCCCCGGCATTTTCCAGCCCATTGCTTGCCCCGAAAGTACGCACCCAATGGGTATGGTCTTTGACCAAACCCATTCTTTGTTCTAATTGCGTTTGGCTAATCGGAGTATTTTCGTTTTGACCATCTAGGATTGGGCTGAAGTTTACCCCATGTAACTTATATGAATTGCCAAGCGTGAAAGTGGCATCATTGCCAATATTCATCCCTTCACTATTCTTCGCCGAAAGTCGGTAATGGTAGGTGATACCCGGTTGTAGTCCACTGATGGTCGTGCTGACATTCTGCACACTTGAACCATTATTGGACTGAAGTGGTATGTTCGCCTCAAACCCATAAGCTGTGCTTGAACCATATTCAAATTTAGCCGTAGTAGGCGATCCATTGGGGTTAGCCGTTCCCTGTACTGTCGCGGAAGTAGAATTAATTGCGGATGCCATGCCAGTAGCCACTTCCAAAGGGGTTCCAGCATTCTGCAATGAAACTATAGTCGCTGAATAGGGAGGGAAGGTGGCAGTGAACGCGGTCGCGGCATTGCTGATGGCATAGCTTGCAGGGGCGGGACTGCCTGTACCCGTTTGCGCAGCCACGTCTTGTGGAATCCCATACATGCTAACTTTGGCATTGGTTAATGGCGTGAATCCTGCAAGCTGAATATTTGCATTCAAGCTTGTCGAGGGGTTTTTGTTGATGACCAACACTGACAATTTGCCGTTACTGCGTTTGGCAGCATAAACCGATAACAGATCATAGTCGCTGGTTGTGCCGACTACCTGATCACCCCCTCTGGCAAAGCCCGCCATCAACTGCATAATATAATAAGTTGGGTAAAGCACTTTATTCCCTGACATGATGCCAAAATCTCCATATTGCCGCCAACCATAAAGTGTCTCGCTGTTGTTATTATTGGCTTCTTGCGCATTTCGTAAATCCCACCAGACGAATGAATTGAATTCCGTTTGCATGATATTGCCGAGACTATCGGCAAGGAATAATCCGTTGACCAAGCTGGTGGTTTGTTTGCCCGGATTATGGGAGATGGAATTGTTTTCAGTGACGACCAGTTCAACATTCGCCCCCGCCGCCGCCAAATAATCGGTCAATTGCTGGCGCAAATCTGCTGCGACGGATTTCCAATCGTTGGCCGCTTGTAATAGGAAAGCATCGCTTTCAGTGCCGGGTTCCTCCGCATAGCGATGGTAAATGAGAAAGTCGGGGGTTACATTGAGAGATTTTAGGGTTGCCAACAGCACAGGTGTCCACCCATTATGAGCAATTCCAGTGCGTGGGTTCGTTGCCGGATGGTCGGTGTAATTGGCATAGGAATCCTCACCCTCCACGGCGACCACCCCAATTTTAATGGTCGGGTCTACCGCTTTCATTTGATCGATGAAGAGTTTAGCCCGTTGGGCATAGCGGTATGGGTCATGCGGTCTGTCTTGGATGTCATGCTCCCACGAACCATAGTTTTCGTTACCGATTTCCCAATACTTGAAGCCAAATTTATGGGTGACATTGGCATAACGCACCCAGTCAGATGCCTCCTGAGGCGTGCCACTCCCGTAGTTGACGGTGATGAAGGCTTGCGCTTCCGAACCCCGAGCGACATTTGCAAAAGCATCAAAATTGCTTGCCCACTGCCAATTATTGCCCTCGCTAATGTTGGTCTGCCAATGATAACTATCCGCAGCCGACCCCCCCGGAAAGCGCATGATCTTATTGTCTGCCGCCTTCAACAAAGCAATGGTTTCGGGTTTGTTGAGTTCTCCATCCCAAATAGCCGCATTGATGCCAAACATCCGGTCATCCACGGTACGCACGATTTGACCGGTGTTAATGCTGAGATTGACGATTGCCGGCGGTGGAAGCCCAAGCAGCGAGATGTCATCCACATAAAACGGGGTTTGACTGCCACCGCCGTTCTCTTGCAACCAAAACCCAGTCACCCCACAAGTGTTGGCGATACCCAAATCGGCGAGGGGAATGGTGACTTTGCGCCAAGTTCCGGCGGCGACGGAGCCACCTTCAATATATTGGTCCAGCGGTACAATCGGTTGTTGCGCGTTATTAATGAGTCCTTGTACTCTGATGTTGCGACCCTCTTGGATGCCGCCATTGATCCAGAAAATCAAACTGGCATAAGCTTTAGAGCAAAAGGGGTTATGGTTGAGGCGAAAACCAGCCCAAGCCGCAGCATAGCCCAGCTTGACGCTACGACTTCCAGTATGTGCAAAATCGGTCGAGCTAAAGTCTACGGAGGTGTCCCAAGACCAATTCTGCCAGCCATTGACGAGCGCATCATCAGCATAGATGATTTGATCCACTCCAGCCCAAGCAGGACGGGGTGTCAATAAGGCCGCGAGACAACAGCAAAACACTAACGGCAATAGCAATGCGCAGAGAAGGCTACCGCTTTGGTGATTATGTGGAATTGACTTAACGCTAATTTCGACATGCTTAGGCATTTTTGCTTTCCTTACATAGAAATTTTTTGGCTGCTTCCCAAGCTCCTGCCTACTCCCAGTGTTAAGCAAAAGCGGAGTGCAAGGCTTGCCTTGCGAGAAGCTCCCAACTGCTTGTCAAAATCTAGTAAGGCAAGCCTTACACACCAAGAGAAAGCGAGACCATACAACGAACTCAATGGCAGTGAAATGAAGAATGGCTTGGCGCAAAGCCAATCAAACCCCGCAACCCATCACCATAAATCGATTCGGTTGGCAACGCAGTAGCCATTGATCTTCTTCGAATCGTCCAAAAAGACGGAAGCCCAACGTTTGGTCGTCCACGCCAATTGGGCTTGGTCATACATCATGCTGGCCGCATCCTTGGCGGCAAAAGTCCCGTCGCAACCGAACGAAATCCAGTTGGCGGGGCAGTTGAGCGTGGCTGGAAACGCAGCCGTCGTGAAAACCATGCAACCGCCATACAACAAACCGCTGGCCGGGGCCGGCTGCGGGTCGGAACTTGCCAAAACCCCGACGATGGGTCCGTAGACATTCCCGGTTGCCGCAAGTGCCGGGGTAG
>CAIYXP010000478.1 GCA_903930145.1 uncultured Methylococcaceae bacterium
CCAAGCAAGGCAAGCCTTGCACTCCCGACGTAATTTCAAGCATATCCAGTGATCGCGTGCATCACTTTTAATCACACCCGCCCCATTGAGGATTGCCCCCTTGAAATTAGCCTGCCCAAACTTAACAATACTAAATAGTGTCTTTTCAACGTACCCCTGCCGACTTTAGATGCGCCCGTTGGCGAAACCAATAGTGCGCATCTAAGCCGGAAGGGCCATACCAAGACAACAAATCAAGGCAAATACCATAGTGATTCGCGGAAGTCTTTTTCAGCGCGAGGTCCACGGCTGATTAAGCTGGTAGATGGCAACCAGCCTTTGCCCATCAAGGGACCAGTAACCGAGGCGGCCGGCACGATGGTTTCTGTTATGGTGAATTCGCTTTGGGCCACGTTGGAGCCTTCCAAGGCCACCATCCTTCGCCAAATCGGAGTTGCGTCATAGAGAATTTTGCCGATGGCATCCACGGTCATGCCGGTGTCATCCCAAGGCGGCGGCAATTGCGCTATCGACGAACCCAAAAACTGCATGTACGCATACTCTGGCTCGATCAAGCCATAAACCGCCGTTCTCGCCGAATAGGGTATGCCGCCTGTGTAAGCGTAGATCGTGATGCCGGGTACGGGGTCGGTGATGCGGTCAGTGTCAGACGGGCCATGCAAAGGGCTGGTGACATTGTATTGCCCTAGCCCTGTGGTGTTGACCCGCCCTTGCGGGTTGCCGCCATGCATCCAATCCACTGCCAGCAATGCGCCGGACAAGAAGCGTTGCTCCCCGCTCACGCGCCAAGCCGCGATCAAATGCCTGATCGGCATGAAACCATTGCCACCCCATCCCATCAACGGGAAATAGCCTTGACCCGGTGCATGCCAAAGTTTGCGATAAGGGCTTTGCGCCTGCTTTGCCAACCAATCGTCGGCATTTTTCACAAGGCCATTCTTAGCCAAGTCGGCCCATCCGGCTGGAAATAGGCCGGGAGCAAGGGTGATGTCGGTCAGATCGTAGGAATTGGTCCGCCAGTACAAAGCCCCCACTTCGTCTTTGAACAGGGTTTGCATGACTGCCGTATCCAGTGCGCTTCGATAAGCGGGGTCGCCCGTAGCGAGCCACAGTTGCACCAAGGCATAAAACACCCTGCGTGAATCGACCGTGGGCGATTCAGTCCAAGTATGGATAACCCCCTTGTCGGTTTTGTAGGACACGTTGACACGCGGACCAGTGTCAATACCGAAGTTAAAGGCACGTTTGGCACTGTCAATGAACAATGCGCCCCTTTGGAGATCACCCGCTTTTACCAGGGCGCGGCCCAGCAATGCGGCACTTTGGGCATAAGTCAAACTGGAATTGTGCGTAGCCAATCCCAGATAATAGCGCTGGGTGTCGATGGCCGGATTGGGTATCTGGGGATGGCTGGTGGCCTCGATACGGGTACTGACCCGCCCGTCACCCTGTTGGGCCAGCCGCCAAACCTCCATGCCCCAAGCTGCTTCGTCCAGAATGTCGGGAACGCCATTACCGCTTTCGGGTAAGTTAAGTTGCCCGTCGGTGAAATTTTCGGGAAACATCAGATAAGCATGGGCCAAATCGTTGACGGCTTTTAAGTGCGAGGGGTTGCGGTCAAAATCCGCCGCATCGTGCCAGCCGCCTTTCAAGCTGGGAACCACGGTGTCGGTCGCGGTGAATTGGATCACGTTGAAAATGCCATAGCTTGTTGGATAGCGACCGTTCTCATCCCGAAGCCCCCAACCTTCAGCCGAATGATCCCGATAATCCTCGTCGTCGGGCGGGAACCCGCCGTACCAAGCGCTGGTATGATTGTCGCCGCGAGTCCAAGCAGTGTAAGGCGCAGTCAAATTCACGCCGCAGCGTTGGTGATACATGCCCCGGGCATGGATGTAAAATGCTTCGCCCAAGGCATTATTGCCTAAGGTGAAGGTGCGGGAGCGACCCATGCCGGGAACGCGAATATAATAGTTACCCGGTGTTTTCAATGCTGAAAAGTCCATTTGATAAACCCATTCACCGGAACCTTCAAGCTTCCTGTCGTCGGCACGGAATGCGATCTTGCCACTGTAAGCCAAGCCATTGTCGCCGTTGCGCCTGACCTCAAACATTTGCCCGTCGAACCGGGCAATATCCATAGCCCCTAATACCGGCCCTAGCCATGCTCCCAGATAGGCATATTTCTCCGGGGCTTCGGGCAGATAACCCAGTTGGTTGGTTTTGATGGCCCAAGACAACGTGTCTGAATCGTTGTAAGTGAATGACAGGGCATGTCCCCAACGATCTGTCACCGCGTATGTCAGTCCGTTTTGCAGGTCGTATGGCAAGCGCAGGTAGCTAAAATAAACCACTTCCGCCGAATAGGTGTGAATTTCGCTGCCGTCATTAATGACTGCCGGAAAATGGAACTCCCGCACCGCTTGAGGCCAGACGGAGTATTGCGAAGGATTTGGAAGCATCATGCCGCCATCGTCCTTGATCTGGTAATGGTCAGGACTGGAAACCGCCTTGAGCAAGGCAGGGCGGTAATTGATGAGCGTTTCTTTGATGGCGAAGCCATATTGATATTGGTAGAACCAGTCTTGAACCAAGGAACGCTGAGCCTCCAGTTCCTTGAGGAAAACACCGCAATCGGTGTTGATGCGTTTTTTTAGCCAAGGATTGGGGTCTGAGACAATTGCCAGCGTCCGCTGGTCTAAGATGCGCACACCCATTTCCATGGAAGGCGTTTGGGTTTGGGTCGGAAACACGCAACGCTTGGAGAGTATCGGGTTCTTTGGCAATAGTGGGCCTTCACAACGCAAGCCCGCACCGTTGGCCCGACTCAACAAGGTGATTTCGTTTTGGGTCAATGCACGGCTCCAAAGGCGAACCTCGTCCACCCGCATGGACGCGCCACTAGTCAACCCGTCGGTGCTTTCAAATGCGCCGATGCGGAAGGGCTTGCCAAACAGGCTCGCCTTCAACAGGCTTGCCTGATCCAGTGTCCCAACCACTTGTTCCGGTACTGCTTCATTGCCATCAATGTAGACTCGCAATGGCATTCCAGTCCTGGCTGGAGGTGAAAGCACCACGGCGACATGATGCCAGCAGCGGTCGCCATAGCGGGCGTATCTGATCGAAGGGCCGTTGCCCATGGAACCCGTATTGACCCACAAGAAGCCCCAACCCACGTTTAGCGAAAACTTGGGTTCATTCCAATAAGTATTGCGCCCGAAACCAAACAAGGTTCCCGCTGTATTATTGTTCGGAATCAGCACCCAGCCTTCCATCGTAATGCCTTGAGTACGGGAAATGCCTACCAAACGAGGGTTGGACGCGCCGTTGCCTGTCGGGTTGCCGGTCGGCCCGTAACTATTGGTATTCGGCCCGCCAACATAGGTCGATGGCATGAAACCGCCCGTTGCCACTGGCACGAGGTTGTAACCGCTTTGAATATCCCGCCAGTCTTTTTCCAAAGGCCAATAGCCCACCAGCCCAGTTTTACCAATGACCGTGGTGGCCGCAAACACAGGCAAGGAAATTAGGATGAGGATAAATAAGGCGATGAGGCAAGATGTGATTCGCCAGGACGTATTGAACTTCATGGCTATAGGCACAGAGGCCGTTATTGGGTTCGATTCAAATGAGGAAAACATGATGGCACCCCCCTTATGATGTCAATCAAACCTACTTAAGCCATCCTTCGCATGGCATACACATCCGGGGTTTAGTCCAGTGGCTTTGCGCAATCTATTCGCATGGTTAAGCTTTCGTAGGTAAAGCAAGCATTTAGCAACGATATAAAACCTCGCATAAATTACGCCTTATACGAAATGCCTATAAATCATCAGATTAGCTTATTGATTTAGAACTAAGAAATAGGTGTTTGTCGCTGTTTGCAGACATCTAAGCATAAAATGGCGGTTAATAGGGCATAACGCTGTCGCCTATACCCGACAACAAATTACAATGGCGATTGGATTGCGACTCAAAACCTCAAAAATGACAAGTCAATCCGGCCTGATTTTACCGGCGGACACCAGTGAGCCGCCATTCACCGGGCGCGAGAACGTGAACAGCGCATCGGCGATGCCGTCGTTCAGCCCTGCCATGCGGCATAACACTTGTTCAAACGGGTCAAGGGAACTGCCGTAGGCGATGAACTCAAGCCTTGGGCTTTAGCAGTGGCCCACGGCATGGAACGGCGTAACATGAACGCATCGGGTTCAAATTCCTCTTGGGCTGTCCGTTTGACTTGGGCAGACGCGGGGGCATCGTCCAGTTCTTGGTTGGCGGTTTTCTGGACGCTGGCCTTCAGATTTTGCTGATGTATTTTGCCAAAACTAATCCAGATTGTTTTGCCTCCACAAATTCATTCGGTCTCGGATCAAGCCGCATGTGTTCAAGCTTTCCTGCATAGCCTTTTCGATTGTTTGGGTTGCAAAGAGCAAGCAATGCTTTGACTTGTTCCGTGTTTCGCCATGCGCAACCAAGTTTTTCACCCATATATCTTTCAAAGCTTTCCATACAGCTTTGTAAGCTTAAATTTTGAGTTTCAGCACTTTTAAGATTTGGTTTGATTTTACCCCCTTTTACGATCAAGCTTACTTGCCCAAATCCAAAAGGTTTTCCCATGCCTAATGAATGCCGACATTGGACATTATTGCCAAAGCTCATGGCCCAGCATAATGCCCCAAGTTCTTCGGGCTTAAGATTATGAAAAACCAGTCTGCCGGTAAATGTACTATCTTTGGCAATAGTATGTAGTTTGACTTGAATTGACTTATTTCTGGCCTGAGTGTCTTGAATTTCTTGAACCTTCACCTCATCATCAGGTCGAGTGGGGTAGCGTTTCCAGCCGCGTAGTTCTTGTTGGTAATGGTCTTGCGTTTTAACATAGGTTGCATACTGGGCCTGTTGCCCACCACTCAACTTGTCATGGGAAGGTGGCGATGTGTCTTGTTTGATATAATTGGGGAAATAACTTGGCTTTGGACTGCTCAGTATTGTCGGTTGTTGTGCCGTTGTTTGGTAAGTTCCGTCTGCTGTCGCCGGTTCAATGAAAACTCTCCCTTTAAGCCCTTCTTCTGGCTTTTCGCCGATATTGCCAAAAATCAAGCTGGCAAAATCAGGTTTGTTTTCAAGATGGTCGGGATTAGTGTGTCCGATCATGTCATGAATGGAAAAATCACCGGCCAATTTAGGCATGTAAGCAAGGCCAATCTGCAATCGCCTTGGTTCTTGGATATAAAAGACTGGCACTTGCTGCCCTTTCCAAAACTTGCCTTTCCAATAATTCGGCCATGGCATATTTTCATGGTTTTTGGCATCGTCACCGTGAATGAATAGAAAGTCACGCCAAGCAGCGGGGTCTATGTCGGCAAGTTTGAAGCTATCGTTTTCTTTTATGTCATAAAACATAAAATCATTATGTTTTCCTGGCTTGTCCAATTCCCCATACTTCCACTGATCAACTGATATTTGCCCGGTGAACACAGGGTACGCGATTGTGTGACCGTGGTTAATCTCGGTTACTTTTCCTTCTTTGACATTGATTTTGACTTCAAGTGCATTGGGTAAACCATTATCCTTGCTTAGTTTTCCCCAGCGTTGATACTTTTCTTCGACCTTTGAACCCTTATCATACAGCGATTTCTCTTGATCCAAACTCCACCACTTCTTCAAATCCCTCTGGCTGATTTTTGCTATTTCGCAAGGCACTATTTCCGGCTCGCCTTTTGCACCTAGCCGTAAAAAACCCGCTTTTACATGATTGCGTACCCTTGTGGTATAAGACAAAGCCACATGTTTCCCACTAATATCCCGCAAGCCATAACGCTTGTCATCCACCATCCTAAAATGGGAAAAAGTCAATATCTCCAACACACTGCGAATCATGCCGCGCAAGCTGGAACCTGGGATTGCCTGTTTGCCGTCAGGTGTTTGAAAAAAATTGACTTCATCGGGTGAATTCTGGTTAGTCGATTGCTGCTTAACGCCTACTAGCAAGGGTGAATGCGCCGTCAAAGTAAATGTTATCTCGCCGCTCAAACCATCCTTAAAGGGAATATCATGAGATACCTGTTCAGCCCATTCTGGGATGACAATCTTGTCTGACAAGGGTATGAAATTGTATGGGGCGTTGATTTTGTCCATCAGCATCTACCTCAATGATATTCAGCAAATCCAGTAAAGCAAGCGAAACAGGGTTCGGCCCCTAGCTCAGCATCAATATGCCAAAATCGCCGGTAATGGAGTTTGCCCAATGATCGAGTTGTCGCAAGCAAGCCAACATCATCAAACAAATATTCATCCCCATTGCCTTGTTCATAGATTTTTACCAGCCATGGGCTTTCTTCAGTACCGTCATAGCGAATATGCAGGGATTGCTTGCCATCTTCCGATACACATTCGGCCGCCAGTATCAATCCATAGTCATTAGGATAAGTTGCCAGTAAATCTCCGTTGAGGATGGCTATATTGGTACTTTGGAATGTTATCCATGCTTGTTTGGGCTTAAAATTTACTATTTGTTCCAATACGTTATCAGATGAATGGTAACGGTGGCTTGTTGAATTTAACTTACCCAACTCCATGCCGGGAAGTGCATTTTTTCCGGCGACCAAGCCATAAGCCATTGTTAATTGTTGAAGATTCATTCAGCACCCGAGGTTTTGCCATTAAGCCAAGCGGCTTTATCAGAAAATTGCAAAGTCGCCTCAAACAAACCATGCCCCTTGCTTGCGCCCCCGCCAAGGCTTAGGCGACCTTCCTGTAAATCAACCAATGTATTTTTCAAGGCGATGCGTACCACATTATCTAGTCCATCCGTGTCAATTAACATATTGACGATAATCGGTTTTTTCCACACTAATTCCTCCGAAAAAAGAAAATGCTCACGCACGCCCCCGGAAAAACGGTCAATGGCATTGTGCATCATCAGGTGTAAATCACCGAGGTTAAACTCGACGAAGGCATCATCAATCCAAATCTTGCCTGCTTGGCCTTTGGGTTGATTTTCCTTGTCCTCATTGCCATCTTTAGTGGGTCGATCATCGCGGGCGTAGCCGAACAAATTCTTGACCGCATCGCAATGCTCGGATTTCTCGTAATCGGCAATTGATTCTTGATGTTCCTCGGCCCAATATGAATTTAATCGGTTGGCGTGGAAAGCCACGCGATGGGCCAATGCGCCTTTGATTGATGAGGCAGGGATTAACAGTTCGGCCACGGCGATTTCAGCCTTTCCGCCATTCCATTTCACCCGTTGCTCGGTTTTCGGTAACAGATCGGCTGGCTTGCCGCTGCCATCTTGGCAATGCGCCGTGTCTCCTTGCCCAATACGCCAGAACCCTTTCGGTTTAAGTTTCAACGTGGCAGTGACAAACCGGGGCGATGTTATTAATTGGAATAGGAACGGTTTCAGAACTTCGATCCTTGCAAGGGAAGGGTCGAGCTTGGCAAACAAAATTCGATGTTGTCTATCCTTGAGATTAAAGCTACCGCTATTGGCTTGCACCACTTTCAATTTGCCCAGGCCCGCCCTCGTACCAGCACCGATGCGGAACAAAGGATGGCCCAACAACTTGAGAATTTCACCCCAGCGGGAATCGTCGACTTGATGGCTCCATAACGATAGCTCCACACTAAAGCGGTAGCCTGCTGGCAGCACCGAGCGGTCAAATTTGCCCATCTTCTCCGCCGCGCCGCGATGGGAAATGCGCACGCGGTCACGGAAGACGGGTGTGTCGGCGGTGGCTATTGCGACTTTCAACAGCTTATCCCCTTGTAGGCAATTAGTAGCCTGAGGGCCGAGTAATAAGCCTTCCACTGGTTTACCCTTGCTGTCTTGCATCACCCCCCAACTGATATGCAGCTTGGATGCCTCGCCTGAATCCCCCTCTTGATAACCAAACAGCCCATGGATTTTTTGTTTGACTGCTGGGTCATCCTCATGGGTCAGCCAGTAAAGATGGCGCAAAACCCCCGCTAAACTGCTGCCGGGAATGGCAGGCAAACCGTTCGCATCACGCACTAGTTGCACGTCAAATACGCCATCTATTGCACCTGTGCCTATAGACAGCGGTGTCACCGTTTCCAATGTCACCCGTGCCACATAAAATACGGATAGCTCAGGTGTCATTGTTGTTTCTCCTTGTTCAGAATGGCTTGAATTTCACGAGCCAAATGCTGCAATATCCGGCAATTCAAGGGTTGCTGGGGTGATTTAAGCCATTCAGCGAATTTTTGGATTTTATTTTCGTCTCCACTAACAAGGTAAAACTCATCTTCCCAACCGGGGGCTTTGGTTTTGCAACACCCAACCTGGTTATCAAAAAGCCGCCTATCCAAGTCATTGTCATTGCTTGCGCTTTTGGCTGCTTCGCCCACATTGCCCCATTGGCTGGCAGACGGGCCGATGGGGGTTTTGTCCGCCAAACCCTTTAGTTTACGGGCCGAAACCAGCAGTTCGCGGTATTCATGGGCAAGTTTGACCGCCAATTGCCGCTCTTCTTGGTAATTGATTTGTTGGTTTCTATTATTTTCTAACCATGATATTAACGGGCTTTTCGATAAGCTGTGCGGTGTTGTGGGGGAATGTTCGCTTGGCTTGTTGGGGAACTGGGGGTGCAGCGTTTTTAACAGTGTAGGCTCCAGCCAAACTTGGCCTAGGCCGGCTTCGCGGTGCAGCCCTAGGCCGGATTGCATTCTTTGCAGATGCTGTTGAGTTAAATTCACCTGCTTGTTAAATTCAAACACCAACACACTGCCTTGCACGATGACTTGCCGTTCCAAATCCGGCCCACCCCGATAAGCGTTCCAAGGTGAGTAGCGCCGGGTACGAATGAAACTTTTATCCGTCAACAATTGGCCTTCAGGCAAACCTAGCGATTGTGGATTTGGGTATAGGCAGGGTTGCCCGTTTTTGTCAGAGGCGGCAAGGTCGGACAGCAGCCAAAGCGTGACACGCTGAACGGCTTGCCCAGCTTCCACAGTGTTACCATACGCAGAAAACGGACGGCAAACCACCGTTGCCCTGCCATATTCGGCAGAACGGGAACGCCCTAACAGCAAAGGATGCTTGGTCAGCGCATCATGCAGACTTTCAATCAATTCGAGCGGAATGTCTTTGTCTATTCCAATGCTGGCCCGGAACCGGCTCCCCGCCGGCAGGGCATCATAACCAAACAGAGCAGCTTCCTTGGCCATTGCAGTGTCCGGGTCGATGGACGTTTTCATGCGCAGATTGTTTTCTGGCTTCACCTCGCGGCCAAAGGCAGTGACGAAACAGGCGCGAAGTTGGGAGGGTTGCTTATCTTTGGGCGGTTCCTCCAAGGAGAGATTCCAGATTTTCTCTCCTTGGAAGATTTTATCCTCCACACACGTCTCGCCTTTGAGTGAATGCCAACAAAAGGGGATCGGGTAGGCCATTTCCCCGTCTTCATCCACCGGCAGTCCGTTGCCGAAACGCACTCGGCCAGAATGAAACAGGTCAAACGCTTCTTGATGGGTCAGGCTTGGATACAAACGGCTGGCCGCAGCGCCTAGCAAAGTCGCACCGGGAATGTAACTCAAACCGCGATGACCGCCCTCGGTCGCCGTGCGTTCGGAGAATACCGCATCTTCCAACAAGATGATGTCGAGATCAAAGCTATTCATCTTTTGGCCTCCGGCAGTTTAAAAACTGCCCGCCCCAAACCTCTTGAACGATGCGCCCCGACGGCGCGGATCAAGTGTAAGGCAGGGCGAAGAATATTGATCCATTGGGCAGACAAAGAATGTTGGCTGCTTTCCACAAACTCAAGCTCCACCTGCAAAGTCAAAGGCACAATCACTTCGATGCCCCGCAGACTTTTTTCCTCAGCCGTTCCGGTCTTGTGGTCGATGGCTGTGGAAAAAAGGGGGCGATATAAACCCGAAATCAGACTCGGGTTTGCGATTAAATAGTGTCGGTCGCTCTCATTCATGCGGGCATCAGGGCAACGCAACAAACCTGAACGGCGATGATCCAAGCGTTCACCGGCTGATTCGTTTTCCGCTGTTTCCCGTTCTGGCGGGGGTCCAAACAAGCGCTCGGTAATGGAAGGATTGTTTCCGGCAAAAGGTTCTTTGGAATAACCGCCAAATTGTTCCCAGCGGTTCACCGCGTCGCGGAGCAAGCCTTTTACCGTGCGCCCCGGCAAGGCCGGCAATTTGTCCGCACCGCGATGGGTCACTGCATCAAGATGGCTACCCAAACCCTGCCCGGTTCCGGGATGCCAATAACTGCGTATATCAATGGTCAATATTGCACTGTTAGCCATATCATTCTCCCTGTATTGCCAATAAATTGATGACATCGCCTAGCGGAGTGGCACTAAGACTATCGGTTTTTCCATAGGCAACCGCATCACCATAAGGCAAGTCTGACCGGATTTTATTCCCCAACAACCGGCCTAGCAAATCGTCGAAGGCTTGCAGTTTATCTTTCTCAACAATTGCCCGCCAACGCTGGTAACGCCGTTTGGCCTGTTGATAGTCCTGCCCGATTAAGCCCAACACTTGCCGGGTCGGTCCACGGGCCATGTTCTTCCCGCCCAACAAATCCCGCAAATCGGTCAAATCTTTGAGATTAGGCAAACCTTGAACTTTTTCCAGCGTGTAGCATTCCAGAGTTTGCCGGTGGTGGGTGGGTGTCTGCCCGGTGGGTATCGTCAACTCCCGCTCTAAAATGTCCTGGTAATCGTCCACCATGGCGGTGATGATGCGATGGAAAGACAGTGCCGACAAACCTACGGGATTGATTTTCTTTGCCTTCGACTTTGCCTGTTTGCATAAGCCCTCGGCAAGCCCGTGCAACAGATAAAATGGCTGACTGGATTTGGCGTAAGCAATCCCGGCACAGGCGGTCAATTGTTCCGGCAAAAAAGTAAATTTTTCCTGCTCTCGTAAGGGTTTTAACTCGTTTAAGCTTTCCTCCGCAAATGCCAGCAAAAACTCACGGGTAAATTCCAAAGCCAAATCAGCCCGCACAATGATTGTTAAATCATCCCCGCCTAAAACAATCGGGCGGGCCGGGTAGAGTCCATCTTGCTTGTGGTTGGACAACGTCTCTTCGGTTGCCCTTTGCGCAGCCTTTTGAGTGGCAATGCCCACCGCACGGGAAAAGCCTGAAAATAACTCAAGATAATCCTCGGGATGTTGTTTTGCATGGTCTTGCAATTTACGCAACGCCTCGCCCAAACCATTGCCGTCGGCATGAATCAGTGCGATTGTGCGGTTATCCCCGATAAAGGGGAAGGTTTTGCCTTCTTGGCCTTCCTCTGGGGTCAGCAGCACCGGCCAGTTAGCGCTTGTTGATTGAGGGTCGAAACGCTTGGCTAGTTGATGGGCTTTAGAAAAATCAAGTTTGCGTGAGGTGGCAATGTCTATGGGTTCGGGTTCCTTGAGCTTCTTGCTGTGGGAAAAACAGCAGGCAGGCTCGCCCGTGCGTCGGTTGCGGCGGATGAATGGCCCGGCTTGGGGCAGACGGGCTACGGGCCGGTTGCGGTTAGCCAGTAATTTTTTATGTGTGTTTTCAAAAGCAAAATAGTCATCCCCGCCTTTGCCACTGGCTTGGGTGAACTCCAAATCCGGCGCATATTGCCGCACTAACAACGGCCAAAGGGTAGCGAGATCGTCGATGGCTTCCTTGTCTTGGCTGAAGGCATAAAATGTCGCCCCGCCTCTGCGCGAAAAATAAATGTCTGGTTTGCCGATGGCTTCCAGTGCATCATCCAAGAGCGAAGTTGCGGCCTGTTCGTCTAGCGAACCCGTCAAACTTTCCACCAACTCGCTTGCCCCGACAATCTCCTTCAAGCGGTTGGTGGAGAGGATGAAAGACTGGATGGATTTGGCTTCAAACAGATAGGCGTGAGTAGTCATTTCAGTCCATAATCCTCTTAAACATGCGGGCCTAAGGTGTCAACGATGTATTGGTTTTCTTCATAATGCCCATAGATACGTCTTCCGTCGCCTGACCAAACGTCCATCCCGTGAGTGGAAGGATAAATTTTCTTCGGTGGATTTGTGTAATGATGAAAGTCAAGCTTATCAAGGTTGATATTATTTTCAAGGCAACGAGCCAATTCATCTAAGCGTTGATTTAGCACCGCTAGTTGGGTTGCATTCAACCCTGTCAGACTGGCTTCAAACTTCCTGCCAATGACTAAACGGGGCGCGATCGGTTCTAGAAGCCCTTCGCCCATGAAAAGCTTGCCAAATCGCCTCCACACCAAATCCCCCCAAGGCGAAAGCGAAGCCTTGTCCTCCAAAACAGTGAACAGTGTATCGGGTAGTTCCTCAACCTCTGCTGCTTGAACGACTAAGCCAACACTTGCCCGACGAAAGAACAGCAAACCTTCGCTTATACTGTGCTTAACATCCTCATCCAAGTTAACGGGAATTCTCGGTAACGAAAGTAGTTGGTCACTCGTTTCAAAGTTGTAAATGCTTTCATTGGCAAAGAACATGCTCAAAGCAACCATAAACCCCTGAATGGCTTTGAAACCGCCCGTTAAATTGAAAACGATCCGAAATTTGCTTTCCTGATAACCGGGCAGAGTTTCGTCGCACCATTTAACAATATCTGACATGGCCGAGCGGAATAAATCGAGTTTCGCGGTTTGTAAACCGGAAATTCGCACCATCTGCACTTTTAATTTTCTCTCGGTCATCCAGTCACAGAGAATTTTGGCAGTTTGTTCGCCCAGCCAAGTGTCTGTGCAAATGAGATAGTGCTGGTCATGCGACCGGTCGCCGAGTTGATCTTTATAGTAGCCAAGCAAGCTGTTCAATTCGGCACTGAGTTCTTTGACTTTGCTAATATCATCCATCCCCAACAAAATTCGCCGACGATTATTGATATGCTCTTGCAGTTTCAACCGCAACTCTTCCGGGACATCTAAATCATTTTTGGCGTTTGCATATGTGAAGATTTTTTTTCGAAAATCTTCTGATGGTGAACCATCAAACAAATTCGTCAACAAACTCGTCCCACAAGTGGATACCATGAGTATAAGTTTTTGCATTAATTTCTCCCTTTGGTTTAAAAACCCTAATTTAAACAACCGCTTTCAATCGCTCACAATCTTTCCCACACCCCATCAAGCCAGTTTTCACAAATTTACCGCCTCGATCTGATACCGCCCCAACCCCATGACCGCGCCCTTGGCGGCATGGATCCACTGGCCTAGCCAGAGATAAGGCCAAAACGGGCCTAAACTCGCCCCGTCCAACTCAAAACTGCCAACCAGCCCGCCCATTTGGATTTTCTTTTCCTGCCGCGAAGAGTATCTGGCCCAATCGTCCCAGCGCAGCTTGGCGGCATGGATAGGCACGTCCTCGGCGGCGCGGGTAAGTGCGGCAAAGTCGGTTTCCAGCGGCATGTCGGTGTGGAAATAACTCAACATCGAAATTCGCCGCAGCAGCGAGCCAAACCAATCGGCAAAGCGGAAGGACGCAGCGTCAACGAACACTTCGTTGCGGCGTATCCGCAAGGGGGTCAATAGTTCAATGCGAAGGCGCGACGGCGTTTCGGGTATGGGCAATGGAAATTGTGGGCAAGGTGCCAAGTTTTCGCCGGGGCGGTGGATTATGTGCCAATCCAAGTCATCGGCGAACTGCCACACCTCAGCCAGGTTGTAGACTTCGCGCCTCTGGCCCAAACCGGACTGACCGGCCAGTGCAAAGGCATGGATGAAATACGGCAAATAGGCATGGGACTTGCCGAACAGGTTCAAGCCGAGATAATAAAACTCGTCATGCGGTTTTGGGTCGATGACCAAGGCAAATGGATGGGGTGCGTTGGAATAGCGACGCATTTTTTCCGCATCCGGCGGCGGCGGCGTCTCGAACACATAAGGCCAGACACAGGTGCGTTGCAGCAGGCACTGGGCGCAGGGAACGTCGCGCACGACACACACCGTGCTTTTGAGCGCCCAACCGAATGCACCTCGCCAAGCGGAGCCGGCGAAGCCTCGGAAATGGATGCCGTTGATGGGCCTAAACCCCAAGATCAAGGCCGTTATCGGAATGGTGGGAAGCGGGTAAGATTGCATCCTTGTTGTCAAAGTCGTTGCGGTTTAAGTGAAACCAATTGACTCAATGCGACATATCCTACTCCTGAATTTCATCGAATGGAACCATGGCAAGCAGCAATTCTCATAATGGCAAAATCAAGGGTGGGCTAGGTGCGCATTTCAACAAACTTTCCGATTATCGCTAAGCTTGGAGCGCACCGTAGCCCACCGTAGCCAATCCGCCGCCGCCGGTTTGGTGGGCTGATGCATTATGGCTTAGGCAATGGGATGTCATTGTCCGAAAAGAAAACCTCACGCAACGACGCAACGGCGCAACGAAGAGCCACGTTACGTTGCGCCGTTGCGCCGTTGCGTCGTTGCGCCGTTGCGTCGTTGCGTCGTTGCGTCGTTGCGTCGTTGCGTGAGACGATTCATACTGTTTGGGTGCTGAGATGTCAGAACTTTCAAGAATTTTCGCCAAACTGAGAATTGCTGCAAATCCTATGAACTCCAACGAATCCGTGCCTAAACTCTACATCCTAAACTCCCCCGTCCTTACCGCTTATGGCGAGTTTCGCTTCGACGGGCCTTTGGAGGTTGGCGATGTAAGCTCCCTATTGAATGGTGACTTTGTCTCGGCGGTGGGCCACGATGCCACTGCCCGTTTCCTCAGTTTGCTGTTCGATGTGGCCATACCCGAAAATCGAATCCAAATTCACATGCAGCCCGGTGACCGGGCCGTGGTGATTCGCCTGCTGAACCGTTTGGAGGCAGGGCAAACCTTTGGTTCCCCCGAAGACATCGCCAAGGTTCCGTATGAGATTGGCCTGTTGACTCGCACGGCATGACACAAATATTCAGAAAGATAGTCCCGATGTTTCAAAGGCTTTTTTTTGGGAATATTGAAGTACATCCATCAAAGTTTATTATGCATAATGCGAAACTCCATAAGATAAAGCATATAAATCTGGCGCATGTTGATTTTATTAGGAAAACTGACTGTTTTCAGCCCTTGGAGAGCGTGAGTTGCTCTTATGCAACAAAACCCGCGCAAACAGGCTCTGCAAGCCTTGACAGACGCGGCCTCCAGAAGGTACTGTATTGACCTTGCCCTGATTAAGAAGGGATTAAGACAAACCAGTGTCCGCTATCCGGCAAAACCGTTGCACTTGGTATTGACCTTGCCCTGATTAAGAAGGGATTAAGACTGGCTTCCCGTGCCGACATCGGCCCACGAATCAGTATTGACCTTGCCCTGATTAAGAAGGGATTAAGACAACTCCAGGCCTCTGCATCCGAAACTTGTTGCGTATTGACCTTGCCCTGATTAAGAAGGGATTAAGACCGAACAGGCACCCTATCCCAGTGGTCAAGTACGTATTGACCTTGCCCTGATTAAGAAGGGATTAAGACCAATTATGACAAAACCAGTTGTCCATGAATCTCGGTATTGACCTTGCCCTGATTAAGAAGGGATTAAGACTGATCCATTGAACCGGGCAGTAACTAGACAAATTTAAGTATTGACCTTGCCCTGATTAAGAAGGGATTAAGACTGTAGGCCAACATACATGGTCTGCCGACACAGGCGTATTGATCTTGCCCTGATTAAGAAGGGATTAAGACCACTAACAACGATGCCAATGTGTCATGTTTCAGGTATTGACCTTGCCCTGATTAAGAAGGGATTAAGACTGCTCCTTGGCGGAATTCTCTTCAATGTCCTTGGTGCTTAAGTATTGACCTTGCCCTGATTAAGAAGGGATTAAGACAAC
>CAIYXP010000479.1 GCA_903930145.1 uncultured Methylococcaceae bacterium
CCGCAGCATGAATCAATGAAATCATCGCTTGCAAAGGATTCCGAGTTTCGGCTTAGAAACGAGTTTGCCCGGTTCATTGTGTGACCGCCTTAAACCAACTGTGGCGGCGTTTCTTCTTGAACACATCGAAATTGGCGGTGACGGTTTTGGCAGTGTCCATGATGACAGTGCAAGTGTTGCCATAAACGCGGCAAGCCCCCCCTTTCCAGCCCGAAAATGAAGAATCAACCCCCATCCTAGCAATTAGAGTGACTGTTGTATTGGGAGCATAATTTTTTGAGCAAGCGCCTCCACAATTAATAGCACCATCTACGCTCGTAATCGAGCCAGTACCTGCGCCTTGTTTGTTGACTATCAGAGGCTGATATGGATTGTTAAGGTAATTTACTACGCTTTTCTTGGTATAAGTTTTTACATTAAAATTCTTATTCAAGTCGACGTAAGAAACTAATAGGTTCTTGTTTTGCTTGTCATATAACATGAGACTGCTGTAAAACGAGTCACTGCTAATGGATGCATCTCCCGCTAGGATTGAACGATCACTAAAAGTAGCCATTCCAAGAACTAGCTTATTTTTTGATGTATCAGAAAAATATGCAATACCGAAATCATCAAGCGTCATATCATCTTTAAATGACGTATAGCCAAAAATTGGAGTTCCATCCAGTGTAGAGAGTTGAAAATATTGGTCACAACTTTTTATGTGGATATTGGTATCGATCATAATTTTTATCGGATATGTACAATTATTCCATCCCCTTCCTAATACTTTGGTAGACCATGTATTGGAGCTTAGATAAACGATTTTAGTTGCATAATATCCTCCAAACTGCTGTTGGGCAAGTGCAAAAATCGGCTTATTATCCAAACCAACGGCTATGTCAACATCCAATAATATTTCATCGCCAATTAATACATCTTGGAATGATAGGGGAGTACCGACTTTTCCAGAGAAATACAAAAGATAGGAAAACGGATAACCACCACCTACTCTATAGTCTCCCGTTGTAATTAACGAAATTTCATCATTAGGTGTTATAACAACTCGATTTAAACGACCAATCATGCCATAAGTTGATGCATTTTCATAAGAAATAGACCATGACCCATCACTATTGCGAATGGCATGGGCCAATTTATCTGGGTCGCTCCAAGCTAAATTCTCGCCCCAAAACACATGAGGATTTCCTAAGGAATCTATATCCATGGTAAACTTACCCTGTCCGAATTCGGTCTTTCTGTTCCAATTAGATTTAACAACCTCAGCAGCAGACCATGTTCCGTCATTCATGAGATGACGATAGTAAATCGTCTTGCAACCTTGGTCGCAGTATACCAGCGACATAAGCCCTAGTTTGCTTCTGCCCTTGACAAATGTAACTACACCGGACAGAGGTTCTGATGTCAGGACTGGCGGTAAAATGCTATTGATTTTTACGAATACGCTTCCCGTGGCAATAGCCGAACCATCGGTGACTTGGAAGGTAAAACTATCAGTGCCGCTGTATCCAGCAATTGGGGTGTAAGCAAAAGCACCCTCTTTACTGATACTGACCGTTCCGTGAGAAGGTTGAGTTTGAGCAGAGAACGCTAACATATTGTTATCTGGGTCAGTGGCTATTAATTGTCCATTGACTGCTACACTTTGCATGGTTTCCACATTATCGTCCATGGCTAGAGGGGCGCGATTACCAATTTCGAAAGTGACCTTACCAGAGGTAATATCAGTGCCGTCATCAACCAAAAAGCTAAAACTGTCAGAACCGGAATAGCCGCCAGTGGGTATATAAACAAAAGTTCCATCTGGATTAATCGTTGCGTTTCCATGAATCGGAGCTTCTTTTAGGCCAAATTTGAGTGGGCTATTCTCTGGATCAGTACCATTCAACTTACCCATAATAGGCGAATTACTTCCACCAGTGAATGACAAATCCGTTTTTTGAGGGGGCTGGTTGACGGAGTTTAGCCTTTGTTTAGCCCTAATGATGTTCTGATTGTTTGCCAATAGATTCCAAATTAACCCGCTTCTAGCATTTTCAATGTGCAACAGCATCGGGCCTTGATCTATCGAAAACAATGCCCTGCCAACCCAAGAACCTGATTTTCTGAGCCATGTTGGCTGAGAATTTTTTGCCACATCTGGTTTAGTATCAACAATTGTTGAAGGCACAATATCTTTGTTGAAAGCATCGGGCAATCCAAAACGATAATGCCAATAATTTTTGCCCCAACTATCCGATATGCCATTCATAACCGCTTGGTAAATAGTTTGATCAATAACTTGATCATTTTTCATGGCAAAACCCAAAGAACTTATCATTCCGTAGTTAGTGACAGTTCCATCTTCATAAGGATTTGAATCTCTTGCTGTATCAGAAACAGAATAGGCATAATAGAAATCATCTGGCCCATCGGATGCTGATACCCCCCAAGCTGATTGCCCGTAATTTTGAAAACCTTTTGGATTGGCTATAGCTTGATTAATTACCGTGTGAATTGCTAGTTTTGAGTTGACAAACCAATTAATCTTGGATTCTCCGGGGCAACTAACAGAGTCGCTAATTTGCCAATTGCTCATATCCATGAAAGCTTGCATAAATTGGTATGTGAACAAAGCACCGGGATAAGTTCTGATAAGTCCATTTGTATCTTTGTCACGAATCCAACTGCAATAGGCAGAGCGGGGCACTCTGTGCGTGGTTGAACCCATCGCCAATATTGACACTAATTGACCTTCATCAGTGTAATAATCCAGCGTTTGAGGTAATCCGGGTTTGCCTGAATATTGGCCTTTGTTTTCACTATCAGAAATCAAAAATGCAGCATTGTCATTATTGCGGGTTTCGTTGGGCTTCCAGCCTAAATAAAACTGTTGCCTGCTGGCTTCAAGCATGAAATTCCAATCCACATGGTCATAAATAGATTGGGCCAAATTTCTGATCTCAACTTCCTCGGCATCTGAGCCTGTAAAGTAGCTTTGGGCGGTAAGAACCCCCATAACAGCCAAACCCGTGTCAATGGTTGAAAGTTCCACTGTGTTCAGTGATTCATCGGCAGGAGTGCTTGCAAAGTCAAAATTCAACTTGCGCTTTCCATCCACACCTAGAAAATGGTAAAACCAACCTTTGTAACCGATACGACCAATTGGCTCGTATCCGAAAAAGTTTGGATTAGCTAGTATTCTCAACATTGCCAAAGTCCGTGACCTTGCCTCCGAGCGAGTTATCCAACCCCGTTCAACACCAATGACATAGGCTGGAAGACCAAAACCGACCCCCCCCATTGAAAGCAAGTCACCAAAAGATGAACGGTCTTGAGGTATGCCTAAACTGGCAGTTTTTCTGCTAGTCCAGTCAATAAAATACTGAAAAGTACGCCTTTCCACTAAATCGAGTTTTTGAATATCAGTGACTGGTTGAATCTCAGGACGGTTAGGCGTAAACCAAAGACTTTTTATATCCAGCGAGCCTGAGTCGGGATTGGTAACTCCATCTCCAAAATTGTTTCTCTCAATAACTAAGCTAACCACCTTAACTTGGCTTAAATCCAAATCACCCGC
>CAIYXP010000480.1 GCA_903930145.1 uncultured Methylococcaceae bacterium
TGAATATGCCCGCAACCGCCCATGCCACAGCCATGTCCACTAGGGCTAGGGGTTGATTTATGACCGCCTCCATGCACGGCAGGGGCGCACAGCTTCTTTTTGATGTCTACGCCGCCGCACTGGGGGCATGGGGGCGCATCTTCACTGATCTTATGCATGGCAGTGAATTCATTTTTGCAAGATTGACATTGGTAATCGTAGGTGGGCATGTCTTCGGCTTCCGATCAAAAGGGTTTAATCACCGCCAGCAGGACGATGGCGAATAAAAAAATCACCGGAATTTCATTGATCCAGCGATAGTAAATATGGCTGTGTATATTACGGTCTAGCTTGAAATCATTCAACCATTTCCAACAGCAGCCGTGATAGACCACCAGCAATGCCAATAAGGTGAGTTTTAGGTGCAGCCAGAGGCTAGTCCGGTATAAATCCCAAGCATAGTCAACGAGCATCCAGATGCCAAACGCTAAAGTCAAGATCATGGCGGGTGTCATGATGCCGTAGAAGAGTTTTCTTTCCATGATCTTGAACCGCTCCACGCTGACCACATCAGCCGTCATCGTGTGGTAGACAAAAAGTCTGGGAAGATAAAACAAACCGGCGAACCATGTCACCATGAAAATCAGATGAAATGCCTTTAGCCACATGAGGGATACCTTGTTGGTTCAAACGATGATTTCAGCCAAGGCCGAATCCAATTGTGGATAACGAAACTCGAATCCAGCCTCTAAGAATCGTTTGGGCATGGCACGTTGGCCTTCCAGTAGCAATTGGCCCATTTCGCCCATGGCCAGCTTCAGTATAAATGCAGGGACGAACAACAAGGCCGGCCTATGCAGCGACTTTGCCAGACTGGCGGTGAACTCACGGTTTGTCACTGGGTTGGGTGAAACACCGTTATAAGCTCCGCGCAGGTTGGGTTTTGCCAGCAGATATTCAATCATAGCCACCAAATCCAGATAATGAATCCAAGGCATCCATTGTCGCCCGTTGCCAATCCTAGCCCCTAAGCCCAGGCGGAACGAAGGCAACATGCTTTTCAACATGCCGCCGTGGGGCATTAGCACCAAGCCTATGCGGATGACGCATACTCTCACGCCAAATTCTTCGGCTTTAGCCGCAGCCTTTTCCCATCCATCGCAAAGTTGATGCGCAAAGCCACCCGAGCCTGTTGAATCCTCATCAATCACGTTTTCGCCACCATTGCCATAAAAACCCACCGCCGAAGCATTGATTAATACGCTGGGTTTGATCTCAGCCTTGGCGATGAAGTCAAGCAATTGTTCGGTGATGCCTACTCGACTATCCCAAAGTACTTTTTTCCTGTTTTCGGTCCAATAAGGTCCGACCACCACTTCGCCCGAAAGGTTGATGATGGCATCGAACCGGGTTGATGGAGGCAAATCCGCTAGTGAAACGATGGACTCGACACCTTCCCCGCAAATGGATTTCACTGTCTGTGGTTTACGGCTCAATACCGTCAGCTTATGACCCTGCTTAAGCAATTGTCGGCATAACACTCTGCCAATGGAACCTGTCCCGCCCGTCATTAATATATCCATGTCAAACCTCGTTGAGAGAAAAATAGCAGAAGGAGAATTTTTTCGAATGTGACAAGCCTTTACCTTCTTATAAAGACTGAAAGGCTGAACACATCAGCCATGCGTGATAGACAGGGTAAAATAGCTTTATATCCTTTAGGATTATAAATCCCGGGCAACACGGAACATCCACACGGATAAGCCGGTTGACACCAGGGCCGCTGCCAAAGACCAAGGCATGGGGATTTCAAAATTTTCGATGATGAGCCTCCAGCCCAGAAAATAGCGCATAATATGAAACAATGCGACTAGGCAGAATATCCCCCCGGCCACCAACAATGCGGGACTGTTTGGGCCATATTCGATTTCACTGGTTGTCGAGTCTGTCTCAGGCGAACCTTGAATAAGGTTTTGGCTGGGACCTTTTTTTCTTGCCCGGTCACGTTCGCGTGCCTTGGCTTTCTGCTGCTGCTTGTAAAGGGCGATGCCTTTTTCGATGCCCTTGGCGATCTGCCGGGTTTGTTCCTTGGTCTGTCCGGGTGATTGAACGCTCTTGGCAACCCGCATTGCCTCTTCTTGCTGCCGTTGTTCGGCCTGTTCACGGATGGATTCAGGTTTTTTGGGTGACATCAGCCATGCCCCTTGTCATAAAATCGTGATCTGAAATAAACGTAACTATACCGGGAACCACTTCATGGCCTGTTTAAAAAGAAAAAAACAGAATTCCAAAAACAGCAGAACCAAAAACACATCCAACACATTGCGCACAGTGGCCACCCTCGAAGAAAAGTTGCCCCATTATAACCCGAAGTAGCTTAGGTTCATGAATTTACGTATGATTGGCGGTGATGCTGGCGTACACTAAGCACAGTGGACAAGGTTGTGAAAAGTAGGGTTATGAGTGGGTTTTGTCATTGTTTCAGTGATGTATGGCTTGACGATGAAAGTTTGCGACTGTTTTTCTTGACTCGACCTAGTCACCTTATATTAAATGCCAATATATTCACTACAACATCGTAAACATTGACATGACTTTTAACTGGCTAAGCTTCTTGATTCGCTTCCTGTTTGCTTTGGTGTTGGTTTATGCGACCTATAATCCCGAGGGGTATTCTTATTTTCACTGGATTCAAGGCAGCTTTAACCACACGGAGACGGGTTTGATGGGTTCCGATGCGTTAAAATTTGTGGCTGGCATCCTATTGCTGGGAGGCTGGATCCTATTTTTAAACGCCACTCGTGATTCATTGGGTGTCCTAGGCATTGTCTTGCTGCTGGCCCTTTGCGGAGGTTTGATCTGGTTGGCGGCTGATATGGGGTTGTTTGAACCGTCCAACTTTAGGCTGATCGAACACCTGACAGAAATCGTGTTGGCTTTAATCCTTGCTTTTGGCATGTCCTGGTCACATATTCACCGTCGTATGACAGGGCAGGTTGACATCGATACCCGGTAAGGCTGGTTGCTTGCCTGTTACAACCATCGCGGAACTATCACCTTTGTCTGCGTCAACAAAACAATTTAAACATGAGGAAATGAAATGCAGAAATCCACTACACGCTCCATTCCATCTTGGGCTCCGGCACTGTTAGCGCTGGCACTGACTGGTTTTGCCCCCATCAATTGGGCTGAAACCCCGCCCCCGGCCCCGCCCGCGCAAGAACACAAAGATGTCCCCGTTGTGTCCGATGTTGCCGAACAGAAGATTATCGAACACATGATGGGGGCCAACCTAGGTCGGTTGAAGGGTTGGCCCGGCATGATTTTCTATTGCCCCGCCGAAGAGTCGAAGGTTCCCGCATTGAAGCAAGTTTGTTTGGATAGTTACAAAAACCTAGAAGCCTTGTCGGTGCAAAACCATGTCAATTTCCACAAGGCCCGCAATTCCAACGACGTTGCTTTGCTGCCTCATTTGACCGGGCGCTTGAAAGTCATCATTGATGTCGTGGGGACTGAACCCGGCAGCGAACCCTCTGCCATTACCGCCCATATCAGTGTGCTTGCGCATTATGCCCATGCCGTGAACCGGGCCACTGAAATCGCCGCCCCACAGGACTCCAGCCAACCCAAGCACCCGACCAGCATTCCCCAGCATGTGGACGCGATTTTATGGGAAAGCACAGTGATCAAAGCGGGAACGGGAGGTCTTGATGCCTTGGTGCAGCCCGTGGCTTCGGAGGTCAATGAAAAGCTGAAAACCTTTTTCGCTGATTACGACAAAGCCAATAAATTGCCCTAGTTCGTAAGCTTGAAGATTTGATTTCTAAGGACCGGCCGGCTTGGTTTTAAACTTGGTTTTAAAAAGGAGCCGGCCCCAATCATCCGTATACGCTTTGCGCAGTGGCAATGTCCTGCTAGGGCAGATTGAAAACTACATGTAACTGACACCAACAGTCTGATTGCCTTTGGCATCCCTTCGAGTTTGAAGGAATGCGATGGTGTCAGCCAACACGACACCAACCACTTTTTAATTTCAGGAGAATTTGCTTTGAAGCAGGCGTTGGAGATTGATACCCCGATGACGAGCGCGGAGTTGCGTGCCAGCCTTTCACTTGCTGGGATTTACATGCTCAGAATGCTGGGTTTGTTCATGATCTTGCCAGTGTTCTCTATTTATGCCCGCCATCTGGAAGGGTCCACGCCCGCCCTGATTGGTTTAGCCATTAGTGCCTATGGATTGACCCAAGCCCTGCTCGGCATTCCTTACGGCCTATGGTCTGACCATGTGGGTAGGAAGAAAGTGATCGCCTTCGGCCTGCTCATTTTTGCCATAGGTAGCATCGTTGCGGCACAAGCCGATTCCATCTGGGGTGTCATCCTCGGGCGATCCATCCAAGGGGCGGGCGCGGTAGCATCCGTGGTCATGGCGCTTGCCGCCGACCTGACCCGTGAAGAGCATCGCACCAAGGCCATGGCATTAATCGGCATCAGCATCGGCATTTCCTTTGCCGTCTCCATGGTGGCCGGGCCGGTGTTGGAAGGCTTGATTGGTGTGAAGGGAATATTTTGGATCATCAGCGGCCTTGCGTTGGCCGGGATTGCCGTTCTCTACTTGATTGTACCGAACCCTGTCATCAGCCGATTTCACCGGGATGCTGAAGCACAGCCGGATCAATTTGGCAAGGTGTTGAAAAACCCTGAATTGCTAAGGCTTGATTTCGGGATTTTTTCGCTACATGCCATATTGACGGCCACCTTTGTGGTGATTCCTCTGGTATTGCGCGACACGGTCGAGTTGGAAACCGCCAGCCATTGGAAGGTCTACTTGCCAGTGTTCCTGCTTTCCATGTTTGCCATGGTTCCATTTGTGATAATGGCAGAAAAGAAACGCAAAATGAAGTCCGTGTTTGTTGCTTTCATCTTTATCGTCGCCGGGGCGGACATAGGACTATTTTTTGGGGCATACAACGTCTACGCGATTGGTTTTCTCTTGTTTTTGTTTTTCACCGGGTTTAACTTGCTAGAAGCAACATTGCCATCGATGATTTCCAAGGTTGCGCCTTCGGAATTGAAAGGCACGGCAATGGGCGTTTATTCAGCCGCACAATTCTTGGGCGCCTTTTTCGGCGGAGTCAGTGGCGGGGCAATCTACGGAGCCTTTGGCAAACCGGACGTATTTGCTTTTTGTGCCATCCTTGCTTTAGTTTGGGCCTTGGTTGCCCTGCGTATGAACCCTCCCCGTCATTTGAGTTCTCTGTTAATCAACTTTGGCAACCTCAGTCAACAAGAAGCGATTGAACTATCGGCTCAATTGCGCCAAGTCTCTGGCGTGGTTGAAGCTGTGGTCTTGGCGGATGATGGTGTGGCCTATCTTAAGGTGGAAAAAGAACATTTGGACAAATCCGCATTGGAAGCTTTGTTGCCCGGATAAACCGGAAAATGAATGACTAATGTCACGCAGCGGCCTTAGATTGGAGCGTCAAAGCAAGCTTTGACGTTCCGTTTTTACATCAACGCCTCAGATACTATGAAAAAAGCTTATTGGTTTGTCATGCCTTGGGACCCCAGGCATCCGGGGGGTGTGGCTAATGTAGTGCTTAATCTTTACAAACATTTCGCCCGCCATGATTATTCCCCTTCCATCCTAGTGGCCAGTTGGGAGGATATCAGTTTTCGCTGGGTGCGGCAGGATGGCATCGACTGTTGCCATGTTCGCCTGCTTTACCCCATAGCCGATGGTTGGGTCGGGAAATTGGCCTATTGGCTAAGGTTGCCGGGGTTGTTAATCCGCTTGACCAAGGTTTTGCGGAAAGAAAATGTAGTCTGCATAAACCCGCATTATCCTAACGACTCCGCGTTATCGTTTGTGTTGTTGCGAAAACTGGGTGGATATAAAGGCCGGATATTGCTTTCGTTTCACGGCACTGATTTTGATGACATCGAAAAAGTCAGCGGATATGGCCTGTTGATCTGGCGGTTGATCCTGTCTGATGTCGATGCCGTCATCACTTGTTCACACGCCCTAGCCAAACGGGTATTGGCGAAATTCCCGGAAATAGAGGCTAAAACCCATGCCGCACTCAATGGTTTTGATCTGGATGAGTTCGAGCGTGACCGGGATCAAGCATCGAACTTGCCGCAGGAATTGACCAATCATGACTTCATCCTGAATGTGGCGGCCTATGAGCATAAGAAAGGGCATGATATTTTGCTCCGGGCATTTAAGCAGTTGACCGTTGATTTCCCTATGCTTAAACTCGCTTTGGTGGGGGGGGGCAATTCCGCTTACGATAAGATCATGCAATGGATCGTTGAGTTGGGGCTTGTTGACAAAGTAACGGTCATTAGGGAATTGCCCCACACCAAAATTGCCCCGTATTTTGAAAATGCCCGGATTTTTGCGCTCCCATCGAGAAAAGAGCCATTCGGCTTGGTATTGTTGGAGGCAGGGGCATTTGGTTTGCCTGTGATAGCCAGCCGGGTAGGCGGTATCCCAGAGATTATTTCATCACCTGACTTAGGTGTGCTGGTTGAGCCTGAAGATCATGAAGCGCTGGCATCGGCTTTGCGCTCAGTGTTAAATGAACCCGGAAGGGCCAAATCCATGGGTGCAAACCTTCGTCAACATGTGCTTGCCAATTTTAGTTGGGCTGCAACGGTTGATACTTACCTTAGTTTGCTTGGGCCTAAACAGTGATTTGTAAATTGACTCATTTTAGGCATATCCGGGGCAGAATAAGCCCCGGACATTAGAGTTTGCTAAACGACAGCAAGCCTTTAGGTTCGCTGCCGCAGATTTCCAGAAGTTGCCATGGCAAGCATGTGCAAACGGAGGGATTAGTGATGATGACCGCCCGGACCGTGGACATGCCCGTGATTCAACTCTTCCTCTGTTGCGTCGCGGACATCGGTCACTTCGACATCAAAATTCAAGGTCAGTCCAGACATGGGATGGTTGCCGTCTAGGATGACTTCATTGCCATTAATATTCACGACTGTCACCAATTGAACGCCATCCGGGGTTTCGGTGTGAAATTGCATTCCGGGGAGGATTTCATCGACTCCATGAAATGCTTCGATGGGAACGGATTGAATGAGATCTTCGTCACGGTCGCCATAAGCCTGTTCGGGCGGGATGGTGACCTGAATCTTCTCGCCAGCGGTTTTGCCCGAAAGAGCGTTCTCCAAGCCTGGAATGATATTGCCATGTCCATGGATGTAAGCCAAAGGCTCTTGGCCTTCAGAGCTGTCGATGACTTCGCCATTTTCACCAGTGAGGGTATAATGGATGTAAACCACTTTTTGGGCAGAAACCTGCATTTTGTGAGCCTTTTTTGAAAAAATAAATGCCCATGATAGCGGTTTTTTTCCAAAGTCGGTAGCGTTAATCCCTTTATACAGCAATTCCCGTTTCGGCATAACTGAGAAGCGCTGCTTGGCTGACAGCAATTCTCATTTTGGCGAGTAAGCCGTCACTCCGGCATGGACTGCCGGAA
>CAIYXP010000481.1 GCA_903930145.1 uncultured Methylococcaceae bacterium
ATTCATCCTCGACACCAATGTGTTGATGCATGACCCTTCATCGCTATTCCGCTTTCAGGAGCACGGCGTTTTCATTCCGATGATCGTGCTGGAGGAGTTGGACAATTCCAAAAAAGGCTTGTCGGAGGTTGCCCGCAACGCCCGACAAGCCAGCCGTTTTCTGGATGAGTTAATCCAACATGCGGACATGCAGACGATCAGCGAAGGCATTCCGCTGCCGCAACTCCAGTTTGCAAGCCGCATTGACGAAAAATGCACAGGGCGGTTATTTTTCCAAGTCAAGCGCATGGCTTCTGCCCTGCCTGAATCGCTGCCAGGCGGTGTGGCTGACAATGCCATTCTTGCCACCGCACTGGCCCTAGCCGATGAAATGCCGCAGGTGCAAGTCACCTTGGTGTCGAAAGACATCAATATGCGCATCAAAGCTTCCGTGCTTGGCATCCATACGGAGGATTATCACAGCGACCAGGTGCTGGACGACATCAATCTGCTCTACAGCGGCATGGCGGAGTTGCCGCTGGATTTCTGGTCCACCCATGGCGAAAAGATGGACTCTTGGCAGGATCATCGCGGGCATACTTTCTATAAGGTCAGCGGGCCACTGGTGAAAAACTGGCATAGCAATCAATTCCTCTATCTGCCCGACGAGTCCGCGTTTGAGTGCGTCGTCCGCACCCTCGAAGGAGACACCGCCGTGTTGGAGTTGGCCGGTGACTTCCGTGAACCCAAGCACAGCATTTGGGGCATACAGGCGCGAAATCGGGAGCAAAACTTCGCCTTGAATGTGTTGATGGACCCAGACATTGATTTTGTGACATTATTAGGCCAAGCAGGGACTGGCAAAACCTTGTTGGCTTTGGCGGCGGGCTTGGCCCAAACCATGGAAGGCAAACAGTTTCGGGAAATCATCATGACCCGCGAAACCATTCCGCTGGGTGAAGATATTGGCTTTTTGCCCGGTACCGAAGAAGAGAAGATGGCCCCTTGGATGGGGGCTTTGTTGGACAATCTGGAATTGTTAGGCGGCGGTCATGCCGAAACCGGCCAATGGGAGAAGGCCGCGACTAATGATCTGATTAGTAGCCGGGTCAAAGTCCGTGCGCTGAACTTCATGCGCGGACGCACTTTCCTCAATCGTTACATCATACTCGACGAGGCTCAGAATCTCACGGCCAAACAGATGAAGACCCTGATTACCCGTGCCGGCCCACAAACTAAAGTCATTTGCTTGGGTAATCTCGGTCAGATCGACACGCCCTATTTAACCGCGACCACCTCCGGTTTGACCTATGTGGTGGATCACTTCAAATCTTATTCTGCCGGTGCACACCTCACCTTGCGGAGAGGAGAAAGGTCTAGGCTGGCGGATTATGCAGCGGATGCTTTATAAGATTGATACATTGCCTGTGACGATAGGTTTCTTATCCAGACTGCGTTTTCGCCGGAAGCTGGAATTTACTATACTCAACGCCATTAACACTCATTCTTGGTAATGTATGAATAATTGATTTTAAACAGAATATGGTCACTTCATCAGTAACAGATAGGATTCATGAGTTTATATCATTATGTCATAAACCATTGCAATAGTGCTTTAGTCAAAACAAGCGTTCTCTATAATTTTCATTGCAGGGGAAGG
>CAIYXP010000482.1 GCA_903930145.1 uncultured Methylococcaceae bacterium
GAGTTTGACTTCAGGGATGCCAAGCAATACTGGGGGCTGGAAGACTTCATGAACGTCAAGGAGACGCAGGTCGGGAACTTCGCCAACTTCTCCCTGTTCATGGTGACCTTCTCGCGGCTCTTGTGCGACAAAATGGAGGGCCTAAGCGGAGGCAGCATGTTGGACTTGAAAACGACCTTCAGGGCGCGAAAATACACGCGGAGGATTTTAAATTCGCTCGGCAAAACGGGCGAGGAATTTTTAATCGACGACAGAATTTTCCAAGCTGCGGAAATCGGCAGGATTCATGCTAAAACGGCATGAATTTTGGCGAAGGTATTGTTAGCCAAAATAGCCAATTTTGCCATAGCCACCTGACCGGACTGAGGCAAGTAATGGCATTCATGTTGGCAAGATCATGCCCCACATCTTGACGGGTTTGCGAGAAATTCGTTTAAAGAAGCGGGGGCTATGGGAAACAAGGGCAATGGACAGGTGGAATCAAACAGTGGGTTCAAGCGGTCATGCACCTTGGCGGAAAACTGGCAGGAGTGAGAAGTTTGGGGCTTTTTTTTCTCAGACAGGCCAACCAGTCGA
The DNA here is from genome assembly GCA_903930145.1 of uncultured Methylococcaceae bacterium. Lineage (GTDB taxonomy): Bacteria > Pseudomonadota > Gammaproteobacteria > Methylococcales > Methylococcaceae > Methylumidiphilus. The sequence continues at coordinate 577 of CAIYXP010000482.1, forward strand.
TGGACAGGGATGGAATGAGATAAAAACCCGACATTTGAGGTAGGGGGGTATTGCCTTGTGAACCCTGCCACTGTGGGACTTGGGCGGACAAAGCCGATTATCCGTAGAAACTAAGGGGGGGTGTCGGTTAGACAGGAGTGGACATTGCCGTTTATCCGTGACATTAAAGGGGGTATGCCTAGAACAATGGCGAGGATTTGAGTGAGGGGGGTGCGCCAAACCACGGCGGAAATTACTGAATAGTCGAGATTTGAAGTAGGGGGAGGGGGTAAGGCAAACGCGGAAACTGGAAAATAGCGAGGATATGTTAGGGAGGGATATGCGCAAGACTAAGGCTGGAATTGCCGGACAATGCAAGTAAATAGCACGGGGTCAGTAGGTGGCGAAATTTGGCCTATAGTCTGAGTGAACAGGGGCTATCGGCGGCAGATGCAGGACTTAAACTACCGTACCAGGCACACCACAAAGGGAGACAAGTAAACATCATGAGCGAATTTCAACCATACATCAAAGACATTCGCTGGCTGTTTGTGCAATGCAAACAGGGGGGCATCGAACCGCCCAAGGGCGAACACTGCGAAGCCTTCGCCGAGCGGGTAGCCATCATGCTTGCCGATGGCGAAATGACCGAAGCCGAAGCGCGAGCGTGTGCCTTAACGGGATATTTAGATCAGAGGCAACGCATTGCCGGGATGGAATGCCAAACTATCCATCAAGCCATGCTATGAAACATGGGGGATTGCGAAAATAAGCCTTGTTTCCTTGGCATGTGGCTCGCGTTTCTGGTCAACAGCATTGGCTATCGTGAGTCAAGGATCAACACTAAGGATACGGTCGAAAACAATTTACCTGAATTGAGTCTTTATGCCGAAGTCATTTGATGGATAATGAATGCACTGGTCTACAATCGGTCATATCGGATAGCAGTGGGTTACGAGAAAGAAATAGAACTCAAGATGCAGCGTCTTTTTGCGACACTCTCGGAGAAGGATCGGCGGCGCTATGCTGGGATTGAGGCGGCCAAACTGGGCCACGGCGGCATTGAGTATATTTCGAAGTTATTCGGTGTTGATCCGAAAACGGTGCGGCGGGGCATGACGGAGTTGGAACAGACTGGCGACCCTGTGCCGGGGCGTGTCAGAAAGGAAGGTGGCGGCCGCAAGACGGCCACGGAACGGTTGCCGCAACTGGAGGGGCCACTTCCTCAAGATTCTCGCCGAATTCACCGCAGGCGACCCGATGCGGGAAGGCGTGTTGTGGACCAACCTGTCCCGCGGTGAGATCAGCCGCCGTTTGAAGGCCATGGGGACACCGGCCAGTCGGCACACGGTGCGCAAGCTCATGAAAAAGCATGGCTTGGGGCAGCGCAAGGTGCGCAAGAAAAAATCGCTGGGCGCCCATCCAGACCGGGATGCGCAGTTTCAGAACATTGCCAAGCTCAAGGCCGAGTATCTTGCTGCGGGCGACCCGGTGGTCAGCATTGACACCAAGAAGAAGGAATTGATTGGCAATTTCGCACGGGAAGGCCACACCCACACGCAGGAGCCCGTGGACGTGCTGGATCACGACTTCCCCAGCGCGGGCGAAGGCAAACTGATCCCGCACGGTATTTATGACGTGGCGCGCAACGAAGGCCACATCCACCTCAACATCAGCCACGACACCAGCGAATTTTGCTGCGACAGTGTTGCCCATTGGTGGGAGCGGCACGGTTTCAGGCAGTATTCCGGAAGCTGCCGACTGTTGTTGCTTTGTGATGGCGGCGGCAGCAACGCTTCCAACCGGCATGTGTTCAAGGAAGCCTTGCAGGCGCTCGCGGACCGGGTGGGGTTGGACATCCGCGTTGCGCATTATCCGCCGTACTGCTCGAAGCACAACCCCATCGAGCACCGGCTTTTTCCGCACATCACGCGCGCCTGCCAGGGCGTGGTGTTCCATTCGGTCAGCATCGCCAAGCACTTCATGGAAATGGCGAAGACCGCCACGGGATTGAAGGTGACGGTGGACATTTTGACGGGTGTCTATGAGACGGGAAAGAAGTGCGCGGCAGATTTTCTCGAAAACATGAGGATTGTTTTTGATGGCTATCTTCCGCGATGGAATTATCGCGCCATTCCCCATGC